>CBFIFL010000001.1:0-19110 GCA_965661855.1 Flavobacteriales bacterium
GGTGAAAAAGCCGTAAAAGACTCTACTAAGAAAGAGCCTGCTGAGATTACATTTAAGGATGTAATTGATCAAACCTTAAAAACGATGATGATGCTAAAGAATGTATCAGCTACATATAATGAAACCAGTGGTACTTTGCTTCCAGGTTTTATGCCAAGACCAACTTTACTAGGTAATGACCTGGATCAAATGGCTCCTGGTTTAGGATTCGTTTTTGGTCAGCAAGAAAGCAAACAAGATTTTCAAAATAGGGTGGAGAATAACAAGTGGTTAACTCAAGATACTACAATCAATACACGATTCTCACAGACATTTAAGAGAGACTTCGGTGCTAGGGCAACACTTGAACCAATACCGAAATTTAGAATCGAATTAACTGCAAAAAGAACTCATGCGGAAAGTAGCACTGAATTGTATAGAGCGGCTGGAGATGGCAGTTTTGAATCGTTGACACCTACTGTAACCGGAAACTTTAGTGCAACTATTATTACGTGGGGAACGGCCTTTGAAAAGGTAAGTGAAACGGATAATTATCAGAGTGACGCCTTCGATAAATTCTTAAACAATAGGTATGATGTAGCAACTAAACTTGCAAGAGAAAGTGGTCAACCAGGAGCTACGACAATTAATCCTGATCCTGACAATCCATATCCTATTGCTTATGGAGCCGAGCATCAAGATGTTTTATTATTGAGTTTTTTATCGGCTTATACAAATACTTCTGCCACGAAATTATCTTCTCCGTTCTTAAGTTTACCTAAACCAAACTGGAGAGTAACTTACAATGGGTTAAGTAAGATACCTGCTCTTAAGAAGCATTTTAAGTCGATTCAATTTTCTCATGCTTACAGATCTAATTTCAGCATTGGTTCGTACACGAATAACTTAATTTATGAAGAGACGGATCCCGAAACTTTCTTTGATGGCGTGAATCAAATGGTTCCAGAGAATGTGATTAACAATGCCACTATTATTGAGCAGTTCTCTCCGCTAGCCAAGATAGATATGAAATGGAACAATAAAGTGATTACCAAGATTGAAGTGAAGAAGGATAGAAATATGTCTTTAAGTCTGTCATCTAAACGTATGACAGAGATTAGAGGAAGTGAAATTGTGATTGGAACAGGTTATATCATTAAAGGAGTTGAGGTACCGGTTACATTACCTGGAGGGACAAAAAAGAAGTTGAAAAGCGATTTAGATTTAAGGTTTGATTTGTCGATTAGAAACAACGTAACGCTTACTAGACAGTTAGATGGAATTGTACAAGCCACAGGAGGAGAAAGAATGGTTACTTTAAAAACATCGGCAGATTATAAAGTAAGTGAAAGGTTAATCGTGAGAGCATTTTATGATAGAGTGTTAAATGACCCAGTAATCTCTAACTCATTTAGAAACATAAACTCAAATGGTGGTATAAGCATCAGGTTTAACTTGGCTCAATAATTTTAATTATTACCAAGTAAAACGCTTATATTTGCCAGCATATTTAACAAATAAGATATGAATATTCCAGCGGATTTAAAGTACACAAAAGACCACGAGTGGGTTAAGATTGAAGGAGATGTAGCAACAGTAGGAATTACTGATTTTGCTCAAGGTGAGTTAGGAGATATCGTTTACGTTGAAGTTGAAACAGAAGGTGAGACATTAGATAGAGAAGAGGTTTTTGGAACAGTTGAAGCAGTTAAAACGGTTTCTGATTTGTTCATGCCTTTATCAGGAGAAATTATTGAATTCCATGAAGATTTAGAATCTGCTCCAGAATCAGTTAACACTGATGCATACGGAGAAGGATGGATGATCAAAATTAAGTTGACAAATACAGCAGAGTTAGAAGACTTACTAGATGCTGATACTTATAAAAGTTTGATAGCTTAGACTTTATTAATAAAAGGTTGTTAAAGGGTTCTTTATAATAAAGAACCCTTTTTTGTTATTTAAGACTATATTGTTATAAATTATAAAACACAGATTATGAACAAAATTAAGACGTTTTTAGCAGCAACTCTAATGGGAGTAGCTGGATTATCATCAGTAAACGCTCAGGCAGTTTCTTCAGGAGACATGTTTGTTCAAGCATACTATGGAGGAGGATTAAACTAAGGTTATGCAATTCTTCAAAGTAGTGTTGAGACAAGTGCATCTTTAGGAGCAAATGTTTCTGCATCAATATTAGGACCAATTGGAGGTAGATTTGCTTACATGGTTTCTGATAAAGTAAGTTTAGGAGTGGATGTAAATTACTCTGATATGAGTGCTACAGCAACTGATACTTATGATTATACTGCTGGTCAGTCAACTTTAAGAGCAATGGCTAGGTTTGATATTCACTTTGGAAGTTCAGAGAAGTTTGATTCTTACTTTGGAATTGGAGCAGGATATAGATCAGCTTCATATTATTTCGAATCAACTGATCCAGCTTATGTAAATGATGCATTAGAGGGAATTAACCCAATTGCATTTAGAATTGCATACGGTGGTCAATACTTCTTTTCTGATGCAATAGGTGCAAACCTTGAGATTGGATTTGGTGGTGGTGGATTAATTAGAGCTGGTTTATCAACTAAATTCTAATTAATTAGATACTATACAAAAAAGGCTGTTCATATTAATGAACAGCCTTTTTTTTGTCTTGAATAAAGCTATATGAAACTTCTTCTTGCCGAGTTTGCTTGAACCAAATGATGAACAATACCGTCATTTAACCCAACCTTATAAACCAATACTTCTTGTGCTTTAGCAGCATGCATAACCTCAATAAATAGGTTGGCTGCAGGTATAATTACATCCGCTCTATCTGGATTAAGTTCATAGTTAGCGATACGTTCATCGTATCCCACTGATGCTAAGTCTTCGTAAAGCGTTTCTAAAGTATCTATATGAATTGGAGATCCTTTCACTTGCTTACTAAGTTTGAAAAGACTTCTAATGTTTCCACCAGAGCCTAATACTTGAATATTTTTAACTCCCTTAGTTTTTTCTTTAATCCATTTAAACATTCTAGTCCATTCCTGTTCATCATCCAACTCGTTTAGCAAACGAATCGTACCCAGTTTAAATGAGTTCGAGGAAATAAGTTCACCTTCTTTGAATAATGTAAGTTCAACAGAACCTCCACCAACATCCATATATAGGTAGTTTCGATCATCTTCCAATAAATCCATTAACTGAGAGCTATAGATTATTTCGGCTTCTCTTTTTCCGTCAATGATCTGAATTTCAAATCCCGTTTCAGCTAAGATTGTTTTGATGACTTCATCAGCGTTTTTAGCTTCTCGCATTGCAGATGTAGCATATACCTGATGCTTCTTTATTCCGTATACTTTGAACAGGTGATAGAAAGCTTTAAAGGCATGAACCATTAGGTCTATTTTCTCTTGACTTATATATCCTAATGTGAATGAATCTTCACCCAATCGAATAGGGGTCCTTACCGTATGAGCTTTTGATACCTCAGGCTTTTGACCTTTAAGTAAAAGGACATTAGCGAACTGGCCACGTATAGCGTTTGAACCAATATCAATCGCTCCATATCTATCTAACTTCACAGACTTTAATTATAAGTTAATGTGAATATCATGAATTTTTTCGATAAAAGCCTAACTTTGCTGGTCAAGAAAATTAACATGGATTATAAGTTTTTCAACAGAGAAATAAGTTGGTTGTCATTTAACCACAGAGTACTTCAGGAAGCTCAGGATAAAAATGTTCCCTTGATAGAAAGATTAGTGTTTTTGGGAATTGTTTCTTCCAATTTAGATGAGTTTTTTAGGGTTAGAGTGGCAACGATTAAAAGACTTATATCTTTCGGTAAAAAAGGTAAATCAGCTTATGAAGATGATCCTGAGATCGTTTTAGATGAGATATTAAATACCGTTTCTTGGCAGCAGAAAGAGTTTGAAAAGACATACGCCAATATCATTAGTGAATTAGAAGATGAACATGTCTTTCTAATCAATGAAAAAGAGTTGGATGAAGAACAGCAAGAGTTTGTAAAAGAGTATTATCTAAATAAAGTAAAACCAGCCTTAGGGCCTATAATGCTTGATCAAGCACCTGGTTTTCCTATGTTAAAGGATAAAGATATTTTCCTTGCAGTTAAACTTAGAAAGGGACTAAGAAAGAAGTATTATTCATTAGTGAAGATTCCTACTACAACCTGTGCTAGGTTTTTGGTTTTACCTAAAAAGGAAGATAAACAGTATATCATTATTCTGGATGATGTGATTCGTTTCATGTTGGAAGATTTATTTCCTTCTTACGAATTTGACACAGTTGAAGCCTATACGGTGAAATTTACTAGAGATGCAGAGTTAGATATAGATAATGATGTTTCTCTCGACTTTCTAAATAAAATGAAGAAGTCTTTGAAGCAAAGGAGTAAAGGTATACCGGTTAGAGTCGTTTATGATGAAGCTATGCCAGTAGATTTACTACGAGCTTTTACGGAGAAGATGGGGATTAAAGACTTGGATCAAATGTTGCCAGGTGGTAGGTATCATAATTTCAAAGACTTTATTAAGTTCCCTAGAGTGGGAGGAGCACATTTGAAAAATAACAATAGACCAACTTTAAAGCATCCTGATTTTGAAAAGGAACACAGTATCATTAAGGTAATCCAAAAGAAGGATGTCTTATTGCACTATCCGTTTCATTCTTTTAATTATTTCACCAACTTAATCAGAGAAGCGGCGATTGATAAGAAAGTTAAGGTTATTAGATTAACAGCTTATCGATTGGCAGAGGAGTCTCAGGTTGTAGATGCATTGGTTAATGCAAAAAGAAATGGAAAAAGGGTGGTTATTTTTATTGAACTTCTGGCAAGATTTGATGAAAAGGCTAATATTAAGTGGGCTCAAAAATTAGAGGAAGAAGGGATTGAAGTTCATTACGGATTAGAAGGATATAAGGTACATGCTAAAATTCTTCAAATAACGAGAGCGGAAAAAGAGGGGAACAAATATTATACTTGTGTTGGTACCGGAAACTTTAATGAATCTAGTGCTAAGATTTACTCCGATCATACTTTGTTTACTTCAGATCAAGCTATAGGAACATCTGTTAGAAAAGTATTTGGGATCGTTGAAAAAAAGAAGTTTGATTATCAATTCTCTAACTTATGGGTGTCTCCAATAAATATGCGTTCAAGTATGCTTGCTGCTATAAATGGGGAGACTAAAAAAGGGAAAAAAGGAGAGATCTTTTTAAAGGTGAACAATTTGATAGAGAATGACTTGGTGACAGCTTTATATCAAGCGAGTAATGCAGGTGTTAAGATTAGATTGATTGTGAGAGGAGTGATGGGATTGGTACCTGGAGTGAAGGGACAGTCTGAAAATATTCAAGCAATTAGTATTGTAGATAAGTATCTAGAGCATTCGAGAATATTTGTTTTTGGTGCTGGAGAGAATAAGAAAGTAATCATTAGTTCTGCCGATATGATGAAGCGAAACTTAGATCATAGAGTTGAGGTAGCTTGTGAAATGAAAGCGGATTATATCAAGAAAGAGCTTTTAGATTTTATGGAACTACAGTGGTCTGATAACTTGAAAGCTAGAATTTGGAATGAGAAACTGGATAACAAGTATGTCAAGTCGGACAAAAAAGTAAACAGGTCTCAAGAGCAGATTTATGATTATTTATTGAAGCGTTAGCTGTTTTTACTTTTCCAAAAGTCTTCTAGAAAGTAATCCCCAGTAACGTAAAAGTACTTCATGATTTCGACCACCATATGGGATTGTGATTTATTCATATCCGAAACATCAACATCATCTATAGTATCTAAAATTCTTAGTCCCATATCCCATTCAGGGAAGTGCCTTTTAGTAATGACTTCTTGTAATAATACTTTAGGATTGAAATGTCTTTCATCCCTAAAAATTTTATTATATAGTAAGTGATTTACTGCTTCACTTTCTCCTTCTAATACCTGCATGAAATAACCATCTACATAAATAAGTGCTCCGGTTATTTCATTTTTAATATTATTTTTTCTTGCTTGATTTACTAAAGATTCGACATCATTTTTATTAAATGATGAAGTTTCCT
Source organism: Flavobacteriales bacterium (assembly GCA_965661855.1). Classification (GTDB taxonomy): domain Bacteria; phylum Bacteroidota; class Bacteroidia; order Flavobacteriales_C; family CBFIFL01; genus CBFIFL01. The sequence continues at coordinate 6,052 of CBFIFL010000001.1, forward strand.
TACTTCTGTATAAAAGTCTTATTAATCCCATATCATCTTAGTTCCTTACTTAAACTTACAACATAAATTAAATAAATGTTTCACTCGTTTAATTATAAGCTAAACGAAATAGGATTAAAGGGTTTTTATTTAATTGAAAATCAATAAATAGCTTTTTTTTTAAATTGGGTAGATCTAGCTCAAGCCATTTATTATACCATCTTTACTTATATCCATTCCTTCAGAGGCAGGAGTAGCAGGTAAACCAGGCATTCTCATCATCTTTCCAAGTATCGGAATAATGAAACCAGCTCCAGCAGCAATTTCGAATTCTCTAACTGTAATCTCGAAGCCTTCAGGTCTTCCAAGAAGTTTGTCATTATCAGAGAATGATTTTTGCGTTTTAGCCATGCAAATAGGTAAGTCTTCTAAGCATAAATTCTTGATCATTTTTAATCCATTCAAAGCTTTCTTGTCGTAGTTAACTTTTATCGCTCCGTAGATTTCTTTGGCTATAGTGTCAATTTTATCTTCAACAGTAGCTTTCCAATTGTATAAACCTTTGAATTGGTTCTTTCCGGTTTCAATAGATTCAACAACTGCAGCTGCCAATTCTTGTGTTCCGTTTCCACCTAGTTCCCAACCTTTTGAGACTACAGCTTTAATTCCAATTGAAGCACAATGATCTACTACAAATTGAACTTCTTCATCACTATCTGTATAGAAATGGTTAACAGCAATTACCGGTTCGATACCGTACTTCTGAATGTTTTCAATGTGCTTTTCTAAATTGATAATTCCTTTTTGAACGTATGCTAAGTTTGCTTGTCCTAGTTCATCTTTACTAGCTCCACCATGGTGTCTTAAAGCCTTGATAGTAGCAACAATAACAGTTGCTTTAGGTTTTAAACCAGCATACTGGCATTTAATATTGAAGAATTTCTCAGCACCTAGGTCAGCTCCGAATCCTGCTTCGGTAACTACATAATCACTTAAAGACATTCCCATTTTTGTGGCAATAATCGTGTTGGTTCCTTGTGCGATATTTGCAAACGGACCACCATGAATAATCGCTGGGTTATGTTCTAAGGTTTGAACAAGATTAGGCTTAATTGCATCTTTCAGAAGAAGAGTCATCGAACCTTCTGCATTCAGATCACGAGCATAGATTGGTTTTTTATCAAAAGTATATCCAACAAAAATATTTCCAATTCTTTCTTTTAGATCTTTTAAATCAGTGGACATACAAAGTATAGCCATGATTTCAGAAGCTGCTGTAATATTGAAGCCATCTTCTCTTAACATTCCGTTAGGAGATCCACCAACACCAATGATTATATGACGTAAACTTCTATCGTTCATATCAATAACCCTTTTCCAAACAACAGTTCTTGGATCGATATTTAAACTTCTAGTTTTAGACTGAATATTATTATCTATTAAAGCAGCTAGTAAATTGTTTGCTTTTTCAACAGCGGAAAAATCACCAGTAAAGTGAAGGTTAATATCCTCCATTGGTACTACCTGTGAATGACCTCCACCTGCAGCTCCACCTTTGATTCCAAAAACAGGACCTAAAGATGGTTCTCTTAAAACAACTACCGACTGTTTTCCGATTTTGTTTAGCCCTTCATTTAAACCTATACTTACGGTTGTTTTACCTTCTCCTGCTGGTGTAGGAGTAAGAGCTGTAACCAAAATCAAGTTGCTTTTGTCAACCTTTGAATCATCAATTAATGATAAAGGAAGTTTGGCTTTGTATTTACCATACATTTCTAAATCGTCCTCATTTACCTTAAGTGTATTGGCTATTTCCTTGATGTGTTTTAATTCACATTTTGATGCAATCTCTAAATCGATGTTCATAGTCTGAAATTTGATTGTATGAATATAAGGAATAGGACAAATATTTGGTGAGTAAAATCTTTGTCCATTAAAAAGTTATACATTTGTGCCATCAGGTGGTCGTTTTTGTTTTTCACAAAACGACTTAAAAGGGAATCAGGTGCGCTTAGGCAAATCCTGGACAGTCCTCGCTACTGTAAGCTGGAGTCGCAAGACTTTATTGACACCCTCGCCACCGGTTTTCGGGAAGGCGTCAATATCAGCAAGTCAGGAGACCTGCCTGTGTGTTGAGAGATCAACAGTTTTGTAGTATACCTCGAAGGAAGGTTGCTCAGAATAAATGTTTATGCGAATACTTATCGTTTGTATGTTTTTGTTTGGCATAATAGCCGGACAAGATTCCATGTTTGTGGATCTAGATACTTTGGTTATTGGTGCTAACTCTGCCGAAAATCGAGAGGGACAATTTGTGCTTGATATTAAGCCAAAGGAATCTTATTTTTCAAAGTCTTTGGCTGAACAGTTGCGAAGACAATCAAGTATTGATACTAAAACCTATGGTCCTGCAGGTACTGTTTCTTCGGTTACTTTAAGAGGAATGTCTTCCAGTCATACCGTCTTTAATTGGAATGGGTTTAACATCAACTCTTTAACCTTAGGTTCATATGATTTTGGGAGAGAATCAATGCCCTTAAATGGTAGAATGTCTATCAACATGTCACCAGCAAGTAGTAATTATGGTTCAGGTACAGTTGGGGGTGTTATTGCTTATCAGTCAAATCTGAATTTTAACCAAGGTCACTCTTTATCCTATGCGAACTCTTTCGGTATGAATGACTATAGGTACTTGAAGAGAGACAGTATCGTTCCTAATCAAAATCATCAGTTTGTTTATCAATTCTCAAATAAAAAATACTCTTTGCAAACCGGTGTTTTATTAACTGATGCTCCCAATTACTATGTTTCCGATTCAATAATTTTAAATAGAGATGAAAGCTTTCAACGAATTACCGCTCAGGCCGAGTTGTACAGGAAGTTGAAGAAGGGTAAAGTCGGTATTTCTTATTGGGGAGGACTTTCAAATAAGGATTTAAGACCAAGTGCTACGATTCCAAATCAACAGGATACCAATCACAGAGTAGTTGCCAAGTTGGACTGGCAGGGAGATAAATATTTCTTTAAAGCCATGTTCGGTTATTTTAGTGATGCTTCTCTTTATAAATCCGAATATTTAAACGGGATGACTGCGGTAGATAGTTACATAGCGACTAAAAGTTATAGGGGAAAACTATCCTATGCATGTGTAATGAAAAAAGGAAGGCTGTTATCATTAACCGGATTGTTTAGAGATGATATCGCACAGGTTCAAAACTATGGGGGTGAGATACGAGAGAATCAAGCTAATTTAATTGCAAGATATAATTTTGAATGGAAGGGATTCAAAGTTCTACCTGTGCTGCGTTTTGAGTATTACGAGAATTTCAAGGAACAAGTGGTAAAGTCAATTTCTTTGCTTAAAAAGCATAAGAATCTAAAGCTTCGTTTGAATTTGGAGGATAAATTTAGAATCCCAACACTAAACGATAGATACTGGCAAAATAGTGGTGTAATTGATTTAAATCCTGAAAAAGGATATGGGAGTGATTTGAACGCAAGTTGGTATAAAGATTTCGATAAATCCTGTTTGTTAATCAATGTTAGTCTTTATCATATTGTTTTGGATAATTGGATTCAATGGGTACCTGGTGAAGGAGCTTTTTGGTCACCGGTTAGCTATCAGAAAGTATGGTCAAGAGGGATTACAACAGATTTGAAATATGGAAAGACGGTAAACAACGTTCTTGTTGAACTTTCAAGTCAAGCTTCATTTGCTAAGTCCGAAATAATAGAAAACTATCAAGGAAACGATGCTTTGATTGGAAAGCAATTATTCTATACGCCTAAATATAGAGCAAACGCCAATCTGGATTTAAGGTTTAAAAATTGGAAAATTAACCTAGGTGGTGATTATACATCACGCAGAGAAACTACCTCGGATAATATTGAGGTTTGGTCATTGGACCCGGTATTTATTGTTCATGGTCAGATTAGTATCAATAAATCATTTAAGAAAATCAATTTAACATCCTTTTTGAATGTTGAAAATGTGCTGAATAAAGACTTTGTCTGGGTTAGGGGATTCCCAATGCCAGGAAGATTTACACAACTAGGAATAAAAATCAATTTTAAAACAAAAGAAAAATGAAAAACTGGTCAAAATTAGGACTGTTATCGCTATTGGCTTTAACTGCATGTAAAAATGATAATGAGGATAATGATAACGGAAATGGCGGTACAGATAATCCGGCTGTAACTAAATCTTATGTAATTAATGAAGGAGCCTTTTTAGGGAATAATGCTTCCATTTCATCTGTTGATTCTGAAGGAAACGTTGAACAAAACTTGTTTTTTACGGCTAATGGTGAAGAACTTGGAGATGTTGCTCAAGACATGATTATAGCTGAAGGAAATGCTTACGTTGTAGTGAATAACTCTCAAAAAGTTGAGGTGGTTAATGTTTCAGATTTCTCATCTGTTGCAACTATTTCTATGTCTTATCCAAGATACGCTATAGATACAGACGGAAGAATATTCGTAACAAATGGAACAACACCTGGCGGGGTTTTCGAAATCGATCCAGCTTCACATTCAATTATAGACTCGGTAACTGTAGGTGCTGGACCAGAAAGAATGGCTGTTAATGGTTCTGATTTATTGGTAGCGAATTTTGCGTGGGGTTCTGATAGCACAATTTCTATTGTGGATTTAACTACTCTAAACGAAACAGAGAAAGTAACGGTTGGAGCTGGTCCTTCAACAATTGTAAAAGATGCTAATGAAAATATCTGGGTTTTAACAAATGGTAAGACTACTTATAATTCTGATTGGAGTGCAATAATCGCACAAGAAGGATCTAAATTAGTTCAGCTATCTGGTACTGATTATTCAGTTATGAAAACAATTGCGCTTGGTGATTCAACTACTTCTGTGAGTAAGCTTGCTATCTCAAATGATGGACAAACATTGTACTATCATAACAACATGGTTTATAAATTAGACATCTCGGCAAGTTCAGTTGAAACTTCTGCTTTTATATCTGATGAAACGGTAACTGGATTGGCTATAAACGAATCAGGTAACTTGGTTGTTTTAACTGGGGATTATACGTCAAATGGAACAATGAAAGTTTATGATGAGAATGGTAACTTAGTATCATCTCATGCAACTGGAATTGCTCCAAACGGGATTGCTTTTTAAATATAAAATAACATTAAATGAAAATCTATACTAAAGGAGGCGACAAAGGTAGAACTGCAATAATTGGGAGTCGTGTTGAAAAGGATGACATTCGAATTGAGGCAAACGGAATTTTGGATGAAGTAGTATCTCATATGGGTGTACTTCGAATGGAATTACCAATGGATCACCTTTGGCAACTTAGGTTAAAAGATTTTCAATGGACAATGATGGATTTGATGGGAGTAGTTGCTACTCCCTCAGATCAATATCCGGAAGGAAAAGAAAATATCTTTATTTCTAAAACAGAGGAATTGGAGAAATGGATTGACGAGTTGGAGGCTGGGCTTTCAACAGTAAGTGATCATTTCGTTCTTCCTGGAGGAACAAAATCTGCAGCACAAGCTCATGTGGTTCGAGCTCGCCTAAGAACAGCAGAAAGAAGATTGGTAACCTTAAACAAACAGGATGATATATTAGAAGGTGTTTTACCTTATGTCAACCGTATGTCTGATTTGTTTTATTCTCTTTCTAGATTTTTAGTAGAAGAATCAGGTTTAGAAGACGAAAACTGGAGGTTGTTTATACCAAGTAAATAATGAGATACTTAATCATTCTTTTATTGTTTTTTATTGCTTGTCAAACCAAACAGGTTGAGCAATTGGATGAAGGTTTATCTCATACTGAAGACGCAATGTTTTTTAGTCTTCACGAAAGGCAAGACACGCTTTACTTAAAAGTGAAATCGTCTCAATCAAACAATAGAAATTTACTTGATTTAAAGATTGTAGCAGGTCGTGTTCAACGACCTAATGGTGAATTTCACTCTCTAGATAAATGTTTATTAATCTCTTCATCTCAATTAGGGGCATTTAAAGTGCTTGATAGATTAGATAAGATAAAGGGGTTCAATAATAAGGCTTATGCTTACGATTCAACGGTAAGAAAAAGAATGGATGAGAATGAAATTCTAACCATAGGTGAAATTGCCTCTTTCAATAAGGAACGAATCCTACAAATTAAACCAGATGCTATTTTTTATTCAGCTGAGGTAAATGGAAGTTCTGAATTCAAGTTTTTCGAAAATCAAGGTATATTGATGATACCAGTCTTGGAGTGGCAGGAAGGAAGTGCTTTGGCAAGAGCCGAATGGATAAAGTTTTATGGAGCTCTTCTAGGTAATATGGAAAGAGCAGACTCTATCTATTCTGTTGTGAAAAAAGAATATAGAAAGCATATGTTTAGCTATAAAAATCCGCCACAAGTTATGGTGGGTAATGATTATCAAGGAGTTTGGTATACACCAGCTGGAGAAAGTTATGTTTCTAAAATGATATTTGATGCAGGAGGAGAATATGCATTTTCATCATCAAAAGGAAAAGGTAGTTTATCTAAAGATTTTGAAGTGATGATTCATAAATGTGCAGGTTCAGATTATTGGTTGAATCCTGGAACAGCTGCTTCTTTAATTCAATTGAAGTCAGAAAATCCATTGTACATGAGATTCAAACCTTTTAAAAGACGTAAGGTTTTTAATTGCGTTGGAAGAGCAAGGGAAGATGGAGCAAATGACTATTGGGAAGTAGGTGTATTTCGTCCTGATTTAGTTTTGGAAGATTATAAGAAGATTTTCAAAGGTCAGCATGATAGTCTGTTTTATTATAAGCGATTACCTTGATGAGAAAATTCCCTAGAAAATATTTTTTATTGGGTATAGTACTGTTAGTGCTAGCTGTGTTTTTGCACCTTGTATTTGGTTCTGTTAGTATTTCTTTCATGGACATTATAACTGGAGACTTAAGTGACTTAGATACAACAATCATTAGAGATTTAAGATGGCCGAAAGTACTAACCAGTATTTGTATTGGAGCTGGTCTATCTGCTGCCGGATTATTAATGCAAGCATTGTTTAGAAACGCTTTGGCCGGACCTAGTATTCTTGGAGTTTCTTCAGGAGCTTCGATGGGTGTAGCTTTGTTTGTCTTGGGTCCAGCAACTTGGTGGTTTGCTAACCTAGACTTATTATGGGGTAAAGTATTATCAGCTTTTATAGGTTGTTTATTGGTCATGTCTTTGGTTCTACTTTTGACGAAGAAAGTAAAATCAAACATTGCCATTCTAATTGTTGGAGTGATGATAGGAAGTATTGCCTCTTCTTTGGTTGGATTCCTTCAGTTTGTAAGTAATGCAGAGGATTTACAATCATTTATACTTTGGACATTGGGAAGCACATTTATTGAGGATTCAACAATGTTATTGGTCTTACTGATATTGACAGGTCTTGGAGTTATAGCTTTGTTATTGAGAAAGAATGGAATCAAGTATTTATTACTTCCTCAGGAGCAAGCTCAACTATTGGGTTTAAATATTGTCAGCTTAAAAAGATATTACATTATAGTAAGTTGTGTTTTAGTCGGAGTCATTACAGCATTCTGTGGTCCGATTGCTTTTGTTGGTTTAATGGTGCCACATGCCGTTAGATTTTTAAGCAAAGAAGATAATCCGAGTTTACTGTTATTGCCTTGTGTCATTTTTGGCGCTGCAATTATGGTGTTTTCAAGCTGGCTAGCATCTTTACCTGGAAGTGAATTATCAGTTCCTATTAATATTGTGACATCGATGTTTGGAGCTCCAATCGTTATTCTTTTATTACTTAAATCTAGATGGAAAAATGGCTAAGGGTTTAAGCATACATAATATTTCACTTGCATTTCGTAAAGAGCTTTTTACGAATGTGTCTATAGCCTCTGAAGAGACAGGCATGATTGCTATTATGGGTTTAAATGGATCTGGAAAATCGTCATTGATGAATTCCATTACCGGTGAGCAAAAACTTCAATCAGGAGAAATAAACTGGAATGGAGATTCATTGAATAAGAAGTCAAGTCAGGAAGTTGCTAAAATCATAGGGGTTTCTAATGGTTTAGTTGATATTGATTTGGATGTGTTTACTTATGTTTCTTTAGGTAGAACCCCATTTCTTTCATGGAAATTAAACTTAGAAGAAGAGGATGTTGAAGAGTTGGAAGAAGTCCTAGAGTGTTTGAGTTTACAGGATTTGAAACATCAAAACATAAACTCTCTTAGTGATGGGGAAAAGCAGCGAGCTAGTTTAGCTAAAGTATTGGTTCAAAAAACTCCGGTGATACTTCTAGATGAACCAACAGCTCACTTGGATGTTAAAGCGAAAAAAGAAGTGTTCAAATTATTAAAAGCGCTTTCAAAAAATAAGCTAGTTCTGTTTATTTCACATGATGTATTGAATGTAGAGCAGTATGCAGATCAAGTTTGGTTACTGAAAAATCAGAAAATTGAAATGTTGAATAATTTGGAAAACTTAGATCAATATTTCGAATAGAAAACCTTTACCTTCAGGGCAGTGAGTGATGCTACTAGAAAATATGCGGTTGTAGATTTAGAAACAACGGGTGGTTTTGGACAAGAAAACAAGATCACTGAAATTGCTATCGTCATTACTGATGGAGTTAACATTTTAGACGAGTATCAATCTTTAGTCAATCCTGAAAGAGGAATCCCAAGCTTTATTACAGGTCTTACCGGAATCAATGATTCAATGGTAGCCAACAAGCCAAAGTTTTATGAAATAGCGAAAGAGGTCTTTAAAATGTTGGAAGGATGTGTTTTTGTAGCACACAATGTTGGGTTTGATGCTGGAGTATTAAAAGCCGAATATGAATCTTTAGGTGGAGAGTTTAATCCAAAACGATTGTGCACAGTGCGTATGTCCCGTGCAACATTTGAAGGACATAAATCTTATTCATTAGGGAATATATGCGAGACGTTAGGGATTGAATTAAAAGATCGTCACCGAGCAATGGGAGATGCTAAAGCAACAGCATTATTATTCCATAAAATCGTTTCAAATAACCCGAATATCATAGAAGAGTCACTTCATGCAAGAAGTAAAGAAGCTACTTTACCTCCGTATGTGAACAAAGCTGATTATGAAGCTTTACCCGAAGAAACAGGGGTGTATTATTTCTTGGATGAGAATAGAGAAATAATTTACGTTGGGAAAGCAATAAACATTAAGAAAAGAGTGTATACACACTTCTCTAAAAAAGACAATCGACCAAAAACACAAAGTTTTAGAAGATCGGTTGCTTTTATTGATTTTGAAGTAACAGGAAGTGAATTGGTTGCATTGCTTTTTGAATCGGCTGAAATAAAGAGAATACTTCCTAAGTTCAATAGAGCTCAAAGAAGAATCGTTTATCCATATGGTTTGTATTCGTATATCGATGGTAACGGATACGAGAGGTTGTCAGTAGCGAAGACATCTCCAAAATTAGGAAAAGCGATCACCGTTTATACCGGGCAAAGTGATGGTCGTAATCACCTGTTCAGAATGCAAGAAGAATTTGCCTTGTGTCCAAAGTTATGCGGATTACAAAAAGCGCCAAAGGCATGTTTTGAGTATCAAATCAACAGATGTTACGGAGCCTGTGTTAAGGAAGAATCTCCGGAAAGCTATAACCAAAAGGTAAGCCAATTAAAAATTCATTTGAAAGACGAATCTCAGAGTTTTGTAGTACTTGATAAAGGACGAAACGTTAAGGAACAATCAGTTGTTCTTGTTGAAGAAGGAGTTTACAAAGGATATGGTTACTTGGATCGAGACGAACAAATAAGTCAATTCGAAGACTTTCAAAACTTCATCCAGCCTCAAAAAAATAATAAGGACATTGGACGAATTCTGAAAATGCAATTGAAGAAAAAGGAATACAAGACTATTTACAAATAGTTAAAAGGACTTTAATTCTGATAAGAGTATAATAAGATTATTAGTCTAATCTTACTGTTTGATACTCCTCAATCAAAGCATGTAAGGTCGCTTTTTCCTTCTTCATCTTATCACACAAGTTTTCCATTTTGATTAAGTCCACGATACGAATTAACGCACTGGTATAATCTTGGAAATTCCCTAAATCTGATATGTTATTATTGGTATTCATTGCTTAATAGACGGTGCATTATGGGAAATGGTTGGCTGGGAGTATAGAAATAATTTAAATTCAGAAGGTTAAGCTTGTGGAAAAACGGAATGTCAACTTTCATATTTCACTTCTGTTTGACTTTAAAATTCCTTAGCTTTATTACTTAATGAATCTTCAAGAAATAGCATATTACTGGGGTATTGTACCCATTTTGTTTGCGCTGTTTTTCTTTATACAACTGCTTTTTTCAGATATAGGGAAGAATAGGTCAAACAAACTATTGGGTAATTATTTCTTATTTCTGACGATTACACTAAGCTGTAAATACACCAATGACGTTGGTTTAGATTGGACGCTTCCAGCCATATTGTTTAGTCCATTGTTGACTTTCTTAGTTCCATTGCTTTATCGATATGTACATTATCTAGCCCAAGAAAACATTCAGAAAGAGGCTAAATTGAACAATTGGGTCCACTTTGGTTTACCGGCCATATTTCTATTCATTAACGTAGGGTTTTATGTTTCCTATCTTTTGTTAGGAGAGGATAATGGTTTTGTTCAATCCTTTTTAGACGTATTTGAATACGCTAATTTTCAAGGGTTCAAACTTTTAGGGGTTGGTCAAGTGATCCTATACGGTGTTGGCGTATTTGTTTACCTGAGAAATTATAAAAAGGAACTTGGAAATTTTTCTTCCTTTAAGGAGGGATTAGAGTTACAATGGTTAAATGCCTTCACGCTAAGTTTTGTTTTAGCCGCAACTATATTTGGCGCTGCAAAAATGAAAGCAGACTGGGTGTCGTTTTTCTATCCGGCTGTATTGTTTCATATTTTATACTCTGGATTCTTTGTAATCAAAAGAAACTTTAGACTATATAAATTATCGTTAGAAGCGGAGTTTAATAGCAAACAAGAAGAGAAAAAGATAGAGGAGAAAATCAAATCTGATTTAGAGGAGAAGTATAAGGGTTCATCATTAAGAGATGAAGAAAAAATACAAAGTATCAAGAAAGAGATTCTGGACTTGATGATTAATCACAAAGCATTCATGGATCCTTCTTTAACGGTCTTTAAAATGGGGAAAGAGTTAGAGGTGAATTCAAAGTATGTTTCTCAGGTGGTCAATCAAGAGTTTAATAAAAACTTTATTTCATTTGTTAACGAGTATAGAGTTAAAGAAGTTCAAGAGATGATGACCGAAGCTAGGTATGAGAACCTGACTTTAGAAGGAATGGCTTTAAAGGCTGGATTCAAATCAAAATCATCGTTTAATATTGCCTTTAAAAAGGAAATAGGAATGACTCCATCTCAGTACCGTAAGGAGATGTCCTTAGACTAGATTAGCTATCTTTATATTATGATTAAAACGAAATGGACCTATTATTTGTTGGCCTTTGTGCTTATAGCCAACTTAATTGTAGCCTATACTTCTGATGAGGATTTCAAAGGAGAAGTTAGCTTTGAATTAGCTTATTCAGCAGCATCTATTTTTTCAGAAATACAAGACTTGGAGAACAAGCCTGAGTACCGAACGGAGATTGATTCCATTATAGTTCTTTCAAAAAAGGATAGTCTTATTTCTTCCTGGAAAGAGGTGCATAAAAATGATCATCAAGAAAGCTTTGAATACACGGCTTACATTCCAGATTCGTTATTGGTTTTTAAAACAATCGAAAGCTCTAGAGGGTTAAAAGGAGAATGGACGTATCGTTTTGATAAGGCTACTTCAACGATGTTTATTCAAGAAACAAGTACTGCAGATACATTTTTTTATAAATGGGTGTATACGATAATAGGTAGGGATGCAGTTTTAAATAAACTACGAGAAACTTTAATCAATCAACTTGGAAAGAAAAGCAAAGAAACTTTCTAAAGAGCAAATAGCTCATAGAAAAAAGGTACAGGTAAAAAATCAACGTATTTCATCGATCAGAAGAATACTGAAATTGGTTTTGGTTGGAGGATTTATCTTAATGGGAGGTTTTCTTTTGTTAGGTGTTTTTGGCGACGACAAATTTGCATCCAATCAAACAGGAGTGAGTCAAAAATCTATTCCTGAGGTGAAGCTAGCATTGAATGATTTAGGGAATTTACGCTTAGTATCTGGAGGAGCTTCATCGGTGCAGTGGAATAGAACTCCTGCTTCGGTAACGTGGATAGAAACAATTGGAGAAGGAGTTGAGTTTGAGCTCGCAGCCAGTTGGACATCTTTCAATGACTTGGAGGTAAAGATGGTCAATTCAAATATCGAGTGTGAAGGAATGTGGAAATACCAATTATCAAAAGATGCCAAAGGAACGAGAATTGATCTAGTTGAAATCGTTGATATGCATAATATTGGCTATAAAGCTTACCTAACGATTAATAGCCATTTGGTTGATTTAGAGGACTTAATAGATGCCATCGACGCTAAATAAAACAATAGTATTTTTTGATGGAGTTTGTAATCTCTGTAATTCCTCAGTCCAGCTATTGTTAAAGCTTGATAAGGATGAGGTGTTTAGCTTTTCCTCTCTACAGTCTACTTACTCCCAGTCGATCATTCCAAAAGATATTCAAATAGAAAAAGATTCAATTGTTCTATTCAAAAACGAACACTTTTATAGCGAAGCGGAAGCTGTTTTTGAAATAGTAAAATCGTTAGACAATTGGACTAAAGTACTTCTCGTATTTAAGGTGTTCCCACTAAAATGGAATAACGTCATTTACCGATGGATTGCGAAGAATAGATATAAAATTTTCGGTAGAAAAGAGGAATGTATGATTCCTGATCCAAACGTTCGAAATCGTTTTCTATCTTAGATTCTAACTGACTTTTATGGAACAATTATTATCTCGTTTATTCGGTATTAAAGCCGATAAGATTACTGCTTTAGATGGTTATGAAAACAAGAATTATCTTGTTGAATCTGGTGCTCAGAAATGGGTGTTTAAGGATTATCCTTTTGATCAAAGTCTTTTAATGTTTTTACAAAGTGAAAGTGAATTTATTGGCTTTCTC
>CBFIFL010000001.1:19208-85570 GCA_965661855.1 Flavobacteriales bacterium
ATTAGGAGAAAAAATAGCACAAATACATATTCAGTCAAAAGGCTACTTTGATCCAAAGCTTTTAGCTCGAACAGATAACCATTGGGATATTCAGTATCTGGAAACGAGTGCGAGGTACATCAATGATTGTGAAACGGCTCATCAAAGAAAATTCTTAAAGTATTTCTATCAGCAGTATCAACAGAAGGTTGTTCCAATAATTCCTAGTTTAAGAAAGTCTGTAATTCATGGAGATATCAATGAACACAACATTTTAATTGAAAAGGGTGGAGTGAAATCTTTCTTTGATTTTGGAGACATAGGATATGGTCCATTAATCAATGACTTAGCCATTGCAGTGACTTATATAGGATTGAACTATGAGAATCGAATTAACGCGATAAGTGAAGTGGTTCAAGCTTATCACAAGATTCATCCTTTGTTGGAAATCGAATTGGATATTTTATACAACTTGATTTCAGCTCGTTTAATACAAAGTCTTGCAAACGCTGCTCATTCATCCAAGTTGCAACCAGAAAATAAAGCCTATATAACGGTAAACTCAGAGTCTGCTTGGTTGATGATAGAGGAGTGGACGAGTATCAATCCAATTGGCTTTAGAAATGAAATGTATATAGCCTGTGGTTTTGATCTTCCTGAAGTAAAGGATGTTGAACTTGAGTTGAAAAGGAGAGAGGCAAGCATTTCAAAAGCCTTAAGCGTTTCTGATTTGGCCATCGAATCTGCAGCTTTTCAATACATGTATGCGATTGATGGTAAGACCTATTTAGACCTTAGAAATAACATTCCGCATGTAGGCCATTGTCACCCTGAGGTGGTTGAAGCCAATGTGAAACAGCAATATAGACTCAACACGAATACGCGATATGTATATGATGAATTGAGTGACTATGCAGAGAATCTTCTAAGTCATTTCCCAGAAGAATTAGACAAGGTCTTTTTTGTTAACTCTGGAAGTGCTGCCGGAGATTTAGCTTTAAGAATTGCTCAAACAGTTACTGGTGAAGGTACCGTTGTAGCCTTAGAGCAAGGTTATCATGGAAATACGCAGCGTATGATTGAAGTAAGTCATTATAAGTACGGAGCGAAAGGAGGTTTTGACAAGAAGTCGGATGTGTTAAAGGTACCAATGCCATGGAACTATTCGGTAACTCACGGAGGGAATGCCAAGGACTATCTGATGTCTGAAGCTAAAAAAGATATAGCGGGAACTTCCGTTGGAGCTTTTATTGCGGAACCAATTGTGGGTTGCGGCGGACAGTTGGAGTTGCCAGACGGTTACTTGGGTGAGATGTATGAACTGATTCGATCAAAAGGAGGTTTATGTATATCCGATGAGGTTCAAACAGGATTTGCGAGGACAGGTAAAAGCTGGTGGGGTTATGAAGCTTATGATGTTATTCCAGATATAGTAGTTTTAGGAAAGTGTATTGGAAACGGACACCCTATGGCGGCGGTAGTAACCACTTCTGGGATCTCTGAAAAATTCACAAACGGTATGGAATTCTTTTCTTCTTTTGGAGGGAATCCTGTTTCATGCGTAAATGGAAATGCTGTGTTAAAAGTCTTAAAGGAAGAGGAGCTAAAAGAGAATGCTAATAAAGTAGGAGACTATTTAAAGCAGGGACTCCAAGGCATTGCAAAAAAGTATAAAGGAGTTGGAGTGGTGCGAGGTTCAGGATTCTTTTTAGGTGTTGAATTAGTCGATGAGAAAGATCCATCACTTCCGAATACCGATTTATGTCAAGCAGTTAAGAAAAGCATGTTCAATGATCAAATACTGGTAGGTTCAGATGGACCAGCAGATAATATTTTAAAGATCAAACCTCCAATGTGTTTTACAATGGAAAATGCAGATACTTTTTTGAAATCATTTGAAAAGGCGTTTGTTTAATTAGCTGATTTGTTAATTTCTAACACAATCATTAGCTAATCAACTAATTAATCAAATCAGCAAATTATCTCGATTCCCACCCGTACTTGTCAACCAGGTATATCATCGATGCAATAGAAGCAGCACCTAACTCTAGTTCTCTTTGATTAACTGTTTCAAAAACATCTT
The DNA here is from genome assembly GCA_965661855.1 of Flavobacteriales bacterium. Taxonomy (GTDB): domain Bacteria; phylum Bacteroidota; class Bacteroidia; order Flavobacteriales_C; family CBFIFL01; genus CBFIFL01. The sequence continues at coordinate 21,271 of CBFIFL010000001.1, forward strand.
TATCCGAGTGGTGATAGTCAAAATAACGTTGTGAGTCTGGTATGAATCCACACATAGTAACCGTGTCTTGCTTTTCTTTAATTGGTTTGATATCTACACCTGCATATCCTTTCTTGTAAAGGTGAAGTCCGTACGGACTCAATAAACCAGACCAAGATTGGATCTTGTATACGTCTTCTTCTAATGTTGCATCGATACTGAATCCTCTTGGAGAAAATCCTCCTCGGTCAGATTCTAAAGCGAAGTATTGGTACTCTTTTTTAGCTGCAGCTTCTTCCGCATATTTCTTTCCACCACGATTCCCATTCTCTTCATTCATGAACAAAACACACCTAATAGTAAATCTAGGCTTGTATCCAGATTCCTTAATTAAACGCATGGCTTCAATACAGTGAACGATACCTGCTCCATCATCGTGAGCTCCTTCTCCTACATCCCAAGAATCAAGGTGTCCACCAATTATGATAACTGAATCAGGTTTCTCACTTCCTGTGATTTCTCCAATAACATTGTATGAAACAGCATCAGGTAAACTTGAGCACGAAAGACTCAAATTAACCATGCACTTACCTTCTTTTTTTACGATTTGATTAATTGCATTAGCATCATCTGTTGATACGGCAGCAGCTGGTATTTTTTGTCCGTAATCACCATAATCCATGACTCCTGTGTGTGCATGTTCGTCTGTATTATGAGTCAGAGATCGAACTAGAACTGCAACAGCACCATACTTTACCGCTTCTTTAGCTCCGGCCCATCTTTGATCAACGCATCCACCATAAGCGCTAAAAGTGTCTATCAGTTTAGCATCCATCGGACGGTTAAATAGAACAATCTTTCCAGAAAAATCTGATTCGGGTCTGGTAGAAAGTTCTTGAATAGATTCTACCACTACCACTTCAGCAGTAATTCCTTTTGGAGGAGTTCCAATTGAACCACCAAGTGCTTTGATGTTCATTGGTTTGTTTCCAACTAAATACGAATCCATGATATTTGCTCTTTCTCTTTGTCCACGCTTCCAAACAGGAACTAGAATTTCTTGACGATATACCTTATCTAGATTTAAATCTTTTAACGTCTGTTCTCCCCAGTTAATAGCTAAATCAGCTTGAGGTGATCCGCTTAAACGAGCTCCAATTTCTTTACATAAGTATTCTAGATTTCCGTAACACTTCCCATTGGTAAGTACTTCGTCATAAATAGAACGAATAAATAACGAGTCTTCTTTTTGGGCAAAAGAAAAGCTTGAAGTAAAAAGAACTATTAAAAGTGTAATATACTTGTACATGACTCAAAATTTGAGTTCAAAATACAAAAAGACTATGAAAGATTAGGCAGTTTGAATACGCATCGCAACAGTCTCCACCTGAATAGATTTTTGTTGTTGCTTATTTAGCCAGTTAACAGCGTTGTCTGTATTTCTAAATAACCTGAATTTGAATTGAGGTCTTCTCAATAACATCATTGTGCTAAGTGTGATTCGCTTGAAAAGAGAAGTAGTAACTATGGCGTGATAATCTGTAGTACAGCCAAAGTCTGGAGAACAATAATAATCACAAATTCTTTTCGAAGCACCGAAAGACCCATGGAAGTATATGATCAGTGAATCTCTAACAACTCCTCTTCTGTGTAATGCCTGAGCTACTTCAACTAAATCAGCTATTTCTAACTGGATTTTGCGTTTTACAGACACAACAGTAAATTGATGGTTGATCGAAATCTCTGAACTTCTAGTGTGAACCGTTGGATGCTCCGAAACAATTTGTGATACCATTTTACCTTTATGTTTACCTGTCACTAAGGTATTGAATAAGAGGTGTTAACCGGTGGTGAGGGATCCAAAGTTATTGACAAATACTATGTTAATTACTCTAAATTATCTGGTGCTAAAAAGAAGGTTTTCGGCTGTATCACTTGTTGTATAAGGAAAGGTTATAGTGTGAATAACTTGCAAGCAGTCTTGAAATAAGCTATCTTGCTGCGCGAATAAAATATTATGAGAACTTTTGTTTACCTAATAATAGTTTTTCTGTCAAGTTTATTTATTTCATCTACTAGTCCAAAATTGGAAAAAAGTAGAGTAACGAATAAACAAAGTACACTTGAAGTTTTGATCGAAAATGGGGAATTTGATGAAATCAATGTAAACTTGGATAAGCTTACTGATATTCAAATTAAATGGATGATCGATACATTGTTTACTTCTGATAGTATTCCTTTAGATTTCGTTACGGATTTAAAAATCCATTTAGCACAGCGCACTGCTCAAACTCAAATTTCAGAATACCCAGCAAACGAATTATATAATAGCTGGAACACGGAGAAAGCAAACCCTTATGGTTTTAAGCTTTGGCAAAAAGATAGTTTCAATTCATTGGATCTTTTAGATGATGAGTTCTCTTGTACCTATGTTCACCCTTTTAAAGGAGTGGTTACTTCTTGGTTCGGACACAGAGATGGTCGTCAGCATAAAGGAATCGATATTGATTTAGTGACGGGTGATTCAGTTCGCTCTTGTTTTACTGGTAGGGTTAGAGTTGCAAAAAGACATGGTGCCTACGGGAATTTAGTAGTAGTTAGGCACTATAATGGTTTGGAAACTTACTACGCTCACTTATCTAAGTTAATGGTTAGGCCAGGAGATGTGGTGGACCCAGGTTTTGTTATTGGTCTTGGTGGAACGACAGGTAGATCAACAGGTAGTCATTTGCATTTTGAAGTTAGGTATAAGGGGATTGCTGTAAACCCAGCTGGAATAATCAATTTTAGACAACACCGACTTATTTCAGATTCGGTAAAAGTTAGAAAGACTAAATACGGTTATGCTTCTTATCCTTTAGGAAAGGAATTTCATACAGTGAAAAGAGGAGATTACCTTTTTAAAATCGCAAATCAGTATGGAGTTACCATTAATGAGCTTTGTGCTTGGAATGGTTTCAGAAGAAATAAAGCGTTGAGATCAGGTCAGCGTATTCGTATTGAACCGTTATAGTTATTACTTTGTAATATCAGTAAATTGAGGGTGTTTTTACTTTTCCACTAACCACTAACCCTAAATATTCTGTTTCACAATTTTCATGAACTTAGAAGCATAAACGAATTCGTTTACTTCAGGATTATCTGTCTTTAAGATTTCCTCTTTGCTTCCATTCCACCATAATTGTCCTTCATGAATAAAAGAAATATGGTCACCTATTTCAATCACTGAGTTCATGTCGTGAGAAATGACAACCGTTGTCATGTTGTATTCTTCGGTGATGTCTTTAATCAAGTTATCAATTACAATGGAGGTTCTTGGATCTAGACCAGAGTTTGGTTCATCACAGAAAAGATATTTAGGGTTCATTGCAATGGCTCTTGCAATAGCAACACGTTTTTGCATTCCTCCCGAAATCTCTCCAGGATATAAATGATTGGCATTGCTGATATTCACTCTATCTAAACAGAAGTTAACTCGATCTAGTTTTTCTTCTTTAGTCATGTCAGTAAACATGTCTAAAGGGAACATGATGTTTTCTTGAACAGTTTGAGAGTCAAATAACGCTCCAGCCTGAAAAAGCATCCCGATTTCTTTTCGAACATCCTTTTTCTCATTGAAAGACATTTCAAAAAAGTTTTGTCCATCATAAAGAACTTGACCTTGATCAATATCTAACAGACCAACTAGACACTTAAATAAAACAGATTTTCCAGCTCCTGATTGACCGATAATCATGTTTACTCTTCCTTGTTGAAGATCTACATTGATATCTTTCAGAATCTCTCTTCCATCAAAACCTTTGTATATTCCTTTCGCTTCTATCATTGCAATAATAGTTGAGTTAAGATTACATCAAAAAGAAGAATAGCAATACTAGAGTAAACAACTCCTTTGGTAGATGCTGAACCAACTTCTAAAGCTCCTCCTTTTGTCATGAACCCATGATAAGAAGATACACTTGAAATGATAAAGGCAAATACTACCGTTTTAAGTAAAGCGAAAATTACGTTGAAAGGAACAAATCCATATTGGATTCCATCGATGAAATCTTGTCCAGTAACTGCTCCTGTCGTGATACTAGCAATGTATCCTCCTAGTACTCCTAAAAACATAGATAGGATAACTAAGAATGGATTAATAATAACGGATGCTATAATTTTTGGTGCAATTAAAAAGGCAGCTGAATTAACTCCCATGATTTCAAGTGCGTCTACCTGTTCCGTTACTTTCATGGTACCTATTTCAGATGCCATATTCGATCCTACTTTTCCTGCCAATATTAAACTGATAATAGTTGGAGAAAAGGCTAAGATCATTGAATCTCTTGTTGCAACACCTTCAGCGTATGACGGTACCCAAGGACTTTCAAATCCGTAAGCAGACTGAATAAGGATTACAGCTCCCATGAAAACGGAGATGATGGAAACAATCCCCAAAGAGCCTAAACCTACCTTGTCAATTTCTTTAATAACCTGCTGCCAGTAAAGCGCTTTGCTTTCAGGTCTACCGAAAACTCTTTTCAGTAGTATGTAATAAAGTCCTAAATGATTGAATATATTTAACATCCGTAGCAATGATTCTCTGCTAATTTACAATTAAGTAACGAATGCTGTTAGAATGTGTTGTGTAGTTATTCGTGACAGACTGTTAATATCTGATGAAAGCAACAAATAAACTGGATTTCTGGAAAACATTAGTACACCCACATAGCTTGTTGGCTTTTGAGGAAATCGTTGAGCAACACCCGGTTTTAATCAAAGTATCTGCTTCACGAAAATCAAAATATGGAGATTTTAGAGCTTTTCCTGGAGATAGAAAAGACACCATTTCAGTTAATGGAAATTTGAATGAATCTTCTTTTATGTTAACGTTGATTCATGAATTAGCACATAAGTTAACCTGGGATGAGTTCAAACGATCAGTTGATCCTCATGGAAAAGAATGGAAGAATAACATGCAAAAGCTTTTAGAAGTCTTTTTGGAATTAGAAGTCTTCCCTGGAAATCTATCCGCAGCTATCAAACGTCATATTCACGATTGGAAAGCGGTAAGCATAAGGATGAAGGAAGTATATGAGGTGTTGATGGTGTTAGAAGGGAAGGAGCTAGTGAGTTTAGATGAACTAGCATTCAATGCAATATTTCAAACGGAAGATGGAAAACGCTTCGTTAAAGGAGAAGTCTTAAGGAAGTACGTTATCTGCACATCACTTGAAAATAAAAGACAATATAAGGTTCACAAACACTTACTGGTTGAAGTAATTAATTAAGACATAACCGCTATTTGTTTCTTATTTTTGCCCACTTAATAAGTATTGATTTTCATGGAAAATAATTACTGCGTAATCATGGCTGGAGGAATCGGAAGTAGATTCTGGCCAATGAGCAAAACAGATCGCCCGAAACAATTTATAGATGTACTAGGAGTTGGTAAATCTTTAATCCAAATCACTTTTGATAGATTAAGAAAAATCGCGCCTGCTGAAAATATTTTCGTGGTGACAAATGAGAGTTACACAGACTTGGTAAAAGAACATTTACCAGAGTTAGGTGACGATCAAATTTTAAACGAACCGTTAAGAAGAAATACAGCACCTTGCGTTGCATATGCTGCATATAAAATCAGAGAAATTAATCCGAATGCAAACATGGTGGTGGCTCCAAGCGATCACTTGGTTTTAAATGAGGAAGAGTTTACTCGTGTTATCTTAAAAGCATTAGATGTTACTAGTCAGTCTGGTAATCTAGTTACACTTGGTATTCAGCCAAACAGACCAGATACTGGTTATGGTTATATCCAAGAAAGTACGGAAGCTTTAAGTATCGATGAAGAATTCAAAAAAGTAAAAACGTTCACAGAAAAGCCTGAGCTAGAAATGGCTAAGTTTTTCTTAAGCAGTGGAGATTTCTACTGGAACTCAGGAATATTTGTTTGGAACGCATCAACTATAATCCAATCTTTTGAGCAACACTTACCTGATATGGCAGAGTTGTTTGAAAACGGACGTGATAAGTATTCAACTCATCAAGAAGTCTCTTATTTGGAGGAGATCTACGAGGTATGTACAAACATCTCGATTGATTACGGAATCATGGAGAAGTCTGATAACGTTTATGTTCTTCCATGTGAATTTGGTTGGTCTGATTTAGGTACTTGGGGATCTCTGTACGATAGATTAGAAAAGGATGAATTTCAAAATGCTGTAGCTGGTAAGAAGGTAAGATTATACGATTCTACTAACTGTGTAGTAAATGCACCAGCTGATAAGTTGATTGTGTTACAAGGATTGAATGACTACATCGTTGTTGAATCGGATAACGCATTATTGGTTTGTCAGAAAGAAAACGAACAGAAGATTAAGCAGTTTGTTAAAGACTTGAAATTAGAGTTCGGAGAACAATACGTTTAATTGAAATGAAAAGACTAACTAAGACTTTAAAAGGATTGTGGGAGATTGCTAAAAACCCATGGTTGTTGAATAAAGTTTTAGAACAGGATGATGTTTGGTTCAAAACCTTGGAAAAAAGGTATGGTCTAACCAATACTTTCCCAGTTATTAATTGCAAGCAATTCTTTAAAAAGGATAGCTTAAACACTTTTGGTTTTCTAGGTGGAGGATCCTTACCAACCGATATTCTATTATTAAAGTCATTAGCCGCTTCAATTGAGAACTGTTCTTATTTTGAAATTGGTACTTGGAGAGGAGAGAGTGTTATCAATGTTGCGGATGCAGCAAAAGAGTGCTACACTTTAAACCTATCCAAACAAGATATACTAGACTTAGGTCTGAACGAAAAGTATGCTGATTTGCACGCTTTCTTTTCAAAAGGAAAAGAGAATATTACACACCTGCATGGTAACTCATTGAATTTTGATTTCACTGGATTGAACAAAAAGTTTGATTTGATCTTTATTGATGGGGATCATCATTATGAGATGGTGAAGAACGATACCAAAAGAGTATTTGAAAGTTTAGTACATGATAATACCATAGTAGTTTGGCATGATTATGCGCATACGCCTGAACAGGTTAGAGGCGAGGTAATGGCCGGTATTTATGAGGGAGTTCCTGCCGATCAAAGAAAACATTTATACCATGTATCGAATACAATGTGTGCGATATATATCAAAGGGGATTTTGATACTTATTCTTTAGAATATCCAGATACACCGATACATAAATTCAGATTAGATATTTCTTTAGAAGACCTTTAGTTCGTTTCTTTTAAAACGAATCGAATATGAAAAATTCACTTCTTTTATTATCGATCATCTTCTTCATCAGAATATCCGATTACAATGTTCGCTCTAGGGTTAGATTTGAATGTTTCTTTAATAATTTGTACCGATTCTTTTCTGTCTTTTTCGCTTGCTATAAACATGAATGTGAATGCAGAAAGAAGAGTTAACCTAAAGACTGTAAAAGTGTTGCTAATTCTTACCTCGGTAGTTGGTGTTTTAACAACAATGTATTTTGTTACAGGCGGTTTAGGAGAAGAAATGATGTGTGGATATGCTACAACAGCTTTTCTTTTTGGATTCTTTTTGACAATAATACATAGAGAAAAGTAAAAGTTCATCTAGCCTTAATGAATCAGTTTTAGAATATGTAGTTCAACACCCTTGCTTTTACTTAACTTTGCAATTCATATAAATAATGTCTTGTGGGAAAATTTGAAGATTTAGGAGTAAGAAAAGAATTTGTAAAAGGATTAAAAGAGTTAAACATCATTAATCCTACAGAGATTCAGGAAAAAGCAATTCCATTATTAATTTCAAAAGCAGGAGATTTAGTTGGTCAAGCACAAACAGGTACTGGTAAAACAGCGGCGTTTGGTTTACCACTTTTACATAAGATTGACACTAAGAGCAAGAAAGTTCAGGCTTTGATATTGTGTCCGACTAGAGAGCTAGGGCAGCAAGTTGCAAAGCAATTGTTCAAGTTCACTAAATACTCAGATAGAATTTTTACAGAGGCAGTGTACGGTGGAGAAAATATCGAAATTCAGATTGGTAAACTAAAGAGACCTACACACATTATTGTAGCAACTCCAGGTAGATTATTGGATTTAATCCGAAGAAAAGCAGTGGATATTAGACAAGTTAAAACGATTGTTTTAGACGAAGCTGATGAAATGCTAAGTATGGGATTCAAAGAAGAACTAGAAGCAATACTAACAGGAATCAAATCTGCAGAAAGCAGATGGTTGTTCTCAGCTACTATTTCAAAAGACATCAACGATATCATATACAACTACCTTTCTAGAAGCGCGCATAGAATCGCAATCGCATCTGAAAATGTAGTTAACCAAAATATCAAGCATGAATTCTTAGCTTGTAAAGACGCTGATAAATTAGAGAACATTCTAGCTTACTTAAGTTCACAAGATGAGAGCAGAGGAGTGATTTTCTGTAAGACAAAAGCAGAGACTCAGAAATTAGCAGAGCAGCTAAAAAGCAAAGGTGTTTCAGCTGATGCCATCAACGGTGACTTAAAGCAAAAGGAAAGAGATAAGGTAATGAGAGCTTTCAAAAACGAGAGTTTACAAGTCTTAATCGCAACAGACCTTGCAGCAAGGGGAATCGACATCGAAGACCTAGCATACGTAGCTCATTACTCCATGCCAGACAAAGCTGAATACTACACGCATAGAAGTGGTAGAACAGCAAGAGCTGGAAAAACAGGAACATCTATTTCGTTTGTAAATAACAAAGAATTAAAAAGCTTAAAGATCTTCCAAAAAGAGTTGGGATTTAAGCTGAATGATTTGGGGTAGTTGTATCATTAGGAGCTATTACATTAGTCAATGAACAAATCAATCATCCAAAATGAATTCACCTATAAAGCAGTCAGAAGTTCTGGCCCTGGTGGATAACACGTAAACCGTGTTTCGTCGAAGGTTGTTTTGTCTTTTAATGTAGTTGATTCAGAAGGTTTAAGGGAAGAGGAAAAAGAATTGTTGCTGGTCAAGTTAGCTTCTCGGTTGACTTAAGATAATGTATTGATACTTTCTTGTGATGAAACGAGAAGCCAATTCAAGAATAAGTTGAAGGTGATTGAACGCTGTTTTCAAATTTTAAAGCAGGGATTGTATAAAGAAAAAAAGCGTAAACCTACCAAACCAAGTAAGAGCTCTATAAGGCGCTTTAAAGAGAATAAAAAAAACTGTTTTCTATAAACCAACCGATCCAAGTAAACAGTAAACCAATGAGAATAGCCAGAGCTACACAAATAACTTTTTACATATCAATTGCTATGGGCAATAACAAAAACAAGCCTAAACTTAATAAAGTACTATAAACAGCTTCTCAAATTAGTAAGAAATCCAGAACTTATACCTACAACTAAAGGCATAAAGAAGAAAAGTTATACAAACGTGATTTGGTCTTCTTTTCCAGTGTATAGATAAATAAATCGGTGGGCAGTTTCGGCCGGGATTCAGAACAATACACTGTCCCGGGTTAAATATATTCCATTTATTTTTGTCCAACACAAAAATGTCAGGCATCTATAAATCTGAATAAATGGATTATATAGTATGATTCATATGGCGAATCAATTCGATTAATTTTGCCGAGTAACCCCATTCGTTGTCATACCAGGAAATCACTTTAAGAAAGTTGTCAGACATGGAAATTGCTGATGAAGCATCAAATATGGAAGTTCTGGAGTCACCAAGAAAGTCACTCGATACAACAGGTTTATCGGTGTAACCTAAAATTCCTCTCATACTCCCTTCCGATGCCTGTTTCATCTTAGATTTAACATCATTTAAAGATGCAGGCGATTTCAATTTTACGGTTAAGTCTACTACAGAAACATTTGGGGTAGGAACACGGAAAGCCATTCCCGTTAATTTTTCATTTAATTCAGGTATAACTTTTCCAAGTGCCTTAGCAGCACCGGTAGATGCTGGAATGATGTTTTGCATGGAGCCGCGTCCTAATCTCCAGTCTTTTTTAGAGATGCCATCAACTGTGTTCTGTGTAGCAGTTACAGCGTGAACCGTTGTCATGAGACCTTCTTCAATTCCAAAGTGATCGTTCAATACTTTAGCAATCGGTGCAAGACAATTCGTTGTGCAGGAAGCATTAGAAACTATGTCCATATCAGCTGAGTATTTATGATTGTTCACGCCCATAACGAACATTGGTGTGTCATCCTTTGATGGAGCAGAAAGAACTACTTTATTCGCGCCTGCAGATAGATGGCCTTTTGCTAGTTCTTTTGTTAAAAATAAGCCAGTAGCCTCAACAACATAATTGACATTAACATCTCCCCAATTTAATAAAGACGGATCTTTTTCAGCTGTAATACGAATACGATTGTCATCTACTAATAGATAATCTCCATCAATTTGAACAGAGTAATCAAATCTCCCATGACTTGAATCATATTCTAGTAAGTAAGCAAGATAATCTATTGGCACTAAATCATTGATTGCAACCACCTCCATGTCTTCACTTTTAGCCGCTATTCGAAATACTAATTGACCAATACGCCCAAAACCGTTGATTCCTATTTTTACTTTATCCATAATAAATTTATTTATTCAACAACCAACTACCTCCAACTGAAATTACATTATCTAGTTCAAGAAGATCCTGATAATTTGATTCGTTGATTCCGCCAGTTGGACAAAATTTAACATTTTTGAAAATTCCTCCGTAAGTTTTTAATGCCTTTTCACCGCCAAATAAATTAGCAGGAAAAAACTTAAAAAACTCCCATCCTAAATTAATTCCACGAATAATTTCACTTGGAGTCGATACTCCTGGTAAAAAAGGGATCCCAGAAGAATTAAATTCTTGAATCATGGAGTCATTAAAGCCTGGACTTACCATGAAGTCAACTTTTAGACTTGCACATTTAAGAATATCATCAGAAGAAACTATAGTTCCAACACCAACATTGAAATTAGAGCCGTATTTTTCTTTAAAAAGTTTAACAGCATCCCAAGCGATATCATTTCTTAGTGTTATTTCGATGCATTTTATCCCATTTTTGTTTAGAACTTCATAGTATTCGTCTACCTGAGATAAATTGTGGATGGTTGCCACGGGTATCAGTGGGTTTGCATTCAGTATTTTTTCAATATCGTTTTGAGTCATTTCCATCGTTTTTAGAGAATTCCAGCACCATCTTCGCTGCTAGATATCAAGCTTCTCAAGTTATTAAATAACTGTCTTCCATGTGTTGGATTAACATAAATCACTTTTCGAGGTTTTCGTTTATTCAAATCTTTTTCAAGGCATTCAATTCTTCCATTGGTTGCATCTAATAATAATTTGTCCCCCGTTTTTATTTTTCCAATTAAACCGTTTTGGGCAGCCTCCGGACTAACATGGATTGCTGCAGGAACTTTTCCTGAAGCTCCAGACATTCTTCCATCAGTGATTAGACCAACTTTAAATCCTTTTCGCTGTAAAATAGTAAGTGAAGGAGTGAGTTTGTGTAATTCAGGCATTCCTTTTTGCTTCGGACCCTGAAATGGAAGAACTGCAATGAAATCTTTTTCTAATTCACCAGCTTTGAATGCTTGTATCAAGTCTTCTTGGTGATCAAATACAATGGCATCAGCTTCAATTTTATGATGAGTAGCTTCTACTGCTGAAGTTTTTATAACTGCAGTTCCAATATTTCCCTTTAACACTTTTAATCCTCCTGTTTTATTAAAAGGATTATTAGCACTTCTAAGTATTTTGTCGTTTAAAGAAGCTTCAGGACCATTTTGATAATTAATTTTTCCGTTCTCTTGTTTCGGCTCTTTAGTAAACTTTCTCAAACCTTTACCAAGAATTGTATTCACATCTTCATGTAAGAATCCTTGGTCTATCATTGTTTTAATAACAAAAGACATGCCTCCCGATGCATGAAAATGATTAACGTCAGCTGCTCCATTTGGGTATATCCTGCAAATCAATGGAACCACTTCGGATAAATCTGAAAAGTCATCCCATGTTATTTTGATTCCAGCTGCTTTTGCAATAGCAATTAAATGAAGGGTATGATTTGTTGAGCCTCCTGTTGCCAGAAGGCCGATAATTCCGTTCACTATGCTTTTTTCATTAACAATAGCTCCAATAGTTCTAGAGAAATCTCTTGATTTAATATTCTCAAGAAGAACTCTTAAAGCCTCTCTATTAAGAGCTTTTCTCATTGACGTCCCTGGGTTTACAAAACTTGATCCTGGAAGTTGAAGTCCCATAATTTCCATTAGCATTTGATTGCTATTTGCAGTTCCGTAGAATGTGCAAGTGCCGGGTGAGTGGTAAGAATCTGATTCTCCTTTTAGAAGCTGTTCTCTTCCAATTTTACCTTCAGCGAACTTTTGTCTAATACTTGCTTTTTCTTCGTTTGGAATTCCACTTGGCATCGGGCCACCTGGAAGGAATAGTGAGTGATAATGACCGAATGCAAGGTTTCCAATTAATAATCCAGGAACAATTTTATCACAGATTCCCAAATTAACCACGCCATCATACATGTCATGAGAAAGACCGATTGCTGCGGATAGAGCAATAACATCCCTGCTCAGCAACGAAAGGTCCATTCCTGGTTGTCCTTGAGTTACTCCATCGCACATAGCTGGTGTTGCGCCTGCCACCTGAATTGTTGCATTCATTTCTGCGGCGTATGACCTTAATTCATTTGGGTATTGCTCATAAGGTTTGTGAGCTGAAAGCATGTCGTTGTAAGCTGAAATAATTCCTAAATTTGGTTTGATTCCCTCTGCAATCATTGATTTTTCATCAGCTGCACATCCAGCAAATCCATGTGCAAGATTACCGCAACTCAATCCTCGTCTTCCCGTTGAGTGATTAAAGTTATGTTCTGTGTCTTTAAGGTACTTCTCCCTTGTCTTTATACTTCGTTCGACAATCCGAGTAGTAATTTCTTCTATTTTTTTATCTATCATGCCTTTGAATAAAATATATTAATATCGCTTCTTCTTTTCATGACCTCATGAATCGGAAGCTTTTTAGTTTTATCGTTTAGAACCTGCCACTTGTCCATGCCCGAAATGAAAAGAATAATCGTTTGGGCAGAGCATATCAAGTCCATACCGCAGGTAATTCGATCTTGTGGGTGGTCTGGTGCGTTAGTATTGAAAATTGTTTTCTCTGATGATTCATAAGCTGTTTTAGATCCTTCATCATCTGGGAATATAGATGCTGTGTGCCCATCTTTTCCCATGCCAAGTATAACTAAATCGGTGCGTTCGATAAACGGGGTGTACTTTTCTCTTACGATTTGTAGGTTCTTGTATTTATCACTTTTATCAAATACCATTCCTGTTATGTTGTTTTTCTTCACCTTTTCATGCGTAAAGCAGTCTCGAATCAATCGCTCATTACTGAATTCACTCAGAGTATTAACATATCGCTCATCAACCAGTCCAAAATTTATGGAATCGATGAATTCACAATTTTTATTCAATAACTTATATATTGGTCCAGGTGTGCTACCTCCCGACAGCAAAACCCTCACAGAATTATGCTTGGCGAGTGACTTTTCCATGGACATTATTATGGAATTAACACCATTACTGATTAGATCCTCTTTATGATTGAAAGATTTTGTCATAATTCATTTGTATTCCATTTTACGTTTTCTTCCAATATTTGATTACCAGGGCCCCATGAACCGGATTCATATAAGGTAAGAGGAACTTCTTCTTTCCAGTTCTTGGTAATTGACTCTATCCAGTGCCATGCAGCCTCAAGCTCGTCATGACGCATGAATAAAGTTTGATTCCCTCGAATAACATCCATAATTAGTCGTTCGTATGCATCTGGCATTCGGTTTTTGAATGAGTCAACAAAATCTAGTTTCAACGAAATAGGCTTAAATCTGTAGCCTCCCGGCCCTGGAACTTTACTTAACTGAACCAATTCAATTCGTTCTTCAGGTTGTAATCGTATAATTAACTTATTTCGCAGTGGATATTTCGATTCTGGGAATATATTATGAGGAAGCTCCTTGAAATTGATGATAATATCCGAGTATCTTTTCTTCATCCGTTTTCCGGTACGCAGATATATAGGAGTGTTTTTCCAACGCCAGTTGTCGATGTTTGTTTTGATTGCAACAAAGGTTTCTGTTTCAGAATCGTAAGCGTCAATATCTTCTAAGTAAGAATTAAGTTTTTTATTGTCAACTGAACCTCTTGTGTATTGACCACGAACAACATCCTTATTTATTGTTTCTTTTGTGAAAGGACGCAAAGACTGAAGTACTTTTAATTTTTCGTTTCTAACCGCATCAGGATTTAAATTTGAAGGAGGCTCCATGGCAATCAGACAGAGTAATTGAAGTAGATGGTTCTGCACCATATCTAACAATGCTCCGGTATGATTGTAATATCCTGCGCGTTTTTCAACTCCTAAGCTTTCTGCTACGGTAATTTGAATACTTTCAATATTGTCTGCATTCCAGGCTCTTTCAAAAAGATGATTGGCAAAGCGCAGCACCATTAGGTTCTGAACAGTTTCTTTTCCTAGGTAGTGATCAATTCTGAATATTTGATGTTCATCAAAAGCGGTGGATATAATTTTATTTATTTCCTGACTAGATTTCAAGCTATTACCAAGTGGCTTTTCCAATACTACCTTACTTTCCTTTGTGATCAAATCCGTTGCTTTCAATGCTTGACATATCTCTGAAAATGCACTTGAGGGAACAGAAAAGTAAAAAATTCGTTGTCTTTCAGGAGTCTTATCTAAATGCTTTTTAAGAGTTTGATAATGTTTTTGTTCGTTTTTTGCTATATGAACCAGTCTCAAGTTTTTAAAGAATTCATGTGTGTCATCATTTTCGGTTAATGAGATGAATTCACTAACTTCTTTGATAAAATCATTTTTATCTAATTTTTCTCTGCACAAACATAGAATTTCAAACATCAAGTTAAGTTGACCTTCCTTAAATCTATGAAAAAGAGCTGGGATTATCTTACGTTTAGACAAGTCTCCATTACCTCCGAATATCAAGATGTTGAAGGGTTTGAAGTCTGTTGAATTAACTCGATATGATTTCATAATTTAATGTTTGTCTCTTTAAATATAATACCTTTTTGTAAAAAGTACAATAACAAATATTTTTTTTATATATTTGATAGAGATAATGTAAAACTTTAGTCACAGCATGTTTGTAGTAGTTGAAAGTGGGTCGACAAAAGCGGATTGGATGGTAATTACCAATGGTGAAGAAAAAGCATACAGCACCAAAGGTTTTAATCCATACTTCCATTCAAAACAAGACATTTTGATCGAATTGAATGATCATCTTGAATTAGATCTTATTAAAGGAGAGGTAAAAGAATTGTATTTCTATGGTGCAGGATGTTCTAGTTCGGAATTGAATAAAATTATTGAAAACGGTTTGAAAGCCTTTTTTATCAACGCGAAAATAACAGTAAGCCACGACTTGAGTGCATGCGCATACGCCTGTTATAATGGTGTTTCGGAGATAGCATGTATTCTTGGAACGGGTTCCAATTCTTGTTTTTATGACGGTAACGAAGTTCATGAGGAACTCCCTGCATTGGGTCATATATTGGGAGATGAGGGGAGTGGAAGCTATTTTGGAAAAAGACTTTTAGCTGATTTTCTTTATGGTAAACTGCCGGCACCTTTGCATCAAGAGCTAATCGGTAAAGGTTTAAATAGTGCGAGGATTATTGAAAATGTTTATCGAAAATCTAATGCTAATGTCTACATAGCATCTTTTATGCCTGCGCTAGTAAGACACAAAGAGTTAGAATATTCTCAGAGTTTAATTAAAAAAGGCTTTAAAAAATTTATTGATACACATGTAAAGTGTTACAGTAATTATAAGCAATGTGAAGTCAATTTTGTTGGATCTTTAGCGGATTTGCTTCAAGAAGAATTGATAGCGGTTTGTGAGGAATCTAATATAACGGTTGGACGAATTATACGTAGACCACTGGATAATCTGGTTAGTTATCACAAAAACAAACAAGGAATGGCTCAAAAATCATTGAGTGCGAAGGATATAGATCAGTTGAATTGATAAGCGTCTAGATACTCTGTTGTATCAACTACTATTTTAGTTATTAATTTTAAATTATGGGAACAAGATTAATTCTTTTCACGATTAACTTTCTTTTCGGTTTTTTTGTTGTTTCGCAAAGTAAACCATCAATCTCATCACCTGAAATTGAAGCGGAAGTAAAGTCTATTCTGTCAGCTATGTCACTGGAGGAAAAAGTAGGTCAAACATGCCAAATAACTCTGGATGTTCTTTTGGAAATAGATGCTGAAGGAAAGATTGTTGAACCCATTCGTGTGGACAAGAAAAAGATTTATGAGGCTTTAGTGGAATACAAGGTGGGTTCAATATTGAATGTTGGTTGGCATACCTTGAGCATTGAAGAGTGGGATCATGTTATGGAGAATGTTCATTCGCCTTTCAAACAGGAAAAAGTAAAAACACCAATTATTTACGGGATTGATGCTATTCACGGTGTTAATTATACGATTAATGGAACATTATTCCCTCAAGAAATTGGCTTAGCAGCTACTTGGAACCCTGATTTAGCTAAGGAGTTTGGAAACGTTACAGCCTATGAAACTAGGGCTTCAGGAATACCTTGGAACTTTTCACCAGTTCTTGATTTAGGTCGTCAACCGCTTTGGTCAAGAACATTTGAAACACTTGGTGAGGACCCTTATTTGGCTTCTGAAATGGGTAAGGCAATAATTCTCGGATATCAAGGAACTAGTGGCCCAGATTCAGTTCATGTAGCAGCATGCTTGAAACATTTTGTTGGATATAGTAATCCATTGAGTGGAAGAGACAGAACTCCAGCATGGATTCCTGAAAAGTACATGAGAGAATTATACATGCCGCCTTTTAAGGAGGCAATTGAGCAAGGAGCGCTTACAGTTATGGTTAATAGTGGAGTTGTAAATGGTGTTCCTGGACATGCAAATTATCACTTTTTGACAGAGGTTTTAAAGGAAGAATGGGGATTTGATGGGTTTGCCGTTTCTGACTGGGAAGATTTTCTAATGCTTAATACTGTGCACAGGACAGCAGAGTCTAAGAAGGCCGGTATTGTCCAGGCAATAAATGCGGGAATGGACATGAGTATGGTGCCTAATGCTCCGCAGTATATTGAGTATTGTGATTTAATGAAAGACGCTATCAACGAAGGGAGTATTTCGATGCAACGTTTAGATGATGCAGTGAGTCGTATTTTACGTGTTAAACTTATTCTTGGCCTATACGAAAAGAGGATGAATCAGTCCGGAGAATATCCAGATTTTGCATCAAAAGAGCATAAGGAATTGGCTTTGCAATCTGCTTTAGAGTCCATTACGCTTTTGAAAAACAATGGAGTTCTCCCTCTTAAGAAAGATCAGAAAGTACTCATTAGCGGTCCTACATCAAATAATTTGACATTCCTAAATGGAGCATGGACACATACTTGGCAAGGAGATAATCCAGATTTTAATACTTCTGGTAGACCAACAGTTCTGGAGGAATTTGAGCGTATTTTGGGTAAAGAGAATGTTCTTTTTAGTCAGGGAGTAGAACTTTTTGTAGAAGATCAGTATGAGACTGCAAGGTTATTGGATACTACTGATTTCAAAATAAAAGCTCAGCTTTCTGAGGTTATTGTTCTGTGTCTGGGTGAATATCCAGCTACAGAAAAACCAGGGGATATCCGTTCTTTGAATATATCTCCTGAACAAATCAAACTAGCTGAAATGGCTTATGCCACTGGAAAACCGGTTGTCATTATTTTAATTGAAGGACGTCCTCGAATTATTCGTGATATTGTAGATGAAAGTTCGGCTATTGTTCAGGCTTATCTTCCCGGAGATTTTGGTGCTGATGCATTAGGGCAGTTGCTTTTTGGAGAAGTGAATTTTTCGGGAAGGCTTCCTTATTCATATCCTAAATATGATGGACAAATAGAATTTTATGACCATCCTAGAAGTGTAGATAGGCACAAAAATGGTTTTAACGCCTATCAACCTGAGTGGGATTTTGGCTATGGAATCAGTTACGCTTCATATGAATATACAAACCTAACGCTCAGTAGAAAAAATATGACAAAAGAAGACTCAATTGTTGTAACTGTAGACGTTCACAATACAGGGAATGTCGATGGGAAAGAGGTTGTTCAGTTATATATATCTGACCATTTTGCATCGCTAATACCAGCTGGTAAATCGCTTAAAGGATTTTCAAAAATTGAACTAAAAGCAGGAGAGACAAAGAAAGTCCGTTTTGTTGTTTATGAAGAAGATTTAGTATTTTATAAGGAAAACGAGGGCTGGATTTCCGAAAAAGGTGATTTTAGTGTCATGGTGGATAATTTAGAACAAACATTTCAACTTAAATAGTATGTCTTATAAGATTAAGTTTGATAATTTTTTCTCTTACTCATTCTCTTTAGATTGTGTCATTTTTGGTTTTAAAGAAGGAAAGTTACATGCATTGTTGATTAAAAGAGCAATGGAGCCATACATGGGCGAGTGGGCAATTCCTGGAAATCTTGTTTATCCCGATGAAGATTTACCTGATGCGGCGAATAGAATTCTCACAGAGTTGACAAAAGTTAAAAATGTAGTTCTTCATCAAGGTCAAACATTTGGTAAACCAAATAGACATCCTCAAGGTCGCGTAATTACTAATGCTTACTTTGCTTTAGTTAGGATTGACGAAATAAATGCTTTTGCCGCTTCATGGGCAGAGGAAGTAAAATGGGTTCCGGTTAAAGAGTTACCGAGTTTAGCATTCGATCATAAAAAGATATTAGACTCTACATTTGAATTATTAAAGCAAAAACTGAAACATGAACCTATTTGTTTCGATCTTTTACCAAAGAAGTTTCCACTGGTTGAAATGCAAAATCTTTATGAATATGCTTTCGACTCTGCATTAGATAAAGCTAATTTTAGAAAAAAAATTAAGTCAATACCATTAATTAATCTGGAAGAAAAACAGCAGAATGTTAAACATCGTCCTGCAAATCTATTCAAATTCGATATTCAACGTTTTTCAGAGATGGTAAAAGAGGAAAACTATCTTTTCAGAATGTAAATTCAAAATATTTTTAGTTTTTAACTAAAAAAAACCTGTAAAAATTTGACTTATTGTATTATTAACAATAACTTATTGTAAAATTAAAATTATTGATTATGAAAAAATTATACTCTTTGATAGGAGCATCTTTTATTGTTGCTTCTTCATTTTCTCAAAACGATGTTATGGTCAGTGCTACCGATAACTGGGTTGCTTATGTGAATGTATTTGATTTACCGGCTAATGGTGGAGGCTATTTGTGGGGAAGTTCTTGGGAAGTTTCTGAAGTGAAAACTACCCTGGATCTTACTGAGAATACGGTAACTTTACAACCTAACTTCGGGTTGTATGCGGCAGATCCCACTGATGCTTATTGGGTTGACCAATCAACAATGGATGGTAACAAGTTTCTTGAAGCTTCAACTTTTGTTGAGCCAGGACCTTCTTTTAATGGCAATGATTTAACATTCCATGGTGATATTTTATCGAATACTTTAGATCTGACTCAGTATGAGGCGCTATTTTTTATTAAAGCTTTGGATTCATTAAATGGATACCAAGATGCTTTTGGGGGATCGCAAATATATACTATGCCTTCAAGTGGATCGTTTACTGTTAGTGTCGCTGCAGCAGATATTCCTTCAGGGTTAATTGTTCAGTATGGATTTTCAGTGAGAGGAATTAATGCGGATCCTATGGATGAGAATTCATTGGGGAGTGTTGTGCTGGGAATGGATCTTACAGGTGTAAATGAATCAACAGAAGTTCAAGTCGGATTATATCCAAACCCTGCGTCAAATAATCTAAATATTTCAACGGCGGATGATGTAAATAGTATTAATATAACGAATTACGCAGGACAAACGGTTTATTCGGGTTCAGATCGTTCAATTGATATATCTGATTTAAAGAACGGTGTATATTTTGCTCAAATTTCAACAGATAAAGGTGTGGTTACAAAGCAGTTTGTTAAAAACTAGAAAAGTAAAAATTCAGTCAGTTTTACAGTAAAGTAGAGGGGAGGTTTTGCTCCCCTTTTTATTGAAATCATGAGAAATTTATTAATTATAATAGTTCTGTTGTTTCCATTACTAGGAAGCTCACAGCAATGGGTTCAGGTTTGGTCAGATGAATTCGATGGTACTGCATTGGATTTAACTAAATGGGAACATGAAATTGGAACAGGTAATTGGGGATGGGGTAACAATGAACTTCAATATTACACTAGCAATTCTAATAACATTTATCTTGATACAGGTTATCTTCACATTGTTGGTCGTCAGGAGCAAGTAGCCGGCTCATATTATACTTCTGCACGAATAAAAACTCAAGGTAAATTCGATTTCCAATATGGAAAAGTAGAAGCTAGGATTAAGATCCCTTCTGGTCAGGGATTATGGCCTGCTTTCTGGATGCTTGGCTCAAACATAACGACCGTAAGCTGGCCTATGTGTGGAGAGATTGATATTATGGAGCATGTAAACAATGAGCTAATGATACACGGAACCATTCATTACGATATGTGGGGACACACATATGAGGGTACACATGTATATACTGACGCATCAGATTGGCATACTTACTCTATTGAATGGGATCAAGATGAGATTCGATGGTATCTTGATGAAGTAGAGTTTAATTCAACCAATATTGGAACAGGATCTGTTTCAAGAGAGGAATTTCATAATCCATTTTTCTTGCTTCTAAATCTTGCAATAGGTGGTAATTGGACCGGTAGTCCTGATGGTTCAACCAGTTTTCCTGCAATGATGCAGGTTGATTATGTACGTGTTTATCAAGAGAGCAATAGTTTAAATGAGAATAAGGCAGAACAAACACTCACTGTTTCTCCAAATCCATCAGCTGAGTCAATTACAATTTCATCAGATTTAAATCTGACTGAGTATACTGTTTACAATTTACAAGGTAAAAAGTTGTTTAGTGGAAATAATACAATAATTGATATTTCATATCTTGATTCTGGGATGTATCTCATTGATGTTAAACTCGAAACAGGTCAACAAATTAGAAGTTCTTTCATCAGAGAATAGTTTGAGATATTATAAGAGGTCAAATTCAGTTGTTTTACTGTGGTTTAAACTATTAAATCTAGCGGTTTAAACCAGAAAAAGATATAACGGGTGAAGATGTGCCTATTTCAATTTCAATGCTCCCCATAATGATGGAGAAAGATGAAATCCGCCTTGATCTCCACTGTTCCATCTCAATTGAGTCTGTCGACCATTATTCGTTCCTAAATCAATCGCTATCTCCATATCAATTATGGATCCTGACGCAGGCGAGAAGTTTCTAAAAGCATTAAAAGGTATTGCTATTTCTACTATGTACCCACTATCAATAGCTTTGAAAGCTATTTGCGCATTCTCAATTTTTGAGTCTGTTTTCCAGTTCCACATATATGGATTAACTCCACAGTTAACTCCTACGTGCTGATCACTGAGCAATAAATAAGGTCTTGTAGGATCAGCAGAGGGATTTGTGGAAAAAGCAATTTCAACAGCGTCTCCGTTCCATAAATTGCTCCCTTTTTGATCATTTTGACGAGGTGTTTCATCTTTTGTTTTAAAAGCTATGTATAGATTCTCTTCATTATATGCTATGGAAAACTCCTGATCTTTTAGCATTTGAAAATCTCCTTTCCATTCCGAAATATCACCATCAACCTTAATATTTTGGACTTCTGCCGAAACCTCTTTTCTACCTCCTCCTGAAAAGGGAATTAACTTGATTGATTTGATTTGAATTTCTCCTTCAGCGAAAACTTGAATCAGTAATTGTTTAATATTAGAAGCATCTAATTTGTAAGCTTTAATAGGGAACTTACTCAATGGAATTTGAACTTTAGTCCATTCTGCTGAAATAGATTCCTCTTGTAGAAAAGCAATATCATATCCCAGCCATGCTTGGGTTCCGCTATAATCCTCTAAGCAAAAAGCCCATGGTATATTGGTAAAGTTTTCACCTGTAGATCGAACAATCAATTCAATGGCTAAAGTGTCGATAACATAATTTAAATCTTTTCCTTTCCATCCATCCCAACCAAAGCCCATTCCAACCCAGTCGCATCCATTTTGATCACTATTCCATTTAACATTCAAAATATTTTGAACATCATCTTCTAGTAATTTACCGGAAATACATGATACACTTTCGGTTGACCAGAAGTCTATAAGGCTTCCGTCAAAAATGTCTAATTTTGTAAAACCACGAATATTGTATTCTTCTTCGTATTCTCCATGATATAATCCAAGCTTTTTTATTCGGATTTTTTTATCAGAGTTACGCTCTTTATTTAAGTCAAGAGTGTCCTGCGCCACGATTGTTAATGTGGAAATTAGAAAAGCTAAAAGCAATTGTACTTTATGGTTGAAGTGGTGCATTCTCTGTAAATATTATGTAATCTAAACCTGATTTTGCAAACCCTGAAGAAGGATCGGCAAGATGCAAGAAACTTACTTTGTTTAATTTATCCGGATCAAAATTTCCATTACCATTTCCTCCGCCGTCTAAGTCTGAGTATTTAATTGAAATCAATCTCCATCCTTCCCAATCGATCGGGAATTCATAGGAATATTGGTCTTCTGATTGAACATCAAAACTACCATCCTCATTTTCATCCTCATCAAAGCGGAATTGAGCCAATGTATTTGGAAGTCCGGATTCACCGTAAACAAGGGCGTTAAAATATAGGTTATCACCGTTGCTTGAAAGAGGTAGTGTTGTCTCTCCATATGCACTGGCATTGAAATCAATCAAACCAATAAGCCAGTCCCAATTTACAGTTCCTTGCATGTTATAATAACCATCATTTTGAGGAGCTGCAGCGTCAGTTTTAATACTGAAATCCATGTTCGCTCCTGATTGAATAAATGTAGACCAGCCATTGTTCCAACCTGATTCAAAATCTGCAACTACAAAGCCGTTATTAACTTTAGGTTGGTCTATAATTACTGTTGTTAACAAGGTGTCTGTTTCTCCTTCAAAGGATAGCATTATATCACATGTCTCCGCTCTAAAAATCGGGAAGTATGTGGTACTTCCATTCCATAGAGTATTGACTTCATCTAAAACTTTACTCGTCCCAGAAATGATTTTCTGAGATCCACTGATTTGACCAGTTATCGTTAATTCCCAATCTACTATTTTAGTGAGTTCACAATTAAAGTAAACATCTTGACCTCCAGCAAAATCTACGCTGGTTTGACTCGCACTTAGAGTGGTTAATATTCCAAAATCTCCATATACATCATAAAGATCGGGACCGTCAATTTTATCATCTGCCCCTTTTCTACAGGAAATCAGGACGGTTACTATTAAAATAAAGGATAAGTACTTTTTCATCGCATTAAAATTTCATCACATAAAAAATAGACATTTGATTAAATGTATATGGATTATCAACTACAAAAGTGTTAGTGTTACTCTCATACATTGCTGCTAGATATGCTTTTTTAGAAAAATCAAATCTCAATCCACTAGCTATATTTAATTCATTTCCATCTACAATAAAGTCGTTGTAATTTATAATTACATCATCGGCATTTCTGTCTGGTAATTGGTCCTTTCCCGTTGCTTTCATTAGGAAGAGATTACCCATTATAAATAAGTCGTCGATCAACTCTGCTTCTAGACCGAAGTTGATCAATGTTGAAGTTAGGTCAACATTTTGGAAAGTAAATTCACCATTTCTTGTTGTTTGTTGAAGAGTGACGCCTAACTGAGCATTTAACTCTTTTTTTCCTCCCCATAGTTTATTAGCATGAAGTGCTCCGTTCATGTTCGCTATCAGGAAAGATTTTAGATTTGTTGTTCCTTGGCCACGTATTTCAGATAGGTAGTATAATTTACCATTTGTTTCAAAGATTTGTTTTTTATCAGAGTAATTAACCCCCATATAGGCACCTCTTCTGTTAAAAGTTGCAATTCCAAATGGGAGAGCATTATTTACGGCAGGATTATAATCCATAACACCAACTGAAATACCTTGATTTATTAAATTAGGGTCATTGTACATGTCGAACATTGATACAGGTCTCAAAATCTGTGAGTTTGTATAACGATTATAAAAACTATTTTGTTGATTGAAATTTACCCGTCGTGATTGAGCTCCAAAGCTTCTAAAATCAGGACCGTTATCCATATATCCAAAATTGAAATTCAATCTTAATTTCTTTAAGTTCAAATAAGCACGTGTATGAACGAAATAGTCTGAAAGCTCTTTTTCAGGATAGAGGCTTTCAGAGGTAATTCCAATACCTGATTCGCCATCTAACCCATAAGTGAATTGCTCATTTTCAAATTGGAAATCGTAAGTAAAGGTACTTACGTTATTATTATAAATATTGCTATCTATTGCTGTTCCAGCTAAATCGAATACACTCACATGATTCAGACCAAGCTTAACATTTTCACCTTGGTTTATCACCATATTTCCTCCACCATAAAGTCGTTCTAAAATACTATTCAAATCAGTTGGATTAAGTCGTGAAATGAATCCATTGAATTCAATTTCGTCAATTATTTTAGGGAACTGCAAAGCGAAATTAACAGAGGCTCCTTGTTGACGCCATGTATTATTACTATAAAATGATTCATAATTTAAAACATCTTCTTTGATTTTCAGCACGCCTAATGAAGAGGTAAGGAAATCAGTATTGTGATTATAAAATGTATATGGTGTTAATTTGTAGTCAATATTTCCAATATGATAGCGCACTACATCCGCTGCAACGCCTCGAACATATAATTGACGAACATCAAAAGATACACTACCACCCCAGAAACCTCCAAAAGCATTGTTAATCCTAAACATTCCCAAAACTTCCGTTTTTTGATTTGGATTAATTTTGATCCCAAGGTCAAGTAAAGCGTAACCTCCAGATGATTTTGGTGCTGTAATAGAATCATTTTCAGTCATGAATTTTGAATTCGTAACCTGTGATCGTGCACCGCCAATAAATTGTACTTTCTTGCCTTGCTGCGAAAAAGCAGAAGTTGAGCACATAAACGTTAATATGATAATTGAAATACTTCTCATTTAAAAGAATATTTTTAATTCAACAGTAGTTTCTTTTCCTTTATATTGATCTAGTTCAAAACTATAATCACGGTAGTTTATCCATCTGTGTCTGATGTATAAACCGGTATTACGCGACATTTGTATATCTAATCCTAAAGCATAGCTTATTCCTTCTTGATTTTTTGGGGCTAGAGAAAGGGTGTTTAGCTCAGTGTTGTCCCCTCCATATATTCTGTCGTATCCGAGATAATGGCATAGGACTATATTTTTAGACAGCGAGTAGTATAGATCAAGTTGATGATTGTAGCTCTGTAAATAAGCCTTTTTCGAATACACTGGTAGAACTGAAAAGTCGCGCTGAACCGTATGGAATCCTCCTAAATAGAAGAACATTAATTTTCTATTGAAAACTTTTGTAAATGTTTTAAAGCTAACTTCCACTGAATTAAATCCTTTAGCCGAAACAGAATCGGTAATTAGCATAGTTTCATATACACCACGATAGATTTTGCTGATGTTTTGGTATGGTCCAACACCACTTGGGAAACCCCAACGCCAGAATCTTGAAAGTGCTAAGTTGTTTGCAGGGTGACCATATGTTATTCGATCTGAAATTCCTTCAATTTCCTTTGCTGCACTATATCCGATCGTCAATTTGCTTCGTCCTAACTTTAAGTCAGTATTAAGAATGATTCCTTGACGGTTATTAGTCATTTGTCCAATAGTTGTTTGAGAGCTTGCAAAAGGGAATAGCAAAGGAGCCTGACCTGGGTCTTGTTGAGCATATTGTTGTGAATACTCTTGAATAGAAGTATTCCAGAAAATACCATTATTATTAAGTACTCTTGGACTAACTCGGAAATAACGAATTTCTATAGGAAAAGGAGTCATGGATTCCAGCAGGTTTAATTTAATATCCATAACTTCTCCCCATTGTCCTTCATGATTAGGTGAAAAATAATTACCTGATCCAAATTCTCCCGATAATTTCATTTTATTTTCAAAATTTAATTGAAATTCGGATGTAATCATATTGAATCCAACAAGATCCTGGGCTAAACTATCCGAGTAAGTTTGATTGCGAATAGCATTAAAACTTACAAAGTTATCTTTAATGTTTTTACGGATTTTACCACCTGTGAGCTGATTAGGTAGGGGAGCGCTACCACCATTTAATTGAGATTTTCCGTGCATGAACGCAAATGAAAAATCGTTAGGTAAACTCTGACCATCAAAGATAAAACCATGAAAAGCCTGTTGTCCCCATCTTACATCTTGTGTTAGTGCTCCATTATTATAAAAAGTGTCATAACGCTCGAAAATGTTTTTTGTGTTAGGATCCCATGGATTACGTTCGAATAAACTGTATCTATTATATCCTGTATTAGAAGAGAAGGTTAACGGAGAAAGCTTATACCAGTGAATCCCTCCTGTTTTTACACTAAAGGTTCCGTATTTTGTTGAGTGGGATCCATCTAGGTTAATTCCGAGTAAAAGACCTTTAACGTAGCTTTCATCATCCCCCGTCATAGGGTTCCATAAATACAAGTCAGTTGAAATTGAGGTGTTTTTTGACGGGCTTATCCCTAACGTTAAGCTCAATTCGGGCAGGTTACTATCATCTCCGATAAATACAGTGTTTTTTACGCTTCCCATTTCCGGATATAATTTACTCATTGAAGTGTATGCTCCTAAGAATCTATAATACCCGTTTACAGAAATGTTTGACAATCCTTTTTGATAATTTTTCGGCTCAAGACCACCATTGTCTGGCTTAAACATACTTAAGTCAGAGGCAGTCTGTCCCATAGCTCCAAAAACTGACGTCAGAGCCAAAAAGATGAGTGTTATTTTAATATTCAGTTGGCTCAAGGTCTTGTATTTTAAATTTAACGTTATTAAACTCTTGTAAAGAATCATCTACGTAAAAAGGTACATTCATGTAAGCAAGTTTTTCTCCATCTGTAACAAATACAAACAAACGATATCGTCCTTCAGAAGTAGGAGCTTTTAAAGTAATTTTTTCTGATTTTCCTCCTTTGATTTTTCCAGTAATTATAGGTGGTTTTCCTTCAGCATCACCTCCAGTTTTTAAATCTGTACTTTCTGGATATAGTTCCCAACGATAGGAAAGATTGTCCTTGTTTGAATCCGATGCATAAACCTGGACACTATATTTATCTCCCGGAACTAAAATAGTGTTCATTAGCTTGGAGTGTTCACCAAAAGTCAGACTGTCAATGGAGGGGGATCTTTTTTCTGGATAAGAACCTTTCCAACAGTATTGAAGAACATCAATAGCTTCAGTGGGTATCCCTTCTTCAGAGAACAAACCATACCAGGTACTCGTGTATTCTTGTTTTTGACCCCAAAGAAAAGCAAAGGACCCAATACATTGTTTCTTTTGTGAATCGATATTTTCTTGGTAGCGACTTAGATAGGAGTTTGCTTTTGCGGTACTGGATTGTTCAACAGATGCTCCCCACATGGTCTTTTTAATTTCCCAGTGCCCTGTTGGTCCCCATTCCGTTATCATATAAGGGCCATTGAAATTACCTTCTTTCAATACCTTTTTTACGTTAACAATATCGGCATAAGTATTTATTCCATATATGTCAACTTCGGTGAGTTCCTCCATTACAAATTTTAATTTATCTGCATTTGTCCCTGCAGTAACGGTAGATGTTGGATGATAGGGATCTTCTTCATGAATCATTTTGGCAATATCATTGACTGCTTTCCATACTTTAGTGTTTGAATAATTCAGCTCATATTCGTTTCCTATACCCCACACAAGAAGGGCAGGGTGTTCTTTATATTTTTGAACCTCTTTTCTGAATCTATCAAGTTGTGCTTTTACACGTTCTTTGTTGTTGTAGTCGAAGCCATGGCGTTCGTGTTGTACCCACAAACCTAACATTACCTTCAGACCTTTTTTATGAGCTTCATCAAGCACTTGCTGTGCATTTTCTGTTCCCCAGGTTCGGATGGTGTTTCCTCCTGCACCTATTAATATGTCAAGATATTTATCACCTCCGGCGCCTTTAATGAAGTAAGGCTCATCATTTACCATCAGTTTCCAATTGCCATCTTTTTCGTTTATACTAACCTTGCATACTTGAGTATGCGAATTAACACATATAAACATAAGGGCTAGTAGGTATACAAAGTTTTTTATCATCTAACAATCGTCTAAAAATTAGTTATTGTAAAATATACAATAATATGTTGTTTTTTCATAAATTAAAATATGATAATATTACCTTAGAATAAAAAAGGTTACTGTTATCAGTATAAATTTTTATAAATAGATTGCCATTAAAGTTTCATTTCAAGGAATAAATTAAACGCTTGATAATTTATTTATAAAACACATTTTTCTTACATTACTTATTGTAACATCTACAATTAGATAACCAATAACAGACTATAAATACATGAATTCAAGCTTTCAAACAATAGACTACCTCATATTCGGACTTTATGCTGTTCTTATTTTGGCAGTTGGTCTTTGGGTTTCAAGAAAGAAAAATGGTCAAGAGAAAAGTGCCGAAGATTACTTTTTAGCAAGTAAGTCTTTACCATGGTGGGCTATAGGTGCATCATTAATTGCGGCGAATATTTCGGCTGAACAGTTTATTGGAATGTCTGGATCAGGGTATAAAGTTGGACTCGCAATAGCCTCCTACGAATGGATGGCAGCATTAACCTTGATAGTTGTGGGGAAATTCTTTCTCCCGATTTTCATAGAGAAGGGGATTTACACAATTCCAGAGTTTGTAGAGAAGCGTTATTCTTCACAGTTAAAAACTATTCTTGCGGTGTTCTGGATTTCACTATACATATTTGTGAATATAGCTTCTGTTCTTTATTTGGGGGCTCTTGCATTAGAAACTATCCTAAATATACCATTGATATACGGAGTTATTGGGCTTTCATTGTTTGCAGCTGCTTATTCCTTGTATGGAGGGCTTTCTGCAGTTGCATGGACAGATGTTATACAAGTGGTGTTTTTAGTTCTAGGAGGCTTAGTTACAACTTACTTAGCCCTTGATACCGTATCTGGAGGTGAAGGTGTTTGGTCTGGAATGCAAAAAATATACACTGAAGCTCCAGATCGTTTTATAATGATTTTAGATAAATCTCATCCAGAGTATAGTAATTTACCTGGAATTGCTGTTCTAGTGGGAGGAATGTGGGTAGCAAACCTATACTATTGGGGCTTCAATCAGTATATAATTCAACGTACAATGGCTGCAAAATCTCTGAAAGAATCGCAAAAAGGAATATTGATGGCGGCTGTTTTGAAACTGATAATACCTTTGATTGTGGTAGTCCCGGGAATCGCTGCTTTTGTTATGACCAATGATACATTGGTGATGAATGATTTAGGAGAGATAGGGCAACAAAACTTACCTTCTATGGATTCTGCGGATAAAGCATACCCATGGTTATTACAATTTTTGCCAGTTGGATTAAAAGGATTAGCTTTTGCAGCCTTATCGGCGGCAATTGTTTCTTCTTTAGCATCAATGTTAAACTCAACATCAACAATATTTACTATGGATATTTATCAGCCATACATTAATAAGGGTGCTAATGATAAAGCCATGGTTAAAACAGGTCGGATTTCAGCTGCGGTAGCTTTGGTTATGGGAGCAATTATGGCCCCTCTTTTAGGAGGGATCGATCAGGCTTTTCAATTTATTCAGGAGTATACAGGAGTAGTTAGTCCTGGAATATTGGCTGTATTCGTTCTTGGATTGTTTTGGAAGAAAGCTACTAATCGAGCTGCCATAATAGGAGTTTTAACATCAATTCCTATTGCTATGTACTTCAAGATTGGTCCGAAAGGATGGATTGATAGCTGGATATTTGTTGATCTACCTTTTTTACATCAAATGGGAATTACAGCTTTGTTAACAATGTTAATAATAATAGTAATGAGCAGTGTTCAATTGAAAGGATCTTATGATTCGAAAGGAATTCAAATATCAAGGGAAACTTTCAAAACTTCTCCTAGTTTTAATATTGGGTCATTTACGGTCATGATCTGTTTGGTGATTTTATATGCTTTTTTCTGGAGCTAAATAGAAAATAATATGGAAATAGCAATTATTGCTCATGATGGAAAGAAAGCTGAGATGGTTCAATTTTTAAATGAACAATCGATTTTTTTGCATAAAAACGAGATCACTTTAATTTCCACTGGTACAACGGGTTCAAAGGTTCAAAAGGCAGGGTTTGCTGTAGAAAAACTACTTTCGGGTCCTTATGGAGGAGATGCTCAAATAGCAGCCAGAGTTGCAGAAGGTAAGTGTAATATGGTTGTTTTTTTCAGAGATCCATTAGAAAAGCATCCTCATGAACCAGATATATCAATGCTTATGCGTCTTTGTGACGTGCATGATATTCCCCTCGCTACAAATCCGAGCACGGCAGCTTTACTTTTTAAGGGGCTTTAGTTCAATATGCTTTTGTGAGAATATTAAAGGCTGATCAAATAATTATTAAAAGAAGAGCTTTATTCATCATTCTGATTTGGTTTTCAGTAAAGATGATTAAATTATAATCTTGTCACAATATTTTACTTAGTAGAGGCTATTAGACTGTATAGTTCAATAATTAATTAAATGACCATTTCAATGTAACTTAAACCGTTTGAGTAAAGCGAAAGTTAGCAAGGATCTGAAAGTAGGTTTTTAGTTTGAAAATGTCATTAGTGCGTAATATGTGAGTAGGCATAAAAAAAGGGTTCCAATTTCTGGAACCCTTGTTTCTGTAGTGATCGTGCTAGGATTCGAACCTAGGACCGCCTGCTTAGAAGGCAGGTGCTCTATCCAGCTGAGCTACACGACCGATTTTGGTGTTGCAAAGATACAAGCTTTCGGTTTTATCAGCAAGTAAATTATTAAAAAACTTAATAAAGATTTAAAACGCTTAACAAGATTGTCTGATTATCCCTTTAAACTAAAGGTTTCTAGAACTTTATAGTTAACTCCTTTGTTCTTGTTTAGAAAAGATTTCCATAAGTGGATTTCCTTTACTTCCAAGGTTTGTGCAAAATCCAATTGATGGATTCCTTGTGGTACCGATTTTTTGCTTCTAGCCACAGTTATGTGTGGTGTTGGCTTATGATCTGGTTTTTTATTAAGGATGCTTCGATTCAATTTAGTGCACAATTGTGTAAATGCTTCTTGCCTTTGTCCTTTACACCAAATCATTTTTGGTTGATTCTGACTAACCGTAGTTATCTTATTGAAGTCTAGATTAAAAGCTTCTGTTTCATTGCAAACACTTTGGATTTTATCACAGATTACTTCTATCTCGCCCTGATAGTCTCCTATAAAGCAAGTTGTAATGTGCCAGTTGATGAATTCTACATCGCGCCAAGACTTATCAATTCTAACTGGAATTAACTCTTCATGCAATGCATGTGAAAATGACTCGTCTATTGATGCCCCTACAAAAAGTCTCATACCGCGAATTTAGTATTTTTACGAGATGAGTCATGAGCTTTTTATGAGAAGAGCGCTTCACTTAGCTGAGCGAGGAAAGGGTAGGGTAATGCCAAACCCTATGGTGGGTGCTGTTATAGTTCATGATGGACTCATAATTGGTGAGGGTTATCATGAACAATATGGTGGACCACATGCTGAAGTAAATGCAGTTAATTCAGTTGAGAATAAAGATTTACTGAAAGAATCGACTATTTATGTCACTCTTGAGCCATGTGCTCATTTTGGGAAAACACCTCCTTGTGCTGAGTTAATCGTAAAGTCTCAGTTTAAAAAGGTGGTAGTTGCACAGTTAGATCCTCATGAAAAGGTAGCAGGGAAAGGAATGAAGCTGATTGAAGATGCCGGTATCGAAACAGAAATGGGTGTTTTGGAAAAGGAAGCTCGTTATTTGAATCGCAGGTTTAATTGCTTTCATGCTGAAAAAAGACCTTACGTTATATTGAAATGGGCAGAGACTCAAGACGGTGTGATTGGAAGAGCTGAGCAGGATAAGGATAAATCAACTTGGATGAGCTCTAATACATCAAAACAATTGGTGCATGAAATGAGAGCTCATGAAGCGGCTATTCTTATTGGGAAAAACACGGCTATTAAGGATAACCCAAGTTTAACGGTTAGATTGACTAAAGGAGATAATCCACTTCGTTTGGTTTTAGATCAAAAGAATGAATTATCTGATTTATTGAATGTATTCAATAAGGAAGCAGAGACGCTTCGATTGGTAGAAGGAGAGACGATTAAAGAATGGAAGAATTTATGGGAAGAACTGTTCAAGTTACTTTTTGATAAAGGAATTCAATCGTTAATTGTTGAAGGAGGTAGTAAAGTATTGACAGATATTATTGAGAAGGGAATGTGGGATGAAGCTTATAAGTTTATTGCTCCTGTAAAATGGGAGATTGGAGTTTATGCTCCTCAAGGGATTAGTAATTGGGAGTTGATCAATGATCACTTAGAAGGAGATCATTTATATAGAGCTTACAAATGGTAGTATATCTTCTAATTAGTATCATATCAACGAGTAGCTTATTTGTGCTTTTCAAAGGTTTTGAAAGGTTCAATATAAATACGCTACAGGCTATTGTAGTTAATTATTGGACAGCTATTGCTATTGGATATTTGACAACCGATTCACCTTTAAATATAGTTGAGTCCATTGATAAACCTTGGTTTGTTCATGCAGTATGGCTCGGTCTGTTATTCATTGTCTTCTTTCATTTAATAGCTTTCGCATCGCAAAAAATAGGAGTAGCAGTTACTACTACTTCTAATAAAATGGCTGTAGTTATTCCGATAGTTGTAGGAATCTTCTTTTATGGAGAATCTGCTGTTTGGTATAAGGTATTAGGTATTTTATGTGCCTTGGTAGCGGTTTATTTAATTACTAAGCCATTAGAGAAATCGACTGTAAAGAAATCTTTTTTGATTCTGATTCTTCCAGTCATTCTATTCGCTGGTGGTGGTGCTATGGATGTGGCTTTAAATTATGTTCAAAAAGATATTATACAAGGTTTTTATGTTGGAGAACAAGCAGAGTTAGAAACAGCATGGTTTTCTACTAGTATATTTATTTGTGCAGCGGCATTAGGAACATTGGTTGTTTTATTCCAGTTATTAAAAGGAAAACTAAATATTAACCTTAGGTCTATTTTAGCAGGTATTATTTTAGGTATTCCTAATTACGCCTCTATTTATTTCCTGTTAAGAGCTATTGATACTAAAGTGTTAGGAGCTTCCGCTTTATTTCCAATTGCAAACGTTGGAGGAATTTTGTTTGCTACTGTAGCTTCCATGATAATCTTTAAAGAAAAGTTGTCGAGACCTAATTGGGTTGGGGTGGTATTGAGTGTTATTGGGATATTTTTGATTGTATTAGAGACGGTATTAAATGGCTGATCGAAAAGTATATAAAACGTTAGCGTCGTCTTCGGAGGGAGAGTATAAGGAGAAGGGAAGTAAGTTTTTGTCTTACGCCTTTCCGGTTCAATCTGTAGAAGATTTTCAAGCCCAATTGAAAATGATGAAGGAGCTACATGATGCGTCTAACTTCTGTTATGCTTATCGAATAGGGTTGAATGGTGAAACTTACAGAGCTTACGATGACAATGAGCCATCAGGATCTGCAGGGATGCCGATATATAATCAGTTAAGGTCGTTCGAAATAACTAATGTAGGAGTTATTGTAGCACGATATTACGGTGGAAGTAAGTTAGGTATACCTGGATTGATTCATGCCTTTAAAGAGTCTACAAACGATGCTTTAGATCAAAATGAATTCATTGAAGAGGAAGTACAGGTTGTTTTTGAGTTACAGTTTACTTACGTTCAAATGAACGATGTAATGATTTTGATAAAACGAAATAAAGCAAAGGTCATTCAACAGGATTTTGATAATGATTGTCTGCTTAAAGCAAGCGTTCCAGAATCTGTTTATTCGGATATAGCTGGGATAATTGAAAACATGCAAGGGGTTAGTCTTAAAAAAACAGACTAAATAAGTTGGTCCTAGTAAAAGGAGTAAGACTCTTGTAAATAGATGGTTCGACTGCCGCTCACCAAGCTGTAGGGTGTTAGATTTTTTTTTGATAAGAGGGCTTTCCAGAAGCATAGGCACGATAAGAAAATCTCTGATTTTCCCTCCGTGATATCCAATTGAAATCTCCGTAATATCTGTAAATCCTTCTATCTGTGGTGAAAAATCAATACGATCCTAGAAGCGGATCAAAAGTTAGTAGGGATTATCCAATAAAAAAGCCATCTCGCAATCGAGATGGCTTTTTAAATGATCTATATTTTATTTCTAGTTAACAAAGTTCAAAGTAACATCATAGTTTGGAGTTTCATCTTCTTCAGTAAAAGATAATCCTAAAGCTTCCGTAGTTAACTCAGTGATACCAAACACCATTGTATCTGTATCTTGATATATCGCTACCATTGTTTCACTTGCCATGAACGTCCAAGTTCCAGTAGCTGATTCTAAACCATTTTCTCCAGGAGTCATTCCACTGAATGTTCCATCGTCACTAAAGTCTAAATTCATTCCTACCATGAATAGGTTGTATAAGCTATCTGTTGATGCTCCAGCTGTTGTGCTAGCTGCAGAGAAATTCCATGCTCCATTAGTAATTAAATGGTCGTTGTCATATTCACAAGATCCATCGTCAACAAGTGCAGTCACTGAAAAGTTTGTAGCCTGAAGATCCGTGCATCCTTCCGTTAAACCCTCTAAGGTGTCATTTGCCTCTTCGGTATCCGTTTCACAAGATGTTAATGCAATTGACCCTATTAAAAACGCTCCTAAACCTAATTTTAAAAACTTCTTATTCATAATGTGTTATTTGAATTTGTGGTTTTAAACTGTCATGATAACAAAAGGTTACAGCTTTGTTTGATCTGTTAGTGGCATTTTACCTCAGTGCTTTGAGGATCAAACTTTGGACTGAGATAGGGGATGCCTAAGTTGAATCCTCGAAGTAAGAATAAAACTGCCATTGCAATGAGTAAAGCATTGGATACTTTCTTGAAGCTAGCTTTCCATTTCTGACTTAGCCAATTCTGTATTAAGCTGAGTCCGAATAAGGCTGGAAGTGTTCCTAATCCAAATAAAAACATGTAGCTAACGGAGTTGATAATCGATCCTCCTGCAATACTAGCTCCTAAAGCAACGTATACCATTCCGCACGGTAAGAAACCGTTTAAGTTTCCCAATAAAAATTGTTTTTGACTACTGCCAATTGATTTGTTTTGATGAAGCTTTTGAATTGGCTTTAGTATAAATCCTAAACTACTGCTCAGCTTTGATTTAAAAAGTAGGATCAAAAGAATACTGATACCTGCAATGATGGATAACCATTGTTGTAAGCCTATAAAGACAAATGATTGTCCGATTATACCACCAATGATACCAATGATAGAATAAGATAGAATACGTCCGCTATGGTGAATCAAAGGAGATTTAAGATTTGATCGACCAGCTTTGTACCAAGGAAACATAGACAGTAATGGTCCGCACATACCCAAGCAGTGCAGTGAACTGGCTAATCCTAATAATATGGCTCCTAAGTAAAACACTATTGAATAATGAATCGTTTAGATGAATAATAGTATTTATTATCGCTTGTAATGTCAATTTTAAGGTCGTAATGACCCTTTTTCTGCTGAGCTAAGTCTAAAACGAATTCACCACTTTCATTCGTCGTAAAAGATGTTTCGAAGTCTTGATCTTGATCGTTAAAGCAAATCCATTTAATGCTTACTTCAGATAGTCCAGATAATGGAAGTTGAAATACAGCCGTATTATTCACTTGTTTCAATTCAACTTCTCCTAAAGCTCCTAATGCTATTCGAGCGTTAATCTTCTCTTGGTAGTTGATTTCTTGTTCGTAGTAATCCTCTGATACTAAAGGTACTTTGATTTGAAATGATGCGTAAACCAATGCTCCTATAAAG
Organism: Flavobacteriales bacterium; assembly: GCA_965661855.1. Taxonomy (GTDB): domain Bacteria; phylum Bacteroidota; class Bacteroidia; order Flavobacteriales_C; family CBFIFL01; genus CBFIFL01. The sequence continues at coordinate 57,321 of CBFIFL010000001.1, forward strand.
AACATAAAGCAAACTATAAAAATGGCTATTCCTTTACCCCAATTCATAATGTTCTATTTATATGATCCTTGAAAGTTGTTTTTACTTTCCTTTACTAATTCTTCGCCTTCCCAGACTTTAATTATAATCTCGTTGTTTCTTTCGTCAAGTTCTTTGTCTGGAATTCGAATTAGAATTGTTAGTTCTAAATCTTCATTGGCGTTTAAGAAAATGCTGTCTTGTTCAATCAATTGAATACTTGCCGTATGACCTGGAATATCTAGAGATAATAATTTTTCATCGTTGCTCTTATTAATGAATCTTCCTTTGTAGATGTTTTGAGCTACTCCAGTACTATCTATAAATACTCTGTTTCCACGTGCTGTAATAATATCAACTTCAACGCTTGAACGGTTCCAAAGAATTAAAGACATAGCAAATGTTAAGACAACCAGTAGAATTACATAAGCTTTGGCTCTTACAGAAAGTTTCCAAGGAGTTTTATTCGCAATACTGCTTTCAGATGCATAGCGAATCAGTTTAGGAGGTAAGTTAACCTTGTCCATAACCGAATCACAAGCATCGATACATGCTGTACAATTGATACACTCTAATTGAACTCCATTTCTAATGTCGATTCCTGTCGGACAAACACGAACACATTCACCACAGTCTATACAGTCTCCACCGGTACGTTCTTGTTTTGGACGGTATTTTTCTCTTGATTCACCACGTTCATGATCGTATGAAACCAATAAAGTGTTTCGATCAGTAAGTACGCCTTGCAATCTTCCGTACGGACAAACAGTTGTACAAACTTGTTCTCTAAATCGAGCAAATACTCCGAAGAAAACAAAAGAGAATACCATGATTAATGATAAACCTTTAATGTGTTCAGAAGGAGAGGAGGTGATGATAGTTAACAGTTCATCAAAACCTATTAGGTATGCCAAGAATGTATTGGCAATAACGAAGGAAATCAGATAGAAAATAATGTTCTTGCTCCCTTTCTTAATGATCTTTTCTCTGGTCCAATTGGATTGATTAAGCTTCTTTTGGTCTTTAGCATCTCCTTCAATGAAATATTCAATTCTTCTGAAAAGCATTTCCATGAAGATCGTTTGCGGGCACATCCATCCACAAAATATTCTACCTAATACGACAGTAAATAGAATTATGGTGACAAACAAAATAATTATCGTAAAGGCAAAAAGATGAAAATCATGAGGGTGGAATACAGCACCAAAGAAGACAAACTTTCTTTGAATGACGTTTAGAAGAACCAATTGTTCTCCAGATACTTTAATAAATGGAGAAAGAAATAAGAAGGCTAGTAATACATAACTAACTACTTTTCTCCATTGGTATATTTTTCCTTTAGGCTTCTTTGGATAGATCCAAATACGTTTACCATCTTCATTAACGGTAGCAATTTTATCCCGGAATTTGTCTTTGTTATCTTGAGTTTCCATGTCTTGCTTTTGTTAAATTAGATAAGCCTAAGTGATAAAAGAGTTGAGTGACCTGGATCACTCAACTGTTATTTAGAATTATTCTGCTTTTTTACCTTCTGGTCCTTTAGCATTTGGAGGGTTAGTTCCCTGCATAGTAAGGATGTAAGACGATACTTGTTGCATTTCTTTTGGAGATAATCTATCACTCCATGATGCCATACCTTTACCAGATACACCAAACTTTACCGTCTTGAATATATCTTTGATATCTCCACCATGAATCCAGTATTCATCTGTTAGGTTAGGTCCATTACCACCTTCTAAATTCATACCGTGACAAGGGAAACAGTTCTTTTTATAGATCATTTCTCCTTTCTCGATTAAACCTGGGGCTTCCAGTAAAGTAACCGTATTCTCATCAATCACTTCTTTCAGTGTTGCTTGATAAGCAGCTACTTCTTGTCTACCTTCTTCCATTGCCATTTCAAACTCTTCAGCTGATGAAGGTCCGAAAGAACTTACATGGTAATACGTAAAGTAGATAGCTCCCCATATGATACATAAGTAGAATCCATATTTCCACCAAGGTGGTAAATCGTTATCTAACTCATGAATACCATCGTATTCATGATCCATCATGATTTCAGCTTCCTTTTCAATCGGAACAGCAGCTGTAAGAGCTTTAAGAACAGTAGATTCTTCCTTAACCGGTTTTGGTTTCGGATTAGGAACGAATGATTTAGGATAAACTCCTTTACCAACTGAAGTAGTAATGTTGTATAACACTACTAAAACAATCGTAAGAGCTACACCCGCTGTAAATAATCCAAAAGCTAAAGGATCATTAAAAATTGCTAAGTCAGCGATATACTCCCAAGCTGTGCCTGAAGCCATATCAGTGTTTACGTTAGTCGTTGCTTCCATGATCAATTAGTTTAATGGCAAGTTTTCTAATTCCTTAATCTTATCTTTTCTTACAGTGAATACCCAAATACCTACTAGTAAAAAGAATACAAAGAAGATTAAGAAGGATATGATTGGATAGATTTCAATTCCTGAAATACTCTCCATGTGCTGTTTTACAAACTTTAACATAGTCTATTAATTTTCTTGATTCTTATTTTTTAGTGGTATAGATATCAGAACCTAATCGCTGTAAGTAAGCAATCAATGCTGTGATTTCTTTGTCTTCCAATTTAGCTTCCAACTGAGGAGCATTCATGCTAGTTGCGATGTCTGCAGCTATTTCCTTAGCTTGAGCTAGAGCATCAGCAATTGCTTTTTCATCGAATCCTTCTTCATAAGGAACACCAAGCTTTTGCATTGCTCTAATCTTAGCTGGAGTAGATTCAATGTCTAATACATTTTCTTCTAACCAACCGTACTTAGGCATGATCGATCCTTCCGACATGGTTGGCGGATCAATTAAATGTTCGTAATGCCAAGCGTTTCCTTTTTTAATAGCAGAGAAACCACCTTCACGAGCTAAATCCGGACCAGTTCTTTTAGAACCCCATTGGAATGGGTGGTCATATACAAATTCACCAGCTTTTGAGTACTCTCCATAACGTTTAACTTCATCTCTAAACGGACGAACCATTTGGGAGTGACAGTTATAACAACCTTCTTGGATATAGATATCTCTACCTTGTAATTCAAGAGGAGTATATGGTTTAACACTTTCAATTGTTGGGATGTTAGACTCTACTAAGAAGGTAGGAACCATTTCAACAGCACCACCAATCATAATCGCGATTAAAGAGAATACAGCCAATTGAACTGGTCTTCTTTCAATCCATCTGTGCCAGTGCTCTGCTTTACTTGAGTGCTTAGGTGTTTCGTGTACTTCCAATGCTGGAGCAGATGCAGCTTCTTCTTTAACTAGGTTTCCAGACTTAATCGTCTTAACCATATTGTAAAGCATTACTAATGCACCAATAATGTAGATCGTTCCACCGATAGCTCTAGCTTCATACATTGGAATGATTTGGTGAACCGTTTCAATGAATTGGTAAGCAACTCTACCATCTGGTAAAAACTCTTTCCACATTTGTCCTTGTGTGAAACCTGCAAAGTACATAGGTACTACATAGATAATGATACCTAAAGTTCCAATCCAGAAGTGTACGTTAGCTAACTTCTCCGAGTAGATTTTAGTATTGTAAAGTTTTGGAATCAAGTAGTACAACATTCCAAATGTTAAGAATCCGTTCCAACCTAAAGCTCCAACGTGAACGTGAGCAATAGTCCAATCTGTAAAGTGAGAGATAGCGTTTACATTTTTTAAAGACATCATAGGTCCTTCAAATGTTGCCATACCATAAGCAGTAACAGCTACTACCATGAATTTAAGTACCGCGCTATCTCTAACCTTATCCCAAGCACCTCTTAAAGTAAGTAGTCCGTTCAACATACCTCCCCAAGATGGAGCAATAAGCATGATCGAGAATACAACACCTAAACTTTGTGCCCAATCTGGTAATGCAGTATATAAAAGGTGGTGAGGACCAGCCCAGATATAAATGAATATTAATGCCCAGAAGTGGATGATAGATAATCTATAAGAATATACAGGTCTTCCAGAAGCCTTAGGAATGAAGTAATACATTAAACCTAAGAATGGAGTAGTAAGGAAGAATGCAACAGCATTATGACCATACCACCATTGTACTAAGGCATCTTGTACACCAGCATACCAAGAGTAAGACTTGAATAAACTAACTGGTAATTCGAATGAGTTAACAATATGCAATACTGCAACAGTAACTAAAGATGCTAAGTAGAACCAAATAGCAACATAGATATGCTGTACTCTTCTTTTAATAATCGTACCAATCATGTTCCAACCAAATACCACCCATACTAATGTAATAGCGATATCAATTGGCCATTCAAGTTCAGCATATTCCTTACCAGAGCTGATACCCATTGGTAACGTTAGTGCTGCTGAAACAATGATTAACTGCCAACCCCAAAAGTTGATTTTACTTAAGGTGTCATTAAACATTCTGGTTTTACATAATCTTTGAAGAGAGTAGTAGATACCAGCAAAAATGGCATTACCAACGAACGCAAAAATTACTGCATTGGTGTGCAATGGACGTAGTCTACCAAAGGATAGAAACGGTACATTTTCCCATAAACTAAAATAAGGTGCAAACATTTGCCCCGCTAAAACTAGTCCGACTAAAAATCCGACTAATCCCCATAAAACCGTAGCGAATAAGAAATTCCTTACGATTCCATTGTCATAATTAAAACGTTGTTGTTCCATGTTTTGAATGATTGCTGTTAAGTTTCACTTCGTCTTCAAGAAGAATTCGAACTCCAGGGGATTCTAAATCATCAAACTGACCTTGCTCAGTTGAACGAATGAAGAGGAATAGGAATAAACCTCCTAATAAAATACTGATCCCTATGAGTAAGAATAATACTCCCATGATACAAAGGTAGAGGAGATGATTTTCGGTAGATGTGATAGGTGTCAAATCAAGACATGATAATTATCAGTTTTCACTTAAAGTCCTTATTTTTAATAAAGAATATTGCTTCAGTTGAAAATCAATTTGAAGGACTATAATTAAGTATAATAAAACAGAAATAAAACATTAAGTTATGACGATTACAGGAAGACAATTTCCAGATTTAAAGGTGAAAATGATCAATGCTAAAGGAGAGATCAAAGAGCAAAGTATCACTCAAATCGCAAAAGAAAACAAGAAGAAAGTTGTTTTGTTTTGGTACCCAAAAGATTTCACATTTGTATGCCCAACTGAACTACATGCATTTCAAGCAAAGCAAGCTGAATTTGAAAAAAGAAACACGATAGTAATTGGTGCTTCTTGTGACACAGCTGAAGTTCATTTAGCTTGGTTACATACAGAGAAAAACAAGGGAGGAATTCAAGGGGTTTCTTATGATTTAGTTTCTGATTCAAACCGAAATTTAGCAGAGACTTTAGGGATTTTAGATTCGACCTTAGTTGAAGAAGGAGATGATATCTTATTAGAAGGAGACAACGTTACTTACAGAGCAACTTATTTAATTGATGAAGAAGGAACAGTGTTTCATGAAGGAATCAATCATATGCCTTTAGGTAGAAACGTAGATGAGTTCATCAGATTAGTTGACGCTTATACGCATGTTCAAGAAAATGGAGAAGTTTGTCCTGCAAACTGGTCTGAAGGAGAAGACGCTATGAAAGCTGATAGAGATGGTGTAGCTGATTATTTATCAAATCACTAAGAATTGATTACCAGATTTAATCTGGTGATTGGGTAATATGAACCACAACCTTTTACGGGTTGTGGTTTTTTCTTTGGTGTCTTAACTACGGATTTAAGGATTGATAAATATGAACGGGATTAAATTTTCGGGCACCCGCAAGAGGAGCCCCTACGATTACTCGTTAACAAATCCTGGTAGGGGCTCCCCTTGCGGGTGCCCGAATAATAAACCAAGAAAATCTCCGATTTTACCTCCACGATATCCGTGGTAAAAACTGAATACCTATATCTGATAAAGAATCCCTAATTTATAAAGCAAGTCAACGTAACTAACTTGCAACTTTTCTTTAAGTTGTATTGCTTTGATTTGGCTTTTCAATAAGCTACTTTCTCGTTTGTTAACCATGAAAACAGAACTTTCACCAATTTCAAACTTCTTTCTTTCACCAAGAAGTAAGCGCTGGTAATTGATAACTACTTGATCTGTGGTGGCCAACTGAAGTTTTATGTTTTCTAGCTTTTGCAGGCTATTTAATATTTGATTTTTAAGATCTAATTCTTGTTGATCTATGGCTAAGTTTTGATAATCAATTTTTACTTGAGCTAGTTTAATTTTTGCTCTCTCTTTTCTTAAGAATAGATTGTATTTAAAATCAATACCTAGCTTGTAATTATTCATCAAATAGTCAGAATTTAAATCGACTAAAGAACCTGGTCCTTGAATTGCATTGTACTTTAAGTCTAACTGAGGTTTTAAAGATTCTCGTTTTAATTTTTGGTCTATTTCTATTTGTTGAAGTTTAGCAGCCATTTCCAATAGTTTAGGATGTAAAGTATCCAGGCCATTAATGTTTTTATAAATTAATTCAGGACTTATTTCATTGTCGATTTTACTTTTAAATTGACTTGGCAGGAGGTTCCCCTCAATTTCTAAAGGGGTATTGTTTTCTCCCCATAAAAAGGTGTTTAAATAGTATTGAGCTGACTGGTATTTCTGTTTGGCTTGCTGAAGATTCAATTCACGGTTTTGGACTTGAATAAAGTTTTCTAAGGTGTCTATTGCAGGTTTATCTCCTTGAATAAAGCTTTGTTTAGTTTGAAGGAATCGATCATAGGAGATGTCATAAGCTTCTTGTGAAACCATTACTTCAAAATAGGTGCTGGTCCAGTTCCAATAAGCAAATGAAGCATCTCTGTATAAGCTATTTAATACTTGAACTTGACGGTTCGTATTTTGTTCTTGAAAGATTTTAGCTTTTTTAAGGCTTGCTCTTCTTTCATCAATTAAAAGACCTTTCCCCAATGAGACTTTAAGTCCTGCAGACCATAAACCATCATCAGGAAGGTTTAGCATTTCATCGAGGTACTTTCCAGTGGTGTTTTCGTATCCACCTTGGATTTCAATTCCGTACCAGGTTGGGATTTTTAATGACCCGTTCAATAATTCGTAATAATTACTTTCCTTAAATACTTTTTGATTTAAACCCCCCGTTAGTTTAGGATCAAAGCCACCTCTGGCTTCGCTTAGTTTTGCCTTTGCTTCAATATCCAATAGTTGAGCTTGTTTTGCTATCGGATGGTTGTTTTTTACCCAAGCAAGATAAGTGTCCATGTCTAGCTTTTTATCTTGAGCATGAATTAAAACACTACTGATTAATATGAATATTAGTCCAAAGACTCTCATCTATTTGTTCTTTTTGGTTTCTTTTGTTTTTCCTTGGTAAAAATTAGGAGGGAAGCCGTTTATGTTTCGCCATAGTTCATACCAGATAGGCACATCCTCTAACAGAGCAAAAGCTTTAACACCGGCGCCAATTTTAATTAAATCAGGCCAATGATGGTCTTCAGATTCATGTTCAGCAATTAAAACACGGTACTTTCCATTTTCAGAGATGAAATTATCGATAGCAACTACTCTACCTCCAAAGGTACCGTGAGATACACCTGGCCATCCAGAAAAAACGATAGCAGGCCACCCGTCGAAAACAATTCTTACATCTTCTCCAACTTTCATTAAAGGTAAGTCCATTGGTTCAACATACATGGTTACTGCTAATTGGTGATCTGCAGGCATAATACTTAATATCTTATCACCTGCTTTTATCGTTTCGCCAATACCTGTTTTAATGGCTTGAGTTATGTATCCGTTTTGAGGAGCTGTAATGTAATAAAGACCAGTTCTCATGCTGTAATTCATGTATTGAATTTGCATTTTGGTTACTTGTCCTTCTGCATCATACATGTTGGAAAGAGCAGTGAACTTAGTTGATTCAGCTTTGGATAATTTATCTCTGTATAAGCTCTCAATGGATTCAAGGTCTACTTTTACATTGATTAGTTTGTTTCTACTGGTAAGCAATTTGTTTTCTGCTTCTATTCGTTTTGCTTTTGTCTTTTGAACCTTCATTTTTGCTTTTTCCAAATCGGTCAAAGACTTTAAACCTTCTTCATAAAGCGTTTCAGTTCGTTTCAGTTGTCTTTCGGAAATCACAAAATCATTTTCAGCATTTTGAACATTAGCACTATCTGATTGAATCGCCAGAAGAGCTTGCTTTACATAGTTTTGAGATTGTTGTGTTTTCAGCTTTCGAATATTGATCAATGCATCGATTTGATTATCTAGGGCTTTTACTTTTTCCATGTAAGACTTAACAGAAAGCTCTTTTGCTTTAATCTGCGTGTCCGTTCTTTCAACTAAATTCGGATCGAAATATTCTCCTTTAATTTCAGAGATAAAAAGAATTGTATCTCCTTTAGCCACATAATCTCCTTCAGTTACAAACCATTTTTCGATTCTACCAGGGATAACCGATTGAATTGTTTGAGGTCTTTGTCCAGGAGTAAGTGTGGTAACATAACCTTTCGCACGAATGTTTTGAGTCCAAGGAATGAATAAGATTACAGCAAAAAGAAGGATGCTAAAATTCAATAGTTTCTTTAAAACCTTTTGGCTTTTATACTTTCTTGCAGCTCCAAATGACTCCAACTTATTTGGATCAATTTTATGATTTATACGGTTGTTGCTTAGGTTCAGCATATTAATTTAGCTCAAAGATGTTTTTAAATAAGTCCTCGTTTTGCAGTGCTGACCAATTGTTGTCGAACTTCAATTCTCCTTTATCTATTATCCATGATCTATCCATTCTTTTCGCGATATTAATATCATTTGAGATAATAATAACCGAGAAGTCCGATTCAATTAGGAATGACATAAAAGCATTGATTTGTCCTCTGCTTAAACTAGCGAATTGATCTTCGAGTAAAATTAATCGTGGTTCTCCTACTACAGCTCGAGCTAAAATGATCTTACGTTTTAAGCAACGAGAAATATTTTTACCCTGAGGCATTAATTTGGTGTTATAGCCGTCATCAAGTCGGTTGATTTGCTCTTCGAATCCAAGAATGCTACCAATTTTTTTCACTTGATCAATAGTAACTTTCTCTCTGCCAAGTGTAATGTTTTCCATTAAGCTGGCTTCGAAAATAGCTTCACCTTCTAAATTGTCACCAATGGCATAAAAGATATCTTCTTTGTTCCAGTTCTGAAGTAATATTTTATTGCAGGTAATGGTTCCTTGGTAGTTGTCGTAAATACCTGCAATTAATTCAGCTAAAACAGTTTTACCTGAATCAGGGAAACCAGACAGACATATTTTGTCACCATGGTTAACTTGAAGGTTAACATGATTGATCATAGGAGTGTTGTTATCTATGAACTTATATGAAACATCACTTAATTCGATATCAATATAGTTATCTTTGAATTCGATAGAATTATCGTTGTTGTCTAAAGGAATATCAAGTACTTCTCCAATTTTTTCAACTCCAGTTAACACATCATAAATAGATTCCATAGATAAGATAACTTTCTCCATAGATCCCATTAATAAGAGTATGATTACTTCGGAAGCAACGAATTGACCGATGTTCATTTTTTGGTTGATCACTAAGAGTCCACCTATTAATAATAGAGCTAGGACGACAACAGTTTGAATAGTAACCAGAATATAATATTGTGTTTTTAGCGTTTGGAAATGTGAATCTCTGGCCCCTAAGTATTCTTTAACTACTTCATCTGTTTTGTTTAAAACCAAATCAGATTTACCCGAAAGCTTGAAAGTCTCCATTGTTCTTGCGATTTCCTCTAGCCAGTGTGCTACTTCGTATTTGTATCGTGATTCTTTAAGACTAGATTTTAATCCTTTAGGAATGGTGTATTTGAAAAGCACGTATAGTGTAACAAGCATTCCGATCGAAAAGAATATAAAGTAAGGGTGGTAGATGCTCAGAAGAATCATTCCGAATATAACCTGTAAAGAGGCTGATGAGAAATCCATTAGCATCTTTGTGATTCCTTTTTGAATGGTTAAGGTATCGAAGAAACGATTCGTTAATTCTGGAAGGTGTTTGTGCCAAACAGCCTCTAGTTTTAAACGAGGCATTCTGTACGCAAATTCAAAAGCTGATCGAGTGAATATTTTTTGCTGGATACTTTCAGAAATGGATAATTGATAGATCTGCATAACTCCAGATATGGCAACACCTGCTACAACAAAGATTAATAATACAATCCATGAAGTTGAAATTTCACCACCAGTGATGAGGTTGATGATTGCCTGTATTCCAAGTGGTAATGATAGCGTCACTAATCCACGAAAAAGCGCGAAATAATATATCGCAAAAACGTCTTTCTTATCTACTTTAAGCAGGTTAATGAATCGTTTGAAAGATGTTAAAGGGAGTTCAGACATGTGGGTAATGTAATTTTGTTTAATATTTAAACCCCTAAATAATGGTTTTGCTTAAGTTTTACAGCTTATTTTTTATTTATATAACGAATCTTTTGCATAACACTTGTTAATGATAGCTTAGGCTCAATGACTTGAAGTTAAAAATGACCCAAAAACAACAAGCCCTATATCAAAAGTTGATATAGGGCTTGTATAAGGATTATGAACAAAAGAACGATTGTAAATGATAGACGATCGTTTTTTTACATGGTTGCCTTAGCTATTTTCTTTTATCCAATTATCTATGCTTTTTTCGAATACGTTTAATGGAACAGGTCCGCTTAACAAGAAGATATCATGGAATTTTTTAATATCGAATTTATCACCCATAGCTTGTTTTGCTTTTTCTCTAATCTCCAGAATTTTAATCATTCCAACTTTGTATGCTGTTGCTTGGCCTGGCATAACGATATATCTTTCAATCGCTTTTTTACAGGAGTTATATGAGTTTGGGGTATTGTCTTGCAGGTATTGAATAGCTTCTTCTCGGGTCCATTTTTTTGCATGTATACCAGCATCAACTACTAATCTACAAGCTCTCCATAATTCCATAGCTAAACGGCCAAAATCAGAATAAGGATTTTTATAGAATCCATATTCCTTTGGTAAGAATTCACAATAAAGTCCCCAACCTTCCACATATGCCGTATAATCCAAATGTTTTCTGAATTCTGGAATTCCAGTCATTTCTTGAGCGATTGAAATCTGCATGTGATGTCCTGGTAAACCTTCATGATAAGCCAGTGCTTCCATTTCGTATGTAGGCATGTCTTTCATTTCATAAAGATTAGCATAGAAATATCCAGGTCTTGAACCATCAATTGATCCATTGTCATAAAATGCTTTTCCTGCAGACTTTTCTCTATAAGCTTCAACTGCTTTAACAACTAAAGGAGCTTTAGGTTTTGTTAAGAATAGTTCATCTAACTTTAGTCTCATTGAATCGATAATGGCAGTGTAACCATCGATCATTTTTTTCTTTCCTTCAGTACCATTTTCATAATAGAACTGATCGTCATTTTTCATGAATTGGAAAAAAGACTTCAAATCACCTTTGAATCTTACTTTATTCATGATGTCCTTCATTTCTCCATGAATACGAGCAACTTCGTCTAAACCGGTTTGATGAATTTTTTCAGCTGACCAGTCTGTAGTTGTAATGAATTTTAACCTGTAGTCATAGTATTCTTTTCCGTTGGGAAATTTCCAAACACCGTCATCTTTACTTGCTGTTTTTTTATGCTCGATCAAGTAATCCTTTAATTTTTTATAAGAAGGAACTAATACCGTTGAAATACTACTTTTTAAATCGTCTAAAAGTGCTGTTTGAATAGATTCGTCAAACGACAATTTTTCGATTTTTGACAAGAAGTCTTTATATAGAATATGGTCTTCACTTGTACCATTTCCCATAATGTTATCACAATCATTGATCATGTAGTCATAGGAAAACAAAGGAACAGAGATGCCATTGTTACTTCGGATATCTAATTTCTCCAATAACTGTTCAAAGTATACTTCAATACCATTAATTCTAGAGATATATGCTTTGGCATCTGAAAGGCTATCAATTTTATGATTGTTAATCATGAATGAAGGGAGTTCACTCTGAGCTCCGTGCATTTGATTAACAGGATAGTTATGCAGTCTGAATTTTTTGTTTTCTAATTGGAAGGCTAAATCTTCTCGTAATAATTGGTAAGATAGCTTGGTGTCTGAATTGAAACCTGTTGTATCAATAGATTTGATTTCGAGTAATCTATTTTCGATTTTATCGAAGTAGGCAAGGTTAGCTGAGTCTGAGATGTCGTTTAATTGATCGTAATTTTCCTTTCTTCCCAAACGTGTTAAAAACATTGGGTTTTCTAATAAATCTGCCTCGAAACAACTATCTGACCATTGTTTAAAGTCGAATGGTTGATTAGCAGTTTTATGTTGTTCAGGAGAATTACATGCTGCCATTAATGTAACAGCTGCTAAAAGAAAAAGACGAATACTATTCATAGCTAAATTTTTTCGCTAAAATAGGTATTCGTCTTCTTAGAATTGGATTAATAATAATCGCTAATACTGAATCAATTGCAGATAAATAGGCATGCCAATGGTAATGTTGAATGGGAAAGTTACAGCAAGAGCCATGGGAAGGTAGAGACTTGGGTTTGCCTTGGGTGCAGCTATTCTCATTGCAGCAGGAACAGCTATGTATGATGCACTAGCGGCTAGGATTGCAAATAAAAATCGGTTTCCTACATTATCAGTAACAAGTCCACTAGCTAGTGCAGTTAATGAACCATTTACAATTGGAATTACAATAGCGAATAAAACAGCAAACCAACCTTTTTTCAAAAAGGATTTAAGTTTTTGACCACTTGAAATCCCCATATCTAATAAGAATACTGCTAGAAATCCTTTGAAAATATCCGTAGTAAAAGGTTTGATTCCTGCAGCTTGCTTTTCACTAGCTAAAAAACCAATAACTAAGGATCCAACAATTAAAAGAACACTACCATTCGTTAATGATTCTTTTATTGTCTTAATCATTTTGTTTTCATTCTTTTCTTTGTCAAAGAATGAAATAAGAAGAAGTCCTACCGCAATAGCTGGCACCTCCATTATTGCCATTACTGCTATCATATGCCCATTAAATGCGATGCCCTCCATTTCTAGAAAGGATATAGCTGTTACAAAGGTAACAGCACTTACAGATCCGTAAGAAGCTGCAATAGCAGCGGAATTAGCAGTTGTGAACTTACGCCTTAATATGAAATATGCATATAAAGGAATTACAGATGCTAATAAAGCACCAAATAACATGGAATAAATAACCTCGTTGTCAATAGGGCTATGAGAAAGTTCCTGTCCACCTTTAAATCCAATAGAAAATATTAGGTAGATTGAGATAAACTTTGAAGACCCTTCAGGAATCTTAAGATCACTTTTTAGTTGAACGGCTAAGATTCCAAGAAAGAAAAATAAGAGTGCTGGATTGGTTAGGTTGTCGATTAGTAATTGTAAGTCCATAGATGACTTATTTTAAAGTAATCTCAATTGAACTAGATGAAAGCTCTGATTCTTTGCTTTCAATTTCTTCAATAGTTTGCTTAAGTTCAGCTTCTAGTCCGTAAATAACCTTATCTAGTAGTCTTGCATTTTCTTCATCACCACCTACGCTCAATTGCCATTTCTTAAGTTTTTTACTTTGAATTTCCTTGTAAGCGATAGATCTAATAATGTTCTTCGCTTCTGAAAGATTAAAGTTGTCTTTGATTAAGTTTATTTCCCTTTTCATAATATCTTTTTTAGTAAAGATCAAGAGAACTATTAATAAGTAAAAATATATATGAATTCTTATAAGTATAACGTTAGGTTATGAGTTATTAATTTTCTTGTATATCAAGGGATATAAGTCTTTGTTCACTAGAGATTAGTTTGTATTAATTCTTTTTTTGAAAAGGATAACGTTAGTTTATCCATTTGTTGGTTAAGAAGTTGTACCAATCAATTCCTACTTTAAAGAAGTTACGGTGTTGGAATTGTTGATTGACTACTTCATGATAGGATAAAGAGATACGATAACGCTGTTTAGCAACAGAATAACTTTTTTCTAAACCAAAGTAAATTTCGGTATGATGATTAATCTCTTGGTCGACCCATAAATAGTTGAGGCCTCCAAACGTACTTATTTTAAGCTTTTTAAATATTGGAATATTGTTCAGGAAATAGCCATTTAGATGATGAATTAAGTGACCTTCCATGTAGGTAGATTGACTTTGGAATCCTGATCGGTCAATTAATTGAAAAGTATTTATAGCATTGGAGAATAACCAGTCATCACCTCCTCTAAAGAATTTTAGGTTGTTCAGTTGAACTCCGTTTTTGTTGAAAAAGTGACCGGTTTCCAAGGAGTAATTGGTGTTTCCGATTTTTCTCCAGTTTTGACTGTGACTGACTTGGATTTCAGAATATAGAAATGAAGAAGTAAAATCTTGGTAAGGAATGCTTTTTCTCAAAAGGATTCTAAGTTCAGGATATTGACTTCCGACTATTACCTTTCTGTTTCCTTCCAAATAGTATTTTTGAGCGAATCGTATGATCCATTGATTTTTGAGATTAAGTTGTTGATATTCTTTAAAATCATTGGCTTGATTATCTGGGAATATATTGTCTCTCCATTCTCCTGCACCAGTTCCTGATAGGGGTTTTACATTTTGATATTCTCCTTCGATTTCCCAATAGAATCCATTAAATAATTCTAGTTCATGTCCCAGGGATAAGTGCTGACGATCGATAAAATTGGAACCACTTAAAACGGAACTAAAGCTTTGATTAAAGGATAAGTAGTCAAAATTGTCTCCTATGCTTAGGTTTATTTTTCCAAAGTTCTTCGGAGAGTAGGTGTAGGAAGTTTTGATCTTCCCTTTCCAGTTTTTAAGTTTAAGTCCGTAAGAAGCATTAGCTGATAGCTTCAGACTATTCGCTTTAGTATAGGATTTTTCAAAATGTCCACCTGAGTTTATTCGGACACCTCCAAAGCTTATAAGTTGAATAGTTTTTAACACAGGCTTTAAGTAGAATTCTTTCTGTTTTGTCTCGTTTCGCCAAGTTAATCCTTGTAAAAATAGATTGTGAAATGAGGGTTTTCTTAAAGTAGCGTTTAAGCTGTCGATATACCGATTAGATTTTTGATAGGTTAATTTATTACTTTGCTCTAACACAAATGTTTGTTCTGTTTCATTTAGTTTTTGTGGACGAATGGAATCCCACTGTGCTATGCTTATTTTGTTTTGTTGGTTGATGAAGATTAAGTTCTTGCTAGTTGGAATAGAGTCAGTCGGATTATATTCAAATCCCGTATACCTTATTATAGTACTTCCTGTTTTTTCTCCGTCTAAATCATTAAATCCGTATTGATAATCAATAGAAGAAGTAGCAATGTTACGGTTTGACTTTTCATACTCATACTGAATGAGGAATCTTTTGAAATAACTAATGTCTACCGGGCTAGCCTCCAAAGCCACTTTTAAGATGAAATGCTGACTATTGTTGATGTATACTTTACCAGAGAAACAACGGTTTTTGCCTTTTTCACCTTGGACTTGTATAATGGCTATTTCGTCGTTGTTCTCATTGTAATAGGATTCTAAGTATTTGTAGTTATAGTACTTGTTTCCATTTTTGCTGAAAGGGGACACGAATGCATTATTGTTCAATCTGGTAAGTTGTATAAAATCTTTATGCCAGTTAATTTGAGATTCAGGATGATTTTTAAAGTAGATATCTGGATTTAGGTTAGCGTAACTGGCTAGTTGGTAACTAGAAGGAGCGTTTAAACTTGGGAGGTTACGACGATTTTCCTTTGCAGAAAAGTCGTTCTTGGAAATAATGTTCTCGAAAAAATGACTTTTACTTTTTGTTAGTTCTCCAATGCTTTCATGAAAGTTCACAGCTTGCTTTGCTCTAGAATAATAAGCAGGCTCTTCAATTGTTGATTTTACATAGGTTTTACAAGTGTAGTTCGGGTCGTAATTAAAGGAGTCTCGATAAAGGCTAATCTTACTCATCATTTCATAAGCCGGATCCTCTTGATCCGTATTTATCTCTACTTGATTTAAATTATAGGCCTCTTTCTCAAGAGTAATGTTAAAATGAAGATCCTTTGATAGCGTGAGTCTTAAAGTGTCGTTTTTATAACCAGTGTACGAAGTAATTAAGGTGTGTTTACCAGGTTCCAATTCCATTTGAAATCGACCTCTGGAATCACAGAATACACCATTACTAGAATGGAGGATGCTTAGTGATGCAAAGGGAAGTTTTTCAGTATTTGATGAAACAGTACCTGTAATTTGGAAAGCAAAGCATCGTAAAGAAAATAAGAGTAATAAAAGGCTTAATCTCATTGCTTTGCTTGCAGCTTCTGATACTCTGCCCATTGCATTGTTTTGTAGCTGTCGCTACCAAAATAAGTAAGCATTGGTTTAAGTTGCTTTGGTGTAAATAGATACTGAGTTTTGTTAATCATTTTGTTTTTCTCATCTAACCAAACCAGAGCAGGGAAGTCCATTTTACCCTGAAGCATAGCGCTAACCAGAGGGTGGTAGGTTGGACGACTAACATTATTCGTCCAAGACTGACCAAAAATAGTCAGGCTATCCTTTGAGATAGCATTCATTTTAACACAGTAATAAGTATCGTTAATGTAGTTTCCATTTAAAGAATCGCTTAATGAGAATTCCATCATTTTATCCGTTACCATCCAATCAGCATGATAGTAGATAAGCCATTTTTTAGGTGATTTTTGATGTAGTTTTTCAGCTTCTTGAAAACTAAGCCAGTTTATAGGAATCTGGTTCTTAGGTTTTGGTCTATTGTAAGTGTTTTGAAACTCCTCATTGAATTGATCAAAAGGCATTGTTTTAATGGCTTTTTGTCCAACCCATACCAGTAATGGTTGAAAGTCTTGTGGGGATTTATATCCTGGAGCTGGAAAGTAGTTGTTGTCTTCATGAATATAGACCGTAGTTGGGTATGAAAGCTTTCCATTCATTAAAACCGGCGCAATTGAATGAGTAGGTTTTCTTGGCTTTCTAGCTTGAATTCCTGCTGCTTGTTGCTGTTCAAAAGCGTTTAAGCTAGCTAAGTATTGTGGGTATCTGTCATTTGTGTATGTTTTTCCTTTCCAAACAATGGTATCGTTTCCTTCAGCATCAAACTGAACAGGGTAGAAGAACTGATTTAGCAGAGAGGCAATTTCTGGATGATGGAATGTGGTAGCATCCATCTTTTTACACCAACCGCACCAGTCTGTGTAAAAATCTATCATAATCGGGCGATAGTTTTTTTGTTGAGCATCTAAGGCTTCTTGAAGACTCATCCATTTTACATCAGATTGTGAATAGGACAGGCTTCCAATTAGTAGTAAAAAGAAGAAAATTATTTTTTTGATTAACAGCATAACATTCCAATTGTGGATTTAAAGATAAGCTGACACAATCAAAAATCAAACCGTTGATAGAATGAGGCCGGGAAAAAGGTAAATAAGGTAACTAATGTGGTAATTGAGTAATGAGATTCCCGACCCATTCCTTACAACAACATCAACCAAAACATCTTTAAAGCTGATAATACAATGTTAGACTTCTAAAACGTAAGGTATTTACGGACTAAGAAGATTGTTTTAACGCCGATCCTTTGTTACATTTATAATACAATTAAGCCATTGACGGTAAATGTCTGAAGAAAATAAATCAATATTTACAGCTGAAGAAATAGCTGAACTTAATAAAAAGCATAAAGGACTTACTCCTATAGAGCGTATTAAATTGCTTTACGAGGATTTTGGTACGGATGAAATTATGTTGACATCTTCGTTTGCAGCAACATCTGCTTTCTTATTGAAATTGTTTACTGAGGTAAAACAAGAGCAAAAGGTGTTTTTTATTGATACTGGTTATCATTTTGAAGAAACTTTAATATATAAAGATTACTTATCTAAGCTTTATAATTTGAATGTCGTGGAAGTTCGAGCTGAGGATTGGAAACACGAATTCACTCAGAAAGATAGAACTTGGGAAAAAGATCCTGACTACTGTTGTCAAATTAACAAAGTAGAACCACTGGAGTCTATAAAGAAGGATTTTAAAGTTTGGGTTTCTGGATTAATGAAATGGCAATCTGATCATAGGTCGTCTTTAGACGTTTTTGAAGAGCGAAATGGAATGTTGAAATTCTATCCTCTTTTAGATGTTACTAGGGAGGAAAGAGAGGAGTTTATCAAAGAGCACCACTTACCATTTCACCCATTAATATCTAAAGGTTATTATTCAATCGGTTGTTCTCATTGCACAAAGCCTGGTAAAGGTAGAGAGGGAAGATGGAACAATAGTCCTAAAACAGAGTGCGGATTACATTTATAAAGCAGGCTGATTAGAATAGCTTAGCCATCATACTGTTTATGCCTTTGTTGGTGTATTCTTGAATCCTTTCATTTTCAACTACAACTAACGAGGAATACGTATTTATAATATTTAAATGGGAAGGATGAAGTAGGTCATGAGCGGATTGGCTAATAACCGTAAATCTTTCTCCGTTTGGATTACAAAGCTCGATTAAATTCGAGCAAATTTCTTTTGCGTGTAAAAGAGGTATCTCCATAAGGAATCGCTCTGAGGCTTTTAATGAATTCAACACCATTGATCTTTCAAAGCTGTTGTCGATAGCGTCTGCGCAAAAGAATATTCCGTATGAGGTAATGTTTAAGATTTCATTGGTGTAATTGAAAATATCACCGTTGGCTTGATAAGCAATAAAACTGACTGGTTGATAATTAAGTTTATAGCAAAGAGCTTCGAATAATTTAATGTTTGTGAACTTAGATTCACATGCATAAGCAATTTGAGTATCGTGATTAAAAACGATACTATCAGTTCCTTCTAAAAAGTAATTCTGTTTTTCATATTCTCTAAGGTCTATTAATCTTCTTGTATCAAAATTGATACAAACCCATTCGATGATAAATTGTAAACGTTCATTTCTTCTGCTTTTATCTGAGATAGACATGATGATCAAACTTCCATCAGGGTGAAGATAAATCCAAGATGCAGGGAAGGATTCAAAAGGTGTTTGTAAAGAGCTAGTAGGGAAATCTTGATGAACTTTTATTTCATGAAACAGCAGTTGTTTAACCAGTGTTTCATACTCTTTTTTTATTGTGGAATAAATATTACTTTCATTGCCACTGACAGCATTCGCTTGTTTTTCTATCGATAACTCAGGTATACAAGTTGGAGTTCTAAGTAAAACGTGAATTGGAGCTTGCATGCTGTAAGTTTTTATAAAGTTAAAGACATTTAAACGTAATTGAAACAGTGATTAAATATTGGAAAGTTATCATACTGTTATCTATACTTACTTCATGTGAATCAGATAAGTATACAAATGACTTGATCGAGTACAGAGAGCAAAAGGATCGACAATTAATGGTGTTAGAGACATCACCAATACCGGCGTTTAAACGTAGCTATTTTGAAGGGTTGAAGTATTTCGAAGTAAATAAGGAAGGTTTAGTTAAGGCTAGTTTTCAAGAATTTTCGAAAAAGGATACGATACTTTTTGATATTGGTACGGGAGAAATGGAACAGTATATAAAGAAGGGGAAGTTGACTTTTAGTATCAACAATGTGAATTTATCATTAACTGCTTTTCAAGGGAATGGTTCAAATGTTAATAGAATATTTATACCATTTGCTGATTTAACTTCGGGTGTTAGCACATATGGGTCGGGGAGGTATTTGTATTCTGTTGTAAAGGACGGCAAAGCAGACTTAGATTTTAATTACGCCTCTAACCCGTATTGTGCTTATAATGAAGAGTATGTGTGTTTTCCTGCTCCAGATGAAAATATTTTAGATGTTAAGATTGAGATAGGAGAAAAGCTTTATCACTAACTTGCGAAAAAATAAATAAGAATGTCTAAAGATTGGAAAGATAGATTAGGGGTTGTTTTCTCAACGAGTGATAACTACGATTTTGACTATGATGATCAAGAGGAAGAAGATACATTAGATCCTAAGGATCAAAGGTTGTATGTCTTTGTAGATAGAAAACAAAGAAAGGGGAAGGCTGTTACTATTGTTGAAGGTTTTGTTGGTTTAGAGGATGATTTGAAAGAGTTGGGAAAGACTTTAAAGACAAAGTGTGGAACAGGAGGAAGTGTGAAAGAAGGAGAAATAATTATACAAGGAGATAATAAAAAGAAAGTTTACGATATCCTGATTGCAATGGGATATTCAGTTAAAATGAAAGGTTAATTATAGATTATGAAAAAAGCAGAAATACACACGGAAAAAGGAGTAATGAAAGTTGAGTTTTATCACAACGATGCTCCAGGAACAGTAAAGAATTTTATAAACCTTGCTGAAAGTGGATACTATGATGGGTTGAACTTTCATAGAGTGATTCCAAACTTTGTGATTCAAGGTGGTTGTCCAGACGGAACAGGTGCTGGAGGTCCAGGATATCAAATTGATTGTGAATTAGACGGAGATAATCAATTCCATGATAGAGGAGTATTATCAATGGCTCATGCAGGAAGAAATACAGGTGGGTCTCAGTTTTTTGTATGTCATTCTAGAGAAAATACAGCTCACTTAGATAGAAACCATACTTGTTTTGGTAAAGTTGTTGATGGAGTTGATGTAATTGACGATATCAGAGAAGGAGATAAAATTGTAAAGGTTGTAATTACTGAGTAATACAAGCTAAACTTATTATAACGTAAAAGGACAGTACTTTAATGTGCTGTCCTTTTTTTATGGGCTAAGCACCTGTTGTCTACTTATTCAAAAGTAAATTTACTGATGAAGTAAACTTTTCTTTTCTTTTTGATTTTTGAAGACTCTTTGTCTTTTATTTTTTGACTACCGTAAAGGATAAATGCATCGTCATACCAAAACTTCAAATTAGCCAAACTCCATTTTATTTTGTCAGAATCATTGTTAGACTCAATCTTTTCAGAAGACTTTTCATTGGTGACAGTTCCATCAGTATTGAATTCTTTAGAGTAAATTTTACTTCTCGAAGTAAACACCATGGCTATTTTCTGAGAATCACTTTCTTTCACTGAAATGAAACGCTTAACATAATAAGGCTTCGTTCTTGGCCACATTTCAAACGTTTTATCCCAAAGTAATTTTCCGTCAAATGAAAACTTGGCTACAAGGGCATGTGTGTATTGATAGCCATCAAATACAGTTACATAGGTTGTGGTTGGCTGACCGTTCACGTAAGTTGTTCTTGATTCTGTTCGGTAAGTCGGGTAATAAGCTTCGCCAATTAAAATATACCCACCTTGAACTTCTATAATTTCATGTTGCGCTAATAAATAGTTTAACAGTAATTCCTTTCCCTTTTTCTTTTTTCTTGCTTTTTTACGATCAAGTTTAGCTTGTTTCTTTTTTGGTAGGTAGCTTAAAAAATCTGATAGTTCAGTATAAGGATGAAATTTTAGGAAAGAGGATTTTTTATCTGAAAACGAAGCAAAGAAAATACCATTTGATACACGCTGCATCTGTTCTGAATAGGTACCCGAAGCCAAATAAGTATGGTCATCTTTCTTTGAGAGACTAGCGGCTACGATACTTTTGTCGTGTCCTTTAGATAAGTTGATTAATTGTTTCTTTTCTCCTTTGTTATCCAATATGATGGCATGAAATTGATAAGCCTTTGTTTTGGTATATCCCTCCACAAATAGGACTACTTCTTGAGCTTCTTCAAGTATTTGAAACTCTTGAAGTTTAGTTCTTTTAGGTTTTACGTCTTTTATATAAACCGGAATGGGTTTTTGAATTCCAGTTTTAAGATCAATAACGAACAAGAAAGGCTGTTTTTTTATTTGAGCAGAAAAATAGGCTTTGTTGTTAGATACTGCCATGTCTTTAACCCAGCACTTTTTTGGTAAAACTCCATCTAGAGTTCTAATTTTATTGGTTTCGGCATTGAATATGGCAATAGTATAAGTTCCTTTTCTGGATTTGAAAAAAGTGATGTCTGTCGATTCATCAGAAAAATTCTCATCAAAGTATTTATTCTTATCTATAGCTATGCTTTGTGAAGCAAGCTCTTTAAGTTGGTTGTCGTATAAGGTGTATTTCCAAGTTTGTACCCCATTAATTGTTTTTTTAGCTTTTAATAAAGCACCATTTTTTCCTAAGGGAGTGATCTTTTCGTTGGAGTATCCATCTTTTAATTCGAATTCGATTCGTTCACTTTGTTCGACTTGACTAAATGAAAGGAGTGAAAGTAAAATGCAGGATACTAGGGAGAATAATGTTTTCATGTTAGAGATTAGTTTTAATTTAGACTGAAGTTACAAGATTAATTATGTTAGAAGCCTCTTTTAAAAAGGAAACCTATCAGTTTAAAATTCCAGCTGGGACATCACGAGGAATACTGAAGCAAAGACCAACTTGGTTTTTGAAAGTCTGGGATAGTGAGTGTCCTTATGTTTTTGGAATTGGTGAATGTGCTCCTTTGGTGAATCTAAGTATTGATGATCGACCTGATTTTGAAGACAAGCTTAATGAGGTTTGCAAACATATTGAGTCTTATAGTGAATTGAAAAGAGATGATTTGTTAGACTTTCCTGCAATACGTTTTGGATTAGAAATGGCTTTTAACGATTTGAAATCTGGAGGTAAAAGACTGTTTTTTGGACAAGTTCACGAGCCAGAAATTCCGATCAATGGATTGATTTGGATGGGGGATGAGTCTTTTATGAAAAGTCAGATTGATCAGAAGTTGGAAGAAGGTTGGGGTTGTATTAAAATGAAGATTGGTGCAATTGATTTTGAAAAAGAGCTTAAGCTATTGTCTTATATAAGAGAACAAAATTCAAAAGTTCAACTTAGAGTAGATGCAAACGGAGCGTTTGACAAATCCAACGTTTATCAAAAATTAGAAGCTTTAGCTAAATATGATCTTCATTCTATTGAACAACCGATAAAACAGGGGCAATGGGACTTAATGCGAGAGGTTTGTGACTTATCGCCAATTCCAGTAGGAATGGATGAAGAGCTTATTGGTGTTTACGGCGAAAAGAAGATAGCACTTTTAGATGCTATTAATCCACAATACTTAGTTATGAAACCAACATTGTTGGGGGGATTTGATCTAAGCAACGAATGGATTCAGTTTGCTGAAGAAAGGAATGTTAAATGGTGGATTACTTCATCCCTTGAAGCTGGAGAAGGATTATCTGCACTTCGTCAGTATGTAAGTGAGAAAAATTTAACCGAGTTTCAAGGCCTGGGAACAGGCACACTTTTCAGGTAATTTATTGATTTGCCAGTTAATCAATGAGCTGCCACCATTTTCAAATTAGCTAATTTTCAAATTGAAACTAGTTCATTTGATCATTAGCTCTTGCATCATCAGCTTTTCTCTGTTCTAATTGATTGATTCTGTTTATAGCTCTATTCATTCCCAAATCGCGAGCTTTTTTTGCCCACTCAATAGCTAAGTCTAAGTTTCCTTCTATCTCACAAGCTAGTGCCATGTTGTAACAGGCTCTTTTTTTAACTTTCATATTTGCTGATGCATCTCCTAGTTTTCTCCAAATTTGAGCAGCCCCAACCCAGTCGTTTGAGCGAGCTCTTCGCGAAGCCATTTTCATATCAGCACTTCCTTTAGTAAAGTAGTCTCTATGAACATCCATCCACATTGGTGAAATTCTTACCGCATAACTTTCTCCTGCAACGATTCCGGCTTCTCTTGCACCTTGTTCTTTTCCTGGAAGTTTAGCAATAGCTAGTTCTTGGTTGTCAGCTCTTCCTGTAAAACCTTTATGGTCTTCAAAAACATGATTATCTAAAATTTGTCTAGATGCTGGATGGTATATTCTCCAACCTGTAGTTACTCTCATGTCCAGATTTGCAATATGCTCTGTGTATTCTACATATTCATCATTAACCTTTCGTTTTCTAATCTTTGTGTCAAATGACCTTTTTGAATCAGTGTCAAAAGTTTCAAGTAATATCAACGCATCGCTATTTGCATTTTGACAAAGTCTTTCTACTTCTGACCATTCTATTGGAGCTGGCATTTGGCTAGTTCCTGATCCGTATAATTGTTCATTTATTTGGGTAACATCATATCGCGGAGATTTAGCTAAACCATTTGTTAATCCAACTACAGCTGATCCTGAGGCACGTTTGTCTAATCCAATTCCTTCTCCAGAAAAAAGTCCTTCTACTATGTTTCCTAGCTTTTGACCTTCGGCTGGTAAGCTACGGTTACCGATTGCAAATTTTTGAATGCTATCAGGAAGATTAATATCAGCAGGTTTAAGAACTTGAACATGTGTGCTTGAAGTACAAGATTGTAGGATGAATACTACAATTGCCAATAAAGAGAAGTAAATGTTTTTCATAGTGTGTAATTGTTTCAAAACTTGGTTTGCAAATACGATGCCAAATAAAAGACATTTTATACACTTTGATGTCTAAAATGTTACCTATAAATACATAGTA
The DNA here is from genome assembly GCA_965661855.1 of Flavobacteriales bacterium. GTDB lineage: Bacteria > Bacteroidota > Bacteroidia > Flavobacteriales_C > CBFIFL01 > CBFIFL01. Next base: position 81,794 of record CBFIFL010000001.1, read on the forward strand.
ATTGTATCTTAAACTTGAATTAGCTTAACATTATGGCAAATACCGAATCAAAACTGTGGCACCTTGAACAAGTGAACCTGTTAAAAGAACTATCTCCTGAGGAACTTCAAAAAGTTAGCGATGCTACAACTATGAAGGTGGAGAAAAAAGGGAAGTATATTTATTTTCCACAAGAACCATCGCAAGTCATATTTTTCCTGAAAGCAGGAAGGGTTAAAATAGGATCCTATTCAGATGATGGTAAAGAGATCATTAAAACGATCGTTCATCCAGGGGAAGTTTTTGGTGAAATGGGAATTGTGGGTCAGGAAAATCGTAAAGATTTTGCAATGGCAATGGATGATGAAGTTCGAATCTGTGCAATAACAGTGGAGGAGATAAAAGAGATGATGAGTCAGATTCCTCATTTAAGCTTTGCTGTTACTAAAGTCATAGGAGAACGTTTGATAAAAGTGGAGCGTAAGTTGGAATCGATGGTCTTCAAGGATGTTCGAACACGTTTACTTGAATTTTTGAAGGATACTGCTAGTGATCATGGAAAGCAAATTGGTCATGAAGTATTGATTCAACATAACCTTACTCATCAAGATATTGCAAACTTGATTGCAACATCGAGACAAACAGTTACAACTATATTAAACGATTTGAAAGAGCAAGATTTAATATACATGGAAAGGAATAAGATTTTAATTAGAGATTTAAGTGATTTGAAATAATGGCTAATACTTTATATATAGCTGAAGATTGTCACGACTGCGATGTTGTACTAAAAGGTTTAAAAGAAAAGCAAATCGTTTTACCAATAGTGAATTTTGATCTAGACCAACCCAACCTTTCGGTAGATTTATTCATCTTCCCCGTGTTACTAAATGATAGAGAAGAAATTTTGGCGTATGGAAGGGATATCCTGGAGCAGTATTAGAGTATTGTTTATTCTAATGTTGGTAGGAGTGTTGATGAATGCTCAATCATCAATTACGGTAAGTGGTTCGGTTAAAGATGAGAATGGGGAGGCTTTGTCTTACGCTTCTGTATATATTCAAGGGAAGTCAGGAGGAATCACCTCCAACGATTATGGTTTCTTCTCTATAGAGATACCCGATACTTCAGTAAATCTTATGGTATCTTTTATTGGTTATGCTCCAATTAAAATTGATTTATCAAAAGGGAATTTCTCAGGAATCGAAGTTCGGTTAAAACCAGATTTACAAAAATTAGATGACGTTAATATTTCTGTAGACAAAGGTCAGCAGGAGCAAAGGCATAATTCTACTCAGATGAGTAGTATAAATATTCCTATGAAACGTTTGATGAGGATTCCTTCATTAGGAGGGGAAACGGATATTTTGAAAGTGATTCAGCTGATGCCTGGAGTGCAAAAAGGAGGAGAAGGCGGGACAGATATGTTTGTAAGAGGTGGTGATGCAGATCAAAACCTAGTTCTATTAGATGAAGCAGCGGTTTATAATCTAGGTCATCTCTTTGGTTTCTTTTCAGTTTTCAATGCAGACGCTATTAGAGACATGACTCTTATTAAAGGGGCATTTCCTGCTCAGTATGGAGGAAGATTGTCGTCAGTATTAGATATAAGGATGAAAGAAGGAAGTGATCAGAAGTTGCACGGTGCAGGTGGAATTGGTTTACTTTCTTCCAGAATGACTTTAGAAGGGCCTATTGGAGATAAGGCATCGTTCATGATTTCAGGAAGAAGAACATATATTGATCAGGTAATGAAAGCGGTTAACTTTCAATTACCTTACTACTTCTATGATTTAAATGCTAAGTTGAATTATCAATTAAGTGAAAAGGATAGATTGTATTTAAGTGCTTATTTAGGGAATGATGTATTAAGTTTTTCAGATGTAGCGGAAAATGGAGATGAGTCTCCAGCGGAGGGTAAAGAAGAGGAGTCCCCTTTTGATTTTGGTTTCACCTTAGGTAATACAACTGCAACTGCAAGATGGAATCATATATATAATGATAAGCTATTCTCGAATTTAACTTTATTAACTACAAACTTCTCTTATGATATTAATGGAAGCTTTGTTGGGAATTCACTGTTTATATCCTCTAAAATTCTGGACTTAGGTGGTAAATGGGAGTTTGATCATTATTTGAATTCAAAATGGAAGCTTAAGTATGGGCTAAGTGTAATTAATCACAAGTTTCAGCCAAATATTATTTCAACCCAAGGTGATATTAGCAATTTGATATCTTCTTCAGAGGCACGAAAAACAAATACATTAGAAAATGGGGTGTTTTTACAGGCTGATTATGATTTAAATGTACGATGGAAATTGTCTGGTGGATTTAGGTTGTCTGGTGCATTCGTTCCTAATAAGTTGTATGTAGGACCTGAGCCAAGGTTATCTGCTCGTTATAAAATAAATGAAAAGAACAATCTTAAAGCTTCTTATAGTAGAATGATGCAATACATGCATAGAGTTTCCAGTTCTACTGTGGCCTTACCTACCGATCTATGGTATCCGGTTACTGAATCTGTTAAACCGCAGTTCTCTGATCAGGTAGCGGTTGGTTATAGTAAGTATGAATCGAAGCTAAAAACCACTTTTACTGTGGAGGCTTATTATAAATGGTTGTATAATCTAACGGAATATAGAGAGGGAGCAAATTTGGTGTTGAATGATGATTTTGAATCGGAATTATTACAAGGGACTGGTAAGTCATGGGGTTTAGAGTTTTTAGCTAAAAAAGACGAGGGTAAACTGAATGGTTGGATCTCCTACACTTTGTCTTATGCGAATAGAAGTTTTGATGGTTTAAATAATGGTAATACATTTTGGGCTAAATATGATAGAAGGCATAATTTTAATATTGTAGCAAACTATGATATAAGCAAGAAGTGGAGTATTTCAGCTGTTTGGGTCTATTCTTCTGGAGCAAGGTTTACACCATTGATTGGTCAGTATGTGATGCCTGATGCATCGTTAACCACTGTAGAGATCATTCCAATTTACGCTGCTAAGAATTCAGTAAGTATGTCTGCTAGTCATAGAATGGATATCAACTTTGTTAGAAAGTCAATAAAAGATAAACGTTTTAAAAGCGAATGGCATTTTGGAGCTTATAATGTATACAACCAAGCTACACCTTATAGAATAGAAGTTTCTTTAACCGAGAATGGATACGAATACACTCAGCCAGGATTGTTTGGTTTTATTCTTTCTATCGCTTATAATTTTAAATTTTAATGAAGAATTTATTTAAAATATTGGTTTTACTATTAGTGGTTTTGGTTTCATGTACTCCTAAACCATTAACTATAGATGTTAAAGAGTTAGAGCCTCAGTTAGTTTTAAATGCACAGGTTATTCCGAATCAAGCTTTGATAGTTACTTTAACACGATCATTTGGAGCCTTATCTTATAGTGAAGAGAATGGTGATACCACGACAGATTCTTTTTTAGATACTTTATTAGTATCAGGTGCAACAGTAAAAGTGTCTTATAATGGAGAGACTGATTCTTTGATTGAAATATCACCTGGTTTATATATAGGTCTAACCGCTTCGCAAGAGGAAGCAGATGTATATAGTATATCATGTATAGATCACGAAAGAAATTTAAGTTGTTCTGCAAGTGCCAGTATTTTACCTGCGGTTAGCTTCGAAGAATTAACTCCGAAGAAGATCATTACGGAGAAAGATACCTTTGTTCGAATGAAGTTAAAGTTTGTAGATCCTTCAGAAGAGAATTACTATATGTTTAATGTATATAAACAGAGTGAGGAGGAAGAAGTGTTTGGTGACGTAAACAG
>CBFIFL010000001.1:85580-89182 GCA_965661855.1 Flavobacteriales bacterium
AACAGTTTCTTTGGAAATGGATCTAATTTATTGCTGATTAACGATATCCTTTCAGATAGAACATTCACTAATGATACCGTTGTTGGTAATGTGAATTTATATTCTGTGGAGGAAAATGATTCTGTGGTTGTCACGTTATCCAATATTTCAAGGGAGTATTACGACTATTTAAATCTTAGAAAGAAGTCAGAGAATTTGTTTTCACAAATAACTCAAGAGCCGATTAACTACCCTAGTAATGTTCAGGGAGGGTATGGATTCTTTAATACACACATTCCTGATGTTCGTTTTTTCCTTTTAAACAATCTGGAAGAGGTTCAAGAATAGTTGGGTTTTCAATACACTATATATAGTATACTAAATACGGTTCGCGTTATTGCTTTTGATAAAATCAACGGCTTAATGCGTTACTGACTAAATAATATTTAATTAATTGAAAGTTTTTCATGCTTGTTATCAAGTAGTTAAGTAAATATTAAGAAAATAAGTTCCAATAAAGTTTGGAGTATAAGAAGTAGCTGCTATCTTTGCCCTCCCGTTTGAGGGAAGACGTTACTTGAAAAGCTGGATACGAGATAGGGAAAACCTTTAGGGGTTTAACATAAGGAGTATCTAATTTTTATTAATTGGTTTAAGAATCAAATGGTAGAAGTAGAGCTAAAAATCTTTTTAAAACTTTTTTTCAAAAATATTTTGTGGAAAGAAAAAAGATGTGTAGCTTTGCACTCCCGCTTCGAGAGATGAGGGAGCAAAAACAAGAAGAAGTTCATTGAAAATATTGAAGATAAGTCAAAGCACAACCTGAGAAGGTTATTTTATAATATTCTTTTGAGATAATAGTTGCGAACAATTTTTATATTATTTACAACGAAGAGTTTGATCCTGGCTCAGGATGAACGCTAGCGGCAGGCTTAACACATGCAAGTCGAACGGTAACAGGAAAAGCTTGCTTTTCGCTGACGAGTGGCGCACGGGTGCGTAACGCGTATGCAACCTACCTTTAACAGGAAGATAGCCCCGAGAAATCGGGATTAATACTCCATAGTATCATAATGTCGCATGGCATAATGATTAAAGTTTCGGCGGTTAAAGATGGGCATGCGTTCCATTAGCTAGATGGTAAGGTAACGGCTTACCATGGCAACGATGGATAGGGGGTCTGAGAGGATTATCCCCCACACTGGTACTGAGACACGGACCAGACTCCTACGGGAGGCAGCAGTGAGGAATATTGGTCAATGGAGGAAACTCTGAACCAGCCATGCCGCGTGCAGGATGACGGCCCTACGGGTTGTAAACTGCTTTTATATAGGAAGAAACCTCTTTACGTGTAGAGAGCTGACGGTACTATATGAATAAGGATCGGCTAACTCCGTGCCAGCAGCCGCGGTAATACGGAGGATCCAAGCGTTATCCGGAATCATTGGGTTTAAAGGGTGCGTAGGCGGAATAATAAGTCAGAGGTGAAATCCTGCAGCTCAACTGTAGAACTGCCTTTGATACTGTTATTCTTGAATCTAGTTGAAGTAGGCGGAATGTAACATGTAGCGGTGAAATGCATAGAGATGTTACAGAACACCGATTGCGAAGGCAGCTTACTAAACTAGCATTGACGCTGATGCACGAAAGCGTGGGGAGCGAACAGGATTAGATACCCTGGTAGTCCACGCCGTAAACGATGATAACTCGTTGGTGGCGATACACAGTCACTGACCAAGCGAAAGTATTAAGTTATCCACCTGGGGAGTACGCCGGCAACGGTGAAACTCAAAGGAATTGACGGGGGCCCGCACAAGCGGTGGAGCATGTGGTTTAATTCGATGATACGCGAGGAACCTTACCCGGGCTTAAATGTAGATTGCATGAATTGGAAACAGTTCTTTCCTTCGGGACTATTTACAAGGTGCTGCATGGCTGTCGTCAGCTCGTGCCGTGAGGTGTCGGGTTAAGTCCCATAACGAGCGCAACCCCTATTCTTAGTTGCTAACAGGTCAAGCTGAGGACTCTAAGGAGACTGCCGGTGCAAACCGCGAGGAAGGTGGGGATGACGTCAAGTCAGCACGGCCCTTACGTCCGGGGCCACACACGTGCTACAATGGTAGGTACAGAGGGCAGCTACATGGCAACATGATGCGAATCTCGAAAACCTATCTCAGTTCGGATTGGAGTCTGAAACTCGACTCCATGAAGCTGGAATCGCTAGTAATCGCATATCAGCCATGATGCGGTGAATACGTTCCCGGGCCTTGTACACACCGCCCGTCAAGCCATGGAAGCTGGGAGTGCCTGAAGATGGTGACCGTAAGGAGCTATCTAGGGTAAAACTGGTAACTGGGGCTAAGTCGTAACAAGGTAGCCGTACCGGAAGGTGTGGCTGGATTACCTCCTTTCTAGAGACAATTATTATCGATCTAATTTAATGTACTTGAATTAGACAGGTTGTGGACTTTATCTTCATATATAAAAAACATTTTAAGAGACCAAACCCGGTGCTGTTAGAAACATAACGATTGAGGTACGGGTATTACAGTCCCATAGCTCAGTTGGTTAGAGCGCTACACTGATAATGTAGAGGTCCGCAGTTCAAATCTGCGTGGGACTACCAGACATAGGGGGAATTAGCTCAGCTGGCTAGAGCGCCTGCCTTGCACGCAGGAGGTCAACGGTTCGACTCCGTTATTCTCCACAAGAGAAGTATTTTAATAAATACAGGTCTTAAATTAAGAAGTTCATTGACATTTTGACAAGTAAAGAGATATCGAGCGAAATAATATATTTCGTTTAATTACAAGAAAAGTAGAAAAGGGCGCATGGCGGATGCCTTGGCTTTTGGAGGCGAAGAAGGACGTGATAAGCTGCGATAAGCTACGGGGAGATGCACACAATCTGTGATCCGTGGATTTCCGAATGGGGCAACCCGGCTATTTGAAGAATAGTCACTCGAAAGAGAGCAAACCCAGAGAACTGAAACATCTAAGTACCTGGAGGAAGAGAAAATAATAATGATTTCCGTAGTAGTGGCGAACGAACTGGAAAGAGCCCAAACCATCAATGTTCCGGCATTGGTGGGGTTGTAGGACCATAACATCGAGAAAATATTTGAACTGGAAGTAGTTGGAAAGCTACATCGCAGAGGGTGATAATCCCGTACAGGTAAGAATATTGATCGTATTGGTATCCTGAGTAGCACGGAACATGTGAAATTCTGTGTGAATCTGCCAGAACCATCTGGTAAGGCTAAATACTCCCAAAAGACCGATAGTGAACAAGTACCGTGAGGGAAAGGTGAAAAGTATCCTGAATAAGGAGGTGAAAAAGTACCTGAAACCGTGCGCCTACAAGCGGTCGGAGCCTACGGGTGACGGCGTGCCTTTTGCATAATGAGCCTACGAGTTACTCTTCATTGGCAAGGTTAAGATTTTAAGAATCGGAGCCGAAGCGAAAGCGAGTTTTAAAAAGCGTATAGTCAATGGAGGTAGACGCGAAACCTTGTGATCTACCCATGAGCAGGTTGAAGCCGCGGTAACACGTGGTGGAGGACCGAACCAGTAAACGTTGAAAAGTTTTTGGATGACTTGTGGGTAGGGGTGAAAGGCTAATCA
>CBFIFL010000002.1:0-82959 GCA_965661855.1 Flavobacteriales bacterium
CCGTGGGTGATTGTTTGTCTGTCAGCTTTAACCACCATCTCTATTTTATTCGCACCTAATCGTGGAATTCTATATGGTATTAAAACCAAGAAGAATTGGAATGATAAGCTGAACAAAGAGAATATTCTAAAAGCATTCTATCACATTGGAGAGCCAGAACAAGATTTTGAAAAGTCTTTAAGCCAGAACGATGTTATCTTTAAAAGGTACTTCACTTCAAAACAATTATCACGAGGCTTAAAGCAATTAAAGAAAGAAAACAAGTTGACCGAAATAAATGGTAAATGGACACTTACGTTGAGTGGTTTGAAAGAAGGGAAGCGTTTAGCGAAGATTCATAGACTTTGGGAGATTTACTTAACGAAATATTTAAACATAGCTCCAGATCATGTGCATGACGATGCTGAAAGTATTGAACACGTAATCACTCCAGAGTTAGAGAAAGAGTTAGAGAAAATGTTGGGTTATCCTGAGAAGGATCCTCACGAAAAAGAAATTCCTTACGAATAATGGATGCATTTGTAATTCTGTTTACGGTAATATTATTAGCCAGTGCAAATGGCGTTCTAGGGACCTACTTGGTCCTAAGAAAAAGCGTTATGATTGGTGATGCAATATCTCATGCTGTTCTACCAGGATTAATTATCGGATTCTTAATAAGTGGAAGTAAGAATTCCTTTCCGATGCTGATAAGTGCTGCAATTTCTGGTGTATTGACAACTTTGTTAATTCAGTATTTGAATAGAAAATCTAACCTGCCAAAAGATGCATCAATTGGCTTTGTATTTACAACCTTGTTTGCAATCGGTATAATTATGGTAAGTGTCTATGCAGATAATATTGATATTGATGCGGATTGTGTACTTCATGGTGAATTAGGGTTTATAGCTTTAGAGCAGAATCTGACAATTGTCGGGATGGAATTATTCCCATTAAGTAGTTTAAATGCATTGGTTACCTTGATTATAGTGTTGTTGTTTACAATTCTATTTAAGAGACAGCTTTTCGTTACTACTTTTGATCCTCAGTATGCCAATGCTATTGGTATGAATCCAATTAAATGGGATAATGCATTAATGGCATTAACCTCTTTAGTTACAGTGGTTTCATTTGAAGCAGTTGGAGCTATTTTAGTGATTGCATTTCTTGTTTTACCCGTTGCAGCAGCTTATCTGTTAACAACAAAATTGAAGAACATGATGATTCTATCGGTGGTGTTTTCCATGTTAGCTTGTGTGATTGGGTATTACTTATCTCAAGGATTAAATACTTCAATATCGTCAGCAATTGTCACTTCCATGGGTGTGTTGTTCTGCTTGAGCTTTATATTTGTATTGTTGAATAAGAGAAGAGTGACTTATGAAGGAAGTTAACATTAAGAATAAAAAATCCAGATTTGAATATGAGATCAGTGATGAATTCACTGCTGGTATTCAATTGACTGGAACCGAGATTAAGTCTATACGATCAAGTAATGCTTCGATCAAAGAAGCCTTTTGTTATTATAAAGATGGTGAGGTGTTTATTAGAAACATGCACATTGCGCCTTATGAGAACGGTTCTTATGCAAATCACGAACCTAGAAGAGAGCGAAAATTACTATTGACTAAAAAGGAGCTAAAGAAGATTGGGAATAGTATGAAGGTAAAAGGAGTTGCATTGGTTCCAATCAAACTTTTTATTCTAAGAAACTCTTATGCTAAACTCCAAATTGGATTAGGTACAGGAAAGAAACTACACGATAAGAGAGAATCATTAAAGCAGAAAGATGCTAAAAGAGATTTAGACCGTATGAAAAAGCGTTTCTAAAAAATGAAACAATACAGCTAAAAAAGAGTAGGTGTTAAGCAGATAAAAAGAACATATGAGCACAAATAACAAGTCTAAAGATTTAACGGTTGCCGATGCTAAAAAGGCAATGAGAAGATTAGAAACGACAAGAGAACTTTACGTTTTCACAATAGGAGATACAAGGGTGAGTATTATCAACCTCTACAAAGAGTTAAAGGAACGAAACCTGGCTCAGAAGAAGAAGGAAGATGCTGCAGCAAAAAAGTCAACGGTTAAGAAGCCAGCTACTAGAACAGTTGCGAAGAAACCGGTTAGAGAAACCGTGGCGGCAAAAAAAGATATTGCAATTACGGAAGAAGGGGTTGAGCAAACTAAAGTGAAGAGTCCAGCAGTAGCAAAAGCTGTGAAGTCAGAAGAAATTGAGGTTCAGCCAGTGGCTAAAACAAAAGTTCGAAAGACGATTATAGAAGAGGTAAAGTCAAAGGAAAAGAAGAAGCCTTCTAAGAAGAAAGGGAAGAAAGACAATAAGCCTTCGAAGAAAAAGAAAGCTAAGTTGGCAATCAAAAAGGAAGAAAAGAAGCAAGCTAAAAAGAAGTCTTCAAAGAAAAAGACGAGTAACAAACAAGCTGGTAAGAAAAAGAAGAAGTAATAAAAAAGGTCTCGTGAAAACGAGACCTTTTCTTTTGTTAATCATTACGATCTTCAAATTGTTCTAATTTCTTCTTTTTGATTCTCTTAACTAAAAAGTAGATAAGAAAACCAAGAGCGGTTATGCCAAAAATACCTTGTCCAATTAGTATTAAGTGAGCAAATGTACTATCCATTATTTTAGTTTTACAGCTGTTCCGTAAGCTAGGATTTCTGAAGCTCCTTGCATTACTGTTGAGGTTGTTAATCGAATATTTACAATGGCATCAGCACCAAGCCTTTCACCATCTTTTTTCATTCTGTAGATAGCTTCTTCTCTAGCTTGAGCTTGAAGTTTTGTGTATTCTTCAATTTCTCCACCTATAATATTCTTTAATCCAGCGAAAATATCTCTACCGATACTTCTAGCACGAACAGTACTTCCTCTAGCTATATCCAATATCTCAGTAACTTCTCTACCTGGAACAGTTTCTGTATTTGTTATAATCATGTCTTTAAGTTTTTAGTCAAGTTAATGATTAATGCAATGAATTTCTAGATTCAGGTGTTAAAGCATCATAAATTACTTGCATAATATCTGTTCTAATATTCATTCGAATCAGTTTCTTATTGTTTGCATCAGGATAAACTCTGTTCGAAAGAAAAATATAGATTATTTCCTCTTCTGGATCGGCCCAAGCATAAGTTCCTGTAAATCCAGAGTGACCAAAACTGGTATACGAGATACACTTACATGTTGGTCCGCCTTCTGCAGTAGCTGGTTTGTCAAAACCAACACCTCTTCGGTTGTCATTAGCACAAAATTGACATCTGGTAAATTCACCAACAATAGCAGTATCAATGAATCGTTGTCCGTTATACTCACCCATATCTAAATACATTTGCATCAATTTGGATAAATCTTTAGCAGATGAAAATAAACCAGCATGTCCACCAACACCTCCTAACATTGCTGCTCCAGGATCATGTACAAATCCTTGAATCAATTGCTTTCTGAAAATCAAATCATACTCTGTTGGTATTATTCGGCTCTTGTTGTATTTCTCAAGAGGATGATAAGTTGTTGTTAATGCTCCAAGTGGTTCAAAGAAAAGAGAGTCAACCAGATGTTTAATGGAGCTTCCTGTAGTTCTTTCAATAATATCCTTCATGAAATAATACCCTAAATCACTATATCGGTAGTCTTTCTTTTTATGAAGAGGATGGTTGATTATTTGCTTTCTAATACTATCAGGATAAGACTTCATGATGTATAGTTTATTGGCAACCTGAATAGGGTATTCTTCACTCTGCACAGGTGAGTACAAATCATACTTCAGTTGTCCTTTCTCTAATGTCTTTTTATAAAAAGGAATCCAACTAACCAGTCTGGCCTGATGAGCAAGAATGTCTCTGATAACCAAATCAGCATATTCTGTAGAATCAACGTAGTCTAAATAAACACCCAAGGTTGAATCTAAACTAACTTTACCTTGATCAACTAGGTGCATTAATGAAGATACCGAAGCTGCTATTTTAGTGACAGAAGCTAAGTCATAAAGATCATCTGATTTTACTTTTGATTTTTTCTCATAGGTGTGATGACCATAGTTTTTATCGAAAATGATTTCTCCCTTTCTAGCAATTAACAATTGACAACCTGGATAGGCTTTCGATGCTAAACCTTTTAAAACAATCGAGTCTATGTATGACAAGTGCTCTGTGTCGAATCCTAGGTTATGTGCATTTCCAAAACCTAATTTCTTTTTCTCTAAAGTCAAACCAAATCCTTCTTTAAATTGTCCTGCACTTACCGGTAATTGTCCGTTTACTCCTATACCTCCAAAAATGGCTTGAGCACTGTAGCTTTTAGCCAAAGGAGTATCTTCATAAGCACAAATTAAAGCATTAGAAGAAGCAAAAGATTCATTGTATTTATCTAATACATACGGGTTTGCAAAGAAGCATAAGATCGTCTGACTTGATTTATTTACTTGAGCAATTAGTTTACTTGTTTCAGCAGAAATTCCAAAGTTTTGATATGGACGACGATTCGTTCCTGAAATACCAATGATCACTAGGTCAAATGTATCTAATGCTGCAAGTGTATTGATAACTTGCTCACCGCTTGGTGATTTTCCAAGATTGAAATGCGTGATGTTTTCATAGAATGATAACTTCTCCTGGAACTCATTAACATGATTGTTTCCAATTACTAATGAAGCCGTTCTTCTATTTCTATTGTGAGATAAAGGAAGTAAGTTCGAATCGTTTTTAAGAACAGTAATCGAGTGCTTGACTAAATTATGGTTAACCGCTTTAGCAGCAGGATGATTTAAATCCTCATAAAGGTTTTCTAAATCCACTTGAGGACTTTTATCCGCTAATCCTAACCAATGCTTAGCTAATAATACTTTTCTACATCTATCATTTAATTCTTCCTCCTTGATTTCACCTTTTTCAATAGCTTCTTTGATTTTAGAAATTGCCTTTGGCACATCTCCTGAGAAAAGAAGGATATCGTTACCAGCCATAAATGCCAGCTTATCTACATCTCCTTTTTTGTAATACTTTGAAACACCTTTCATGTTTAAGGCATCTGTGAAAATCAGACCTTTAAATCCTAGAGAATCTTTTAAAAGACCGTTTACAATTTTAGGAGAAAGGGTAGAGGCTCTGTTAGGAGTAGAGTCTAAGTTTGGAATGTATAAATGGGCAACCATCATACTAGAGGCTCCATTTCGTATTAGTTCTTTAAACGGATATAACTCAACGGAATCAATTCTTTCATAAGAATGATTTACGATAGGCAGTGATTTGTGAGAATCTGTATCGGTATCTCCATGTCCAGGAAAATGTTTTGCATTTGCAATGATTCCAACATCCTGAAGTCCTTTCATGTAAGCAACTCCTTTTGATGCGACTCGGTATTTGTTCTCTCCAAATGAACGGCTATTGATAACCGGATTTTTAGGATTTACGTTAACATCTACTACTGGAGCGAAATTTACATGGACACCAATTCGTTTACATTGTCTTCCGATTTCCTTACCCATGTCGTAAATCAAGGAATCGTTTTGAATCGCTCCTAACAGCATTTGTCTTGGGAACCGTTCCGTTGAATCCAATCTCATTGCTAATCCCCATTCTCCGTCAATAGACATCATTAAAGGAACCTTAGCCTTTTGCTGATAGATGTTGTTTAGACGAGCTTGTCTTAAAGGACCTCCTTGCATAAAGATTAAACCACCAATTCCATGATTAACGATTAAATCTTCAATCTCTTTTTGATGTTCAATTCCTTTGTTGGAATAGGCTGCCACCATTAACAATTGACCAATTCGTTCTTCGATAGTCATGGATTGAAAAACAGAATCCACCCATGCACTATCCGCATTTAAGAAAGGAGGGTCGTAATGTGGTAATTCATTCATTTTCGGTTCTGCGTGTAAAGCAAAAGCGGTAATAAATGCAACAGATGATAATAAAGTGGCTATAACTAACCTTATGTTTTTTGATTTCTTCATAGTTCCAATCAGAGTAAATACAACGCAAAATCCTTGAGGAAATTGGTGTCTGCAATCTAAGGATTTAGCAAGCAAATACTTAGCCAAGTTGTTCACATTTTTTAACGTTGAAATGTGCATTAATTCTCGCAAAACTTGAAAAAATGCTACCTTTGAAGCGTATGGGATTTTTCAAAACCAGAAAGAATAAGCAGTTCAATTACAAGCCTATTTATTTTGATCCTGAGAAGGAGGGTAGAGAGGCTAGAAAAAAGAAAAGAGACATTTCTTTTAGAAATGAGGATTCAGAGTTTAAAAAAAGAAATTTTGGCGATTCTACTTCACCGTATAAGGACATGCAAACTCAGCTTAACAGGAGAATGCTAATACTAACAGGTATGATTGCAGCTTTGTTGATATTGGGTTACTATTTATGGTTTAAACTAATGCCATTTTTGAAATAGAAAAGAATGAGTAATCATATACAGTTATTACCAGATCCAATTGCAAATCAAATTGCTGCAGGGGAAGTTGTTCAACGACCTGCTTCAGTTGTGAAGGAGTTATTGGAAAATGCGATTGATGCTGGATCTACAAATATTCAGTTGATCATTGAAGATGCTGGAAAGACAAAGATTCAAGTGATTGATAACGGACAAGGAATGAGTCCGGTTGACGCTAGAATGTGTTTTGAAAAACATGCTACTTCAAAGATTACAAAGGTTGAAGATTTGTTTAATCTGAGTACGAAAGGGTTTAGAGGAGAAGCATTAGCTTCGATTGGAGCAATCGCTCATGTTGATCTTAAAACAAAAAGAGCTGAAGACGAAACTGGAACTTTAATCGAGATGGAAGGTTCTGAAATAATTAGTGATAAAGAGTGTGCTTCGGTTGACGGGACAAACTTCTGCATCAAGAATTTATTTTATAATGTTCCTGCGAGAAGAAAGTTCTTAAAATCAGATTCTGTTGAGACAAAGCACATTATAGACGAGTTTCAAAGAGTTGCTTTACCACATCCTGAGATCGCTTTTCAGTTAGTAAATAACAATTCAGAGGTTTATAATTTAACCTCAGGAAGTTTAAGACAACGTATCGTTTCTTTATTTGGAAAGTCTTACGATGAAAAAATAGTACCGGTAAAGGAAGATACTTCTATAGTAGATGTTAAAGGTTTTATTGGTAAGCCTGAAAATGCAAAAAAGACAAGAGGGGAGCAGTATTTCTTTGTAAATGATCGATTTATAAAATCATCTTATTTACAACATGCAGTTACAAAGGCTTATGATAGTCTTCTTGCTGAAAGAGCTTATCCGTCATTCTTTCTATTCTTAGATATTGATCCTGAAAGTATAGATGTTAATATACATCCGACGAAGACAGAAATTAAGTTTGAAGAAGAGAAGTCGATTTATGCGATTATTCGTTCTGCAGTAAAGCAAGCTTTAGGAAAATACAACGTGGCCCCATCATTGGATTTTGATCAAGAAAGTTCATTTGATCAATTTGGAAGCTTTAATCCGGCTGAACCTGTTAGTCCTCCTGAGATTAAAGTAGATAAAACATATAATCCTTTTGAAAGCCAAAGGCCAGAAAGAAGTTCAGGTGGAAGTTCCTCTTTTTCAAATTCAAGAAATTCCTACACGGAAGGTTTTAAGTCTGGCAGAGAAGAACAAAGTTGGAAATCCTTTTTTGATGATTTAGAATCGAAAGGAGAAATAGTTTACGAGGAAGAAAAGGAACAGGAAACCTTATTTGATAAGGAAGTTCAAAGTAATTTGTTTTTTCAAATTCAGGGAGGTTTTATCATTACGCAAATGAAAGATGGTTTGGTAATCATTGATCAGCACCACGCGCATGAGAGAGTTTTATACGAGCAGTTTTTAAAGTCTGTTGAAGATCAATCTTCAGGTGTTCAGCAACTGTTGTTTCCTGAGAATATAGAGTTAAATGCTAGTGACTACGTAATGTTGGAAGGAGTTCTTCCTGATTTGGTAGACATGGGCTTTGATATTCGTCCTTTCGGAAAGAACACGTTTGCTATATATGGAGCTCCAGCTGAATTGTCAGATACTAATGTGAAAGCATTGATTGAAAGTTTATTGGATCATGCTAAAGCAAATAGTGGTTGGTTGAGTAATGATGTACAAGAGAAGTTGTCTAGAAAATTGGCTCATTTAGGAGCTGTTGGAAGAACAAAGAAAATGACCCCAGAAGAAATGGAAGCCTTGGTCGGACAATTGTTCCAGTGTCAGCAAGTACAAAGTACTCCTGATGGAAAACCAACTATGATCAAACATGGATTGAGGGATTTACAAAAGCAATTTTTACACTAGTTATGTTTCAAATTACTCCAGTAATTAAAAATATCATCATCATTAATGTACTGTTCTTTATCGGACAGATGATGTTGCCTCAGGTTACTTTTGCTATGTACCCTGTATTTGATGACGGATTCAAAGTTTATCAGATTGTAACTAACGTGTTTAGTCATGCTGGATTTAATCACTTGTTTTTTAATATGCTAACCTTGGTGTTTTTAGGGACCATGTTAGAAAGACAAATTGATTCTAAATCTTTTGGAATAATATACTTGCTCTCTGCTTTTGGAGGGTTGTTGATTAACGAAGGTGTCAACTATTTAAATGCTTTTCATTTAGGAGGAACATTATCTATTGTTTTAGGAGCTTCTGGTGCTGTATCAGGTATTGTTGCGGCTTTAGCTACTTACTCTCCTAACCAAGAAGTTCGCTTGATATTCCCTCCAATTCCTGTTAAAATGAAATGGATCGCTATAGTCTTTTTAGTAATGGATTTAAGAGGTGGTGTTTCAGGTGTTTCTGATGGAGTTGCTCACTGGGTTCATATTGGAGGAATGACGACAGGTTTCTTATTAATGAAGTTTTGGTATCTTAGAAAGTAGAATGATACGTAATTGGATAAAATCACAACCGGCTCATATTGTATTGATTGCAATAAACGTTGCAGTTTTTGCTATTCAGTCTTTACTCCTTGTTCTATCGTCTTTGTTTAAGCTAAGAATTGATTTATTTCAATCATTATTTTCATTACCATCTCATTTTAGCGAATTCATTTTAAGACCATGGTCTTTGTTTTCTTATATGTATCTGCATGGAAACTTCATGCATTTATTCTGGAATATGTTATTCTTATTCTTTTTAGGAAAGATATTCGAGCAAACATTCGGGAGAAGGACTACTTTTCAGATGTATCATATAGGAGGTCTTTTTGCTGGACTTATATACTTTATTTCCTATCAAGTATTCCCTTTGTTTCAAGGCTTAGATAATCATGTATTGGTTGGAGCTTCAGGAGCTATTTATGCGTTAGTGGCAGGAATTTGTTTAGCACGACCAAAAATGCAAATAGCCCTTTTCGGAGTAATTAAAATTCCGCTGATTCTATTGTTGATTTTTTATTTGTTATCTGATCTTTCCAATTTTTTATCTAGTAACACTGGGGGGCATTTGACTCATATCGCTGGAGCAGGATTTGGAATTTGGTTCGCCCTTAAAATGAATAAAGGAGTAAACATACTTCTACCGGTAGCAAGATTCTTTGATAAGTTTAAATGGAAGAATAAGCGTAAGACTAACATGAAAGTAGTCTATAATAAGAAGGTGAAAAGTATGAATGACGATGAGTATAATTATACTCAAAAAGCGAATGAACAAAAGCTGAACGAGATACTAGATAAGATTTCAAAGTCGGGTTATGATTCGCTAAGCAAGTCTGAGAAAGACTTTTTGAACTTCATGAGCAGTCATGGTAAGTAATTACAAGCTTATTCTTTCAGCATAAACAATATCATCTCCTTGTATTTTTATTCCAACAGCTATATTCTTAGTTGATGATTTTTTCCATTTCATAAACTCTCCATTACTAGCAAAATAGTACTCGTTTGAACTCTTTGCTTTCGTTTCAAATATTCTCCCAAAAACTTCCTTTCCCGATCTTAAAATAAATCGACAAGGTGACTCTACATAAAACCCTAAATCCAAACTCTGCATAACTCAATCTTTTATATT
Source organism: Flavobacteriales bacterium (assembly GCA_965661855.1). Lineage (GTDB taxonomy): Bacteria > Bacteroidota > Bacteroidia > Flavobacteriales_C > CBFIFL01 > CBFIFL01. The sequence goes on from CBFIFL010000002.1 coordinate 9,974, forward strand.
TCCAATGTCTCTCAGGTAAACGGTGATCTTTTGAAATGGTTGGCTATAAGATATCCACAGGCTGTTGATAAGCTTGTGACTTGTGAATAGATGTGTTTAGAATAATAATCTTTTAACAATGGTTTAAAAAGAATTGTTTACTAATTTAATTCTATAAGTAGGTTGATAATATGAAATATAAGACTGGAGTAGTATTTTTACCTAAAACATCAATACTATGTCAAATAAACCTTTCAAAGGTATTGAAAACCAGAGGAATGACTTGTGGTTTGGAGATCTGAAAAGAAAGAGGAAGCCAGGACCTTCTCAAACGAATAAAACGTATTCGGAATACAGTATGTCCACACAAAGTGTACATGCTGGTCAGTATGATGATCCAATAAGTGGAGCTATTGGTACGCCAATATTCCAGAGTTCTACCTTTTATTTGAATTCAGATAGATACGAATCGGTTGAAGAGGGAACAGCGAGGGATACTTTTATTTATACCAGATATGGTAACCCTTCACAATGGTCTCTTCAAGAAAAAATAGCAACACTAGAAAATGCTGAAAGTGCGATTGTGTTTTCTTCTGGAATGGCTGCAATCTCATCATCAGTTTTTGCTTTGGTTGAAAAGGGATGTAATATCATTACCTCTAGAGATCTTTATGGTGGAACGTATAACTTGCTTTATGAAGATCTTCAACGTTTTGGAATTGAAGTTAAGTTTGTTGACATGACTGATATCGAAGAGATAGAGTCAGCTATTGATGATAGAACAAAATTGATGTTTTTTGAGTCGCTTTCGAATCCATTATTAAAAATAGCACCGGTTGATAAATTGGTAGAGATTAGAAAGAATCATGGACTTAGGATTATAATCGATAATACATTTCTAACACCGTTTAATCTTAAGCCTTTGGATTTAGGTGTGGATTTAGTGGTGAACAGTGCAACAAAGTACTTAGGAGGTCACTCTGACTTAGTTGCAGGAACGGTTTCAGGAAGTCGTAAGATGATAGATATGGTTTGGGGACAAATGCTCAAACTAGGAGGTTCAATGGATCCTCATGCTTGTTTTATGTTAGAGCGAAGTTTAAAAACATTTGCTTTAAGAATGCGAGCGCATAACTACAATGCCACCGTTTTAGCTGATTTTTTACAGGATCATCCAAGGATTAAGCAAGTGTTCTTTCCTGGTTTCGATACTTATCCGTACGAAGCCGATAAAGAAAGAATGGGAGCAGGTTGTAGTGGTATGATCAGTTTTGTAATTGAAGGTGGAGATGAAATGTCTCATGCTTTATTAGCGGCATTAAAGTTACCAAGAGAAGCAACGAGTTTAGGAGGAGTGGAGAGTTTAGTGAGTTTACCTTATAACACTTCTCAAGCTTCATTAACTAAAAAACAACGAGAAGCGATAGGTATACAAGATGGTACTATTCGTTTATCTGTGGGAATAGAAGATTCAGAGGATTTAATAAATGATTTCAAACAAGCTTTAGATTTTATATATGAGAAATAACATTAATGTAGCTGGAATTAGCGAGTACGTTAACGAGATTAAGGAGAACCCAAATGAGGCTATGGCTTCTTTTGGAGTTGAGTTGGACTGGGTAAGTGGAACAAAGAACAAGGTGTCTACTAAGCCTTTAATGATCGGTGATCATAAGTTGGTTAGAACATTTGAGTTTAATGTTGATGAACCTGCTCAGCTATTAGGAATCAATCAATTTGCTAACCCTGCTGAATATTTGATGGGAGCGGTTGCAGCTTGTATGTCTGTTACTTTTACAGCAGGAGCAACGATGATGGGAATTACTTTGGAAAAGCTTTCTATCGAAATGAGAGGTGGAATGAATCTAAAAGGATTCTTAGGAATGGATGAAGATACTTATGCTGGTGTAGAGGAGATTAACTGTGAAATTCATGTTAAAGGAAACGGGACTAAAGAGCAGTATGAAACATTGAAAGATAGAGTTAAAAAGCATTCTCCAAATTTTAATACTATTGTAAACGGTGTTAGGATGGAGCCTAAGTTAGTTGTTGAGGAATAGTTCTTAGACTGTAAATGATCGGGCACCCGCAAGGGGAGCCCCTACCAGAGTTTGTTAACGAGTATCGTAGTGGCTCCCCAAGCGGGTGCCCGAACATTCGATATTTTAAACGTTTGAATCCTCTATAATAGTCAGCAAGTAATACTTACCAAAGAAACCCCCTACAATACCCCGCTATCTATAACTTTCCAACCTTTAACCCAAAGAAGAAAGTTCTGGGTAAAGACGGTCCGTACACAAAATTACTATCTCTGTTTTTACCGATATCGAAGTTATTCTGGTAAGAGTTAAACACATTCTTTACTCCGGTGAATAATTCAAATTTATTACCTGTCTTTTTAACTTTTAAAGCATACGAGAACTTGAGGCTTAAGTCAGAGAAAGACTCTGTATCTAACAAAACATCACTATCAAAGTTTTCAGCACCTGCAAAGTGAGGAACAATCATTGATCCGGTATAAACGTAGTTGATGTTCAATGACCACGCTTTTTTTGGAGTGATAGTTAAGCTTGCAAAACCATAGTCATTTGGAGTTCTGATAAAACTTTTTGTACCTGCAATGCCATCAATGTATTCAACTGTTTCTTCGTATTCACTGCTTTGTAAGGTGAAACCTCCTTCAAGTTGCCATTTACTATCATAGTTAATCCTTGTTTCCACAGTGATTCCTTGAACAGTTGCACCTTGTCCGTTTTCCTTTTGAAATACTTCACCAAAAGCATCTTCACCAATAGGGTTTAATATGAATGCATTTTTAAGCTCTGTATGGAAGGCTTCAATGGTATATCCCCAGATATACTTTTCTTTTGCCTTATCGTAGTTCATGGATAAGTTAAAGCTGTTTGAGTTTTCCGCCATTAAGTTTGGAGATAGCACGACTCTAGAAATTCCACCACCAGCAAAAGCCATATGCATGTCTGCATCAAATGCTTGAGGAGCTCTAAATCCTGTACCGTAATTAGCTCTAAACTGAATGTTATCTTTCATTTTGTATAATAATGAGGCTCTTGGATTTAATTGTACGTTTGATATTAAGCTATGATCATCTAGTCTAAATCCCGCTAAAAGGTTTATCTGTGAATTTATTTTCCAATCAGATTGAAAAAAGCTTCCAAAGTTTCTAGTGGTTTGATCAATGATATAAGCAAATGCAGGGATTTGATCAATTACGTCATCGTAAATGTATTCCGTTCCTAAAGTCAATATATTTTCACCTTTTAAGAAATTACTAAGCTTATGATTCATTTGCACTCCAAGGTTGAATGTTTGAACCAATGAAGTTCCATAGGGAGGAGTAGATATGTGGTTTTGGTATTCTAAAGAATCATCAGGTGTAATTCCTGTGTAATGTTTTCTGTTGGTATTTTGCCAAGCAGCGTAAGAGATAAACGTTGTTTTTTGATTATTGAAATTCACCTGGTAATCAGCACTAGCCATCCAGACATGATGTGTTCTTTCTTCCGATTGTTGAGTTAAGTATGCTGGGACATCAAGGTTCATTTCTCCGCCAACTCTATATTCATTCATATGGCTTAAACTAACTTCAAGTTTTTGATTTTCCTTTGGAAGGAAGAATAAGTTTGTTCCAAAAGCGATAGCGTTTAAAAGTGGTAGCTCAGAGAAGTTATCGTCATTGTGATCGTAAAAATCTCTATCTCTTTTGTTGAGGAAGAAGCTAGCTCCGGATTTCAAATCTTTATCTAAAATAGTAGCGTTAGCTAAAAGCATATTGTCAGTAGATTGTCCGTTTACTAACTGAAATGAATTTGATATGTCATAAGAGTTTTTCTTAGGGATTTTAGTAATCACGTTAACTGTTCCTCCAATGGCACTAGATCCATAAAGTGAAGAACCTCCTCCTCGAACAACTTCAATTCTTTCAATCATATTAACAGGAAGTTGCTCCATTCCATAAAGACCTGTTAAAGGACTGAAAATTGGTCTGCCGTTAACTAGGATCTGAGAGTATCCACCTGCTAAACCATTCATTCTTAATTGGGTATAGTTACACGTTTGACAATCTGTTTCAACTCTAAGTCCTGGCTGGAACTTTAAACCTTCCGCTAGATTACAAGATTGCGTATTTTCTAAAGAAGCACTAGAAGTAACATTAACAATGACTGGTGATTCTGTTTTTCTTTTGAATGTTTTACTTCCTGTAACAACAACCTCGTCCAACAACAAGCTCTTTTCATGTAAGTCAATATTTAAATTAACGTTTAAGTTATTGTGACTTATTGTAATTGCTTTATGAAGCTTTTCATATCCAATAAAAGAGATAATCAGCTGGTAGTCTCCTTCAGGAATGTTTGATAAAGAGTATTTTCCTTGCTTGTTTGTACTTACGCCAAGTTTTAAACTTTCAATTGAAACACTTGCAAATTCAACAGGTTCACCATCAGCTTTAACTGTTCCACTAATTTTTCCAGTATGAGATAATGCTGTAGTTAACATTGTCATACAAATTCCTAATACAAAATGTTTTAACATATTTCGACGATTATTAACCTTAATTATTGTAGTGCAAATATACAAAGTTAGATTAGTCTAATAATTTCATGTTAGGGAATATGTTATTTTTGTTGAAAAAGCCAAAATGCCTACTCAGACGAAGGAGAATTATCTTAAAGCCTTGTATCACTTAGATCAAAAAAGTGATAAGATTTCATTAACTGATCTTAGTAAAAAGATGGGGGTAAGTGCTCCTACGGTTAATGATATGGTGAAGAAGCTCCAGAAACAAGGTTGGGTAGATTATCAAAAGTATAAACCATTGAAGATTACCAATGAAGGTAAGTTAGTAGCTGGGTTGATTATTCGTAAGCATAGATTGACTGAAATGTTCTTAACTCAGATTATGAGTTTTGGGTGGGAAGAGGTACATGATATTGCTGAAGAAATGGAACATTTAAAGACTCCAAAACTATTTGAAAGGATGGATGAGCTTTTAGGTTTTCCTACTGAAGATCCTCATGGTTCTCCTATTCCAGATAAGGAAGGTGTTTTTCACAGTAGCAATTATCAGCGTTTGATCAATATTGAACCAGGTAAAAGTGTAGTGATTAAAGCACTTGAAAATTCATCTGTTGATTTTCTTCAATTCCTAAATAAAAAGAACATTCAATTAGGAACAAAGCTAACCATTCATAGTGTTGAAAGCTTTGACCAAACCTACACAGTCAGTTATGCAGATCATGAAAATATCAGCCTAAGCGAAACGGTTTGTGGTAGGTTGTTAGTAGAAGAACTTTAGTCTATTACCTTTTCAATATTCGTATTAACAAAAAGTACATCTCCAATTTCGTCGTATCCTAAGAATAGCTCTGTATGCTTTCCTTTAACTGATTCGGTATTAAATCCAAGTGCAGTTAAATCGGCAGTATTTGATCTTTGATTGATAACTTCCTTCAGATTTAAGTCTGATTGGTATCCGATTACCTCAATGTTATTTGCTGAGATAGGAAGACGACCAGAAGCAATCAAAGCTTTGATTTCATTAATTCCTTGAGTTTTTTCATCGTCAGGGAAAACAGCAAAAATGCTAATCTCTGCATCTTTCCAGTCTTTATGACCCATTATAATGTAGCTCATAAGAATCATCAAGTTTGCGTTCACAAAATCCTGATGCGTAATCCAAATATGAATTTTCTGTTTATAGCCAAATGATTTCTTTGAACTACCTAGAATACAAACGTCAAACTCTGCACTTTTAATTAGTCCGAAATTATCAGCGATATCAGATAATCCATCAGGGTTGTTTTTGTCGAATTCAAACATCAACATGTTATTGTCTTTTCCTGAGATACCAGGAAGTTGAATGATTTGAGCAATTGCAGAAGTATAGGAAGGTGAGATTAACGTATCTAGATACACATTAGAACGACTTATACCAGCCATTTTAATCAATTTCTTTAAAGCAGTATCAGCTTCTTTCGTTGTCTCTTTTGAAAAGTAACCATTAATGAAGTGGATGTATGTCCCGAATCCATAGCGATGAGATATCCATTTCATCATTTCGAATGAAGAGAATCGTTGAAATGAATTACTAGAAATACAAACTACTGAAGGCCTCCAGCTTTCTTCAGCACTTTCTTTACTTGATTTCTGTAGGAAAACCTGTAATGATCTTGATATCTGGAAGATAACTCCTTGAAACATTACCGCAATACCGTGCTTTTCTTTTGTGTATTTACCTAGAACAAAATAGATTAAAAGCATGATTCCTGTGGCAATTAAAGCGTATTTAGGGTTCATGTAGACCATTAATGCACCACATAAAATAGCCCCTGCTAAAGAGATATACCATCTTGATTTAAACGAAGGCCTGTATGCAGGATCTGCTGAAAAGTGCTGTAAAAATGAGATCAAACAGATAGACCCGTACGTAACCATGAAGAACATGGAAATGATTTCAGCTACAACGTTTACATCTCCAATCCAAACAAATATAACGGCTATAATACTGGTTACAATACCTGCATTTAATGGTTCGTTTTTCTTTGATTTAGAAAGAAAAGTATTGGCTTTCATGTTTGGTAGAACCTTATCATTACCTAAGGCTTGTAGTGTTCTTGGTGCAACCATGAACGAGCCTAATGCAGATGATATAGTAGCAGCGGCAAGTCCAACAAGGACTAATGGTCCCCAAAGACTGATGTCAGCCATAACAAGTTGATTGCTATCTAAGTCTTCCGGACTTGCAGAAACAGCCAGTTTATAAGCTATGAAAATGTATATCACCATTCCTGTTAAGGTTGCTGCAAGCGTTCCAATAGGAATTGATTTTTTAGGGTCTTTTAGGTCTCCTGATAAACCTACACCAGCAGTCATTCCTGTAAAGGCAGGGAAACAAATAGCAAAGACTTTAAAGAAGGAGTCTCCACCTTCCACTTTATTGTTTAGCAGAGACATGTTAAAGTCTGGTGCTGTATCTGGACTACCAAAAAAGAAAGCCAGTAAAGCCAGGCCTAAAATAACTACAACAAAGTACAAAGCCTTCATTCCAATATCAGCTCCTTTAGTAAGCATCAATGCAATAAGTAAGCCTAGCGCAGGTAATGTGATTAGTCTTTTATTATAAATGTAGTATCCGTATTCCCAATCAATCCACTCAATTAAAGGGTCAAATGCTTCTCCAAGAGCAACAATATAAAAGGCTACAGATATGGCTTGTGATAAATAAAGAGCAATTCCAATTGATGCTCCAATGTGTAATCCGAATGATCTTGAGATGATGTAGTACTCTCCACCTCCTTCAACCTTTTGGTTTGTTGCAATTTCAGCTAGACTCAATGCGGTAGGAATAGTTACCATGTGAGCAATAAATATCATACCAACGGTCATGTAGAAACCTAGGTTACCTACAGCGTAACCGAATCGTAAAAACATGATTGCACCTAAGATGGTAGAAATCGCTGTTAAAAAAACAGGTGCCGTACCGAAATTTGCTTTTGCCTTTTGGAGTAATTCTGCCATTCTCTCAATTTGAACCAAAAATAGTTAATAATAATGTTGGTAAAGAAATAGAAAGCATTTCGATTGTGAATGAATGCTCTTTATTTTTATTATCAAATACTGAAACATGATTAAAGACATAATTGAAATAGCTAAAAATGCAGGTGATGCGATTTTAGAAGTATATAAAGATGCTGATTTATCAAACGTAGTGGACTTCAAAGGAGATGATTCTCCATTGACATTAGCTGACAATGCTTCGAATGATGTGATTGTTAAAGCATTAGAACTTCAGTTTCCTGATATCCCGGTGATGTCTGAAGAAATGACTCAGGCTCCTTATGAGACGAGAAAGAATTGGACAAAGTTTTTCTGTGTTGATCCTTTAGATGGAACGAAAGAGTTTATCAAAAAGAATGGAGAATTCACTGTTAACATCGCTTTGATTGAAAATGGTTTGCCAGTTTTGGGTGTAATCTACGTTCCTGTAACTGATGTAACATACGCTGGATCTTCAGCAGGGGCAATTAAAATTGAAGGAGATAAGGAAGTTAAGATCCAGATAAATAATAAATCTTCAGAAAGAATTGCGGTGAGATCTAAATCTCATGCCGCAGCAGAAGAGGAGGTATTATTAGAGAAGTACAATGTTACAGACACCATCTCAGTTGGTAGCTCTTTGAAGTTTTGTATGGTTGCAGAGGGTAAAGCGGATATCTATTATCGTCACGGACCTACGATGGAATGGGATACTGCAGCAGGACAAGCAGTGGTTCAAGCAGCGGGAGGAAAGGTTTTTCAAGGAGATCAAGAAAATGATTTGTTCACTTACAATAAGGAGAATCTTTTAAATGGAAGTTTCTTAGTATTAGGGTTTTAATTACTAAATTGATAAGATGAAAAGCATAGTATTAGGAGGTTTTATTACTTTGAGTTTATTGGCTTGTTCTGATGACGACAGCCTTAATTCTGGAGGAACAGATGATTCTACGGATAATTCAGGAGATACAAATAGTGATTGTGTAGCTCAACACGAAGTAGATCAAACGCGTGGAGCTTGTGATGAAACATTATCTTGGTCTAGTTCTTTTTCATCAGTTGAGCAGAATGGGAATAGGGTAATTACTGCTAATTCGATTCCTGATCATATGGTTGGATTATTTGGAAACAGTCAAGGAGCTTTAAATCCAAATGCAATTTCAGAGCAATCTGAATCTTACACGATTGATTTAGACCCGAGTGAGGCGAGCTCATTTACTCCTTTATTATCAACTACGGGTACAGGGCCAAATGCTGGACCTCAATATGCTTTTGGAATTTTGTTTAGTGGTGTGGAGTTAGATCCTGTAGCTGCTGAGCCATTTCCGCATGAAGGGATGTTTGCAGCTGATGTTAATTGGGAATGGAATTTAGAAGCTTTAAATGTGAATTTAGGTTTGGATTGTAATAGTGCACATGTTCAACCAACTGGGAAATATCATTATCACGGTAAACCTACACTGTATTTAGAGTCTTTAAATATTTCTACAACAATAATGACTTTGATTGGTTATGCTGCGGATGGGTTTCCAATCTATTATAAATACGCTTACAGTACATCAAGTGATGCAAATTCAAATGTGGTGGAAATGACTTCAAGTTATCAGTTGAAATCTGGTGATCGTCCTGGCGATGGAGAAACAGCTCCATGTGGATCTTATGACGGAGTATATTCGAATGATTATGAGTTTGTTTCTGGATTGGGAGATTTAGATGAGGCGAATGGTAGAAATGGAGTGACTCCAGAGTATCCAAACGGAACATATTACTACATCATAACAGATGCTTTTCCTAGCATCCCGAGATATTTCAGAGGTACACCAAGTGAAGATTTTAAAATAGGAGCTTAAGTGAAGTTTTTTTGGCTTTTCATATTGACTTCTTTTATCTCATTCGGACATGAGGACGACGAAGCTTACTACACCATTCAACAAGACGGTAATAAGGTTCAAGTTCAGGCTACTTTTCCATGGACCTTAAGAAATGAATTATTGGATTTTGATGAGAGTTTGGTAAATGCACAGAGTCAGGAGTCTTTTGTAAATGTGTTAAACGATTATGTCGCACAAAAATTTAAATTCTATTCTGCATCTGATAGCTCCGAATTGTTAGATATAATTGAAAAACCTACCATTGGGTTTAGCTCAGCTGATTTTGAGTTCAATTTTGAATTGAAAGGAATAGTTGAGTCGTTTAAGAATGAAATGATGTTGAATGTTTATCCAAAACAACAAAACATCCATACCTTCTTAAACTCCACTTTCGTTTCTGCAGATAGTCTTTTAATCAGTAGTAGACAGTTGCCTAAGATTTACTTAAAGCCTGAGGAAAAGCGTAAGCAAAATTTCTATTGGGTTGTTGGAGTTGTGGTGTCATTTGGTATTGCGATTTACCAATCGAAAAAGAAAAAAACTAGTACTGACTAGACTTAATTTGTCTTTTCATTTCCTTAGCTTTCTTTTTATAGAATCCTCCCGAATCAATGATAATATCAAGAAGATTGATAGTCTGTGCAATTTCACCTTTTTTGTAATGAGATTTAGCTAAATACCATTCAGCTTCTTGTAAAAACACATTGATATTGTCTTCTGCAACAGCTTGTAAAAACTCAATAGTTTTATCATAATCTTTCAATTTATAACAGCTTAAGGCACTATAGAATTTAGCATTTAAGTCTTCAGGATAATGACTTAATACTTTGTCAAAGTGATGAATAGCTAAGTAGTAATCTCTGATGTAGAAAGCTTCCAGACCTGCCTGTAAAACATCATCAACGCTCAACTGCTTTGCATTCTTTTTTATTAATTGTTGCTCTTCCGTTGAAGCGTACTCAGATTGTAATCCTTCAACAGGCTTTCTTTCTTTTAAATATTGATTAAAGTAGTCAACTACCTTAAACTGAAGAATGTACTTTACAGGATGGTTCTCCATTATCTTAAGTTTCCTTGGAACAAAATGAATCTTAGGAGATTTTATTTTAGGGAGAATAATGATTTTTCTTTCTAATCTTTCCTTTTTGTCCTGCACACTAGGGGTAAAATCGATAGCTTCAGTCAGAGAAACAGTAGATTCTGAATGTTCACTTAAAGTTTGTTTAATGGCTTTTATTTCAATCGCCTTTTTTGTTCGGATTTCATTAAGTACATAGTCTTCAGTGAAAGGAGATGCAACTTTATGTTTTACTTCAGTTTGGGCAAAGAATAGAAAGGCAATTATCCCTAATGATGATAGAATAAAGGCAACGGTTTGACTTATGTTTGTTGAGTCCTTAAAATGGCTTTTACTGACTATGCTTTTTAAATGATCCCAATCTATTTTCCCTAATGAATCGGATCCTTGGAGATCACCAATTTCATCACCAAATTCATCCAGGCTAATCCATTTCTCAACCTTATAATGATCTGAAGCATTTAGCTCTCCGGAAAAATACTTTTGCAGCATATCTGCATCAGGATTCCAGTCAGAATTATTTGATTTTATATGTTGATAGAGCTCCTTCATGCTTTATTCATACAGATTTTTAAATTCCTTTTTGCATTTTGCAGGTAGGATTTAATGTTTTTAAATGAGAAGCCAGTTTCACTTTCGATTTCTTGATACTTCATTCCTTTCTTAAAGAACATTTGAACACATTCTCTTTGTTCTTGACTTAACTGAGCCATACAATAATCTAATCGTTCAAATTCCTCTTCTTCTTTATCGAAGTCTTTTACCTCTTCTGTTTCCACAAACTTGTCTTCAAACTCAACAGATATAGATTTTCGATCTCTTAAATACATTAGACATGCATTTCTACTTACCTGCATTAGCCAAGATTTAAAGTTTTTAATATCGAACCTAAAAACATCTTTCATAACCTTGATAAATATGTCAGTGGTTAAATCTTGAGCTTGAGCATTGTCCTTTGCGTACTTCATGCAAACCAAATAAACGAGATGATAATATTTTTTATAAAGCTCACTAAAAGCTTTATCATCTTTATTCGTTATATATTTATGCAAAAGTTCTTTATCAGACATTTAGTGCCGTTTGTTTAAGAAGATGCAATAACCTAAAAAATTCCACAAATGAAAAAACATATTTTATTAATTGCTCTTTTGATTAGTTCTGCAGCCATCGTTAATGCACAGGAAACAGATATTGATGATTATGATTTTCATACTGAATCAAGAGGGAAGAGCAAAGGGAATTGGTTTCCAAATGTTCAAGGTTTGAAGCTGAAGTATGGTAATGCATTCAATAATGATGATTATTCTGTTTTTTCAAATCAGTTAAGTGAATCGCATAATTTAGAATCAAGCCATTTTACAAAAGCTTTCGGTTTAGAACTATGGGTGATGAAGGGTTTTGGATTTGAATATGGATCTAATAGATTAAAAGAGACAACTTACTCTAGTTTGAATGAAAATTTAAGCATTTCTTCGAACTGGAATACATTTGCTATTCACAAAGCATTATTATATAAGAAGAAGTTTTTGAGCTCTATTGGGGTGGCATATATGAATAGAAATACGAGTTTCTTTTTAAGTGATGCGAATCCAGTAAATCCAACAGATATTTTTAGTGGAAATTATAATAGTACTAAGATTTCAGAAATTAGAAGTGAAATAGGCATTTCCTTAGCTTTTAATTATACAGTGGTGGGGAAGAGATTGGAAGGATTTACTTTTTATCTAAAACCATCTTTGGTTTTGCCGATTGGAGAGAGTGACTTCGATAGTCTGGGTAATAATCTCGTAGGAGTTCAAAGCAACCAGAATCCATATTTGACAGTTGATTTTGGACTTGGATTAGGTGTTATGAAAAGAAGAAGATTGGATCGAGGTCTTCGATTCTAAATTAAAGCGTTTAGAGGCCCATTATTGAATCTATTAACATAGACTTCATTTTACATTGACTATCTAATAACCAATAGGCTTATTATACTGCTTAGATTTGTGTTGTAATAAGATGCAGATGAAAGTGGTAATTATAGATGATGAGCAGGATGTCCTGGATTTGGTCAAGTATTATTTTGATCAGAAAGGAGTAGAGGTGTTTTCATTTGTAAAGAGTGAGGAAGGTATTCAAGCAATCAAAGAAATTAAGCCAGATATTGTTATTACAGATTGGCTAATGCCAGTATTTGATGGTAAGGAAATATTGACTAGGTTAAAAGCAGATCAGGATACACAGCATATTCCAGTAATTATGCTTAGTTGCATGACTGACTTTATGGAAATAAGTTCGCTATTCTCTATTGGTTTAGCTGATTATTTAGTGAAGCCTATCAATATGAAAAGGTTGTTTGATATTGTAATAGACCATCATCAGGAAAGCTTAATAGCTTAAAAAAAGAAAGTCGTTCTTCATAGTTATAGATCAATCGATCAAGTTAGGTTAGAAGAGGCTGTCTCGTTGAGATGGCCTTTTTGTTGTCCTAAAATCTACCTATAACTTTAAGATTGATTAATCGATTGGTTAAGAAGTTTGGAACTGCATAACGGTTGCTGTAAACATCGTCAACCCAGAAGTAGGAGATCGTATTTTGAATGGCAAGAAGATTAAAGACTTCAAACTTAATACTGAAATTATGGAAAGGCTTGAAGATAGAAGCGTTGGAGATTGGTTTCAATCCTGTTCGACCAACAAACTTTGCATTTTCTACAATTTGATAAGCGAAACCAATATCAACTCTTCTGTACGCTGGCATTCGATATGTATGCAGTGCTTTAGGGGTATTAGGTGCTCCAAAAGGTAAACGGCTTCCGTAGATTAAGTTTAAGTGTACGGTAAGTGCTGGTAATTTAGGCATGTGATCAGAAAAGAATATTCCAAAGTTGACTCTTTGATCGGTAGGACGAGGAATAAATCCTGGTGAAAATAAGGTGCTATCACCCAAGCCTGCAGAGTTAACAATGCTAGTGTCTCCATCTGGGTTGTGGTATAAGTAATAATCGTCATTACTTATGTTTTCTTCTGTTTTTAATACGCCAATCGAAAACCAAGAATCCATTCCTGGAATAAATTCTCCGTAAACTTTAGACTCAATTCCAGCGGTATATCCTTTTGAACTATTTTCAGCATAATAGCGAATTCTCACATTATCTACTTCGTATGGAATTAAGTTGTATAAATGCTTGTAATACATACTTGCTGTCCATTTGAAGTCTTTGTTCCACATTTGGAAATAGTATTCAGAACTTGCAACGAAGTGAATAGAAGACTGAGCTCTTATGTCAGGGTTTACTTGTCCTTGTAAGTTTCTTAATTCACGGTAGAAAGGAGGTTGTTGGTAGGAACCAACTGAAAAACGGAGACTCCAAAATAAGGTGTCATTTTTTAAAGTAGGACTAAAGGTAAAGCTTGCTCTTGGACTCAAAATCGTTTGATTGTTGTAATCCCAGTGATTAGCTCTAAGTCCAAAAGTTAAAAAGTTTCCTTTACTAAACTCATGTTCCCATTCTGCAAAAGCCATTAATCGATTAGATCGAAGAGCGACTTTACTTTGAATGGATTCGGATAAGATTAAATCGTTGTTATCAGCTAAAGGAAGCGAGTATCCAGCAGAGTCTAAAAGCGTCCATTCATTGATCTTATCATTGATTTCCTCATGTTGTGCATTTACCCCCCATATTAAATGATCCTTTTCAAAGTGATTAGTTCCTTTTATAGAAAGAGAACTTACGCTGGCATCTAAGAAATTACGTGAATGATCCAATAAAGCCCCTGTTCCTATAGTATAGGTTGTTTCTCCAAAGTTGTCTTGACCAAAATTTGTTTCTAAGTCACTTAAGAAATATTCACCTGCTATATCAAAAGTTTCTTCTTCGACTGTTTGAAAAGCAGAGGCAATAATTTTTAAAGTGAATCGCTCATTAATTATATGGTCAGAACTTACAGCGCCAAAGTAAGTGGTAAATCGATCTCTTTCTTGTCCGTCAAAATAAACTCTCAAATTAATTGCTTGCTGAAACATTCCAAAGTTGGTGGATCTTGACTCTGGACGCATATTGAATTGATTGTCTGAAACATTACCTAAAAAAGAGATTTTCCAGTTACCCCTTATTTGGTAGTTTAAAAAAGTTTGAAAATCTAAAAACTGTGGAGTGTATTCACCATCCGTATCCAATCCTCCAAGCAGATAAGCATTGGATTTGTATCGAGCTCCAAAAATGTAGTTGAATCGTTTAGATTCTGATGCATTTTCAAAATGTAATCGACCTCCTAATAAGCTTGCAGAAAAAGATCCGGCAAGACTATCTGGTGTTTTGTATTTGATATCCAGGACTGAAGAAAGTTTATCTCCATATTTCGCGCTAAATCCTCCTGCAGAAAAGTTTATGTTTTCAATCAAATCAGGGTTAACGAAACTAAGTCCCTCTTGTCGACCAGATCTTACCAAAAACGGACGATAAATTTGGATGTCGTTTACATAGACTAAGTTTTCATCGAAATTCCCACCTCGTACAGAGTATTGTGAACTAAACTCATTGTTTTGACTAACACTTGGTTCAGTGAATAAAACAGCCTCAGCGTTATCGTTACTTAAGCTTTGGTTTAAATGTTTTTTGTCTATTTGAATTTCTCCTTTATTGACTTTCTTTTTCGGAGCTCGTATAATAACGGTTCCAAGGTTTTGGCTTTTATTACTTAATTGAAACGTTAAATACTTCTTTTCTTTAGGATTTAACTTGATGCTTTGTGAAAGAGCTTGATGTGAAATATGACTTACAAATACTTGAAGAGCTTTGTTTGCATCAGCTTCCAGGGAGAATTTCCCTTTTTTAGTACTAATCGTTTGATTTATTACTTGACCTTTGTAAAGAATTTCTATTCGTGCATCAGGCAGAGGAGTGGAGTCATTACTTAATATTATTCCTTGAACCAGTCCTGTTTGTCCGAAAGACAATAAGAATCCTGTTAATAGAAGAAAAGTAATTAAGTATCTCATTATTCTTTAAAATCTCCATTTCTCCATGAAGAAATGAATTCAGCCCAAGCACCAGGGTTTAACAAATTGTTTGGTGGAATTTGTCCGATGTAGTATAACTTACTTTGGTATTCCTTCATTTGGAACTTGTAGCTTAAACTAGCATCAGGTGTTTGACTTATGTTTGGATCAATTTGAGCAATTTTTTCAAGGTTGTCTTGTGCTCTGTCTAGGTCAGATTTGGGAACTTTAATATCCTTAAAAATCTTTTTGAACTGATCGTAGGTTGGCCAAGGTTTGATTGTTAATTCATCCAGCTTAACTGTGTCAGGCTCAATAATGTGAATTAACGAGTAATTAATCAAATTTAAAGTGTCAGGTAATTTATAAGCTGAAGTTTTATAACCAATTGATGTAAAAACTAGTGAATCACCAGGGTGTGCAGGAAAAGAGAAGAATCCTGAGTACGATGTTATGTGTCCTTTATGTGAACTCACGTTATAGACATTTGCGTAAGAGACAGCTTGTAAAGAGTCTCCAGAAACCAATACACCAGATAACTGAATAACATCATCCTTATCTAATTGATCTTGAGCAGATAGATTAGTAAGAAATAGTAGACTTAAAATAATGATAACAGTTCTCATATGTGTAAAGTTACTATAAAACTCTAATTGAAGCTCTTAGCTGCGTTCAATAAAACGGAAGTTTAAGCGGATTATTACAGAACAACAAAACTCACATTTTCATGTTGATATCTATAGGAGTGTAAACTGAATTTAGAAAAAGATTCATCCGTAAATTATGGATGTAAGTCGATTGAATTGGGTGTTTAATCGATGGAATAAAGAATCAGGTAAAAAACTAAGGTAAATTAAGGGTAGAAAATTGGGGGGTATGGAAAAGCAAGAAAAGTCGTTGAGAGAGAAGTTACATGCTTTGGGAAAGAGTTATTTGAAGGTGTTTTTAGTAGATTATGACTTCATGTATTTAAAAACCATGAAACATCAATTAAACCACGTGTTTAGTGGGAAGATTCAGGTTGAAACGTTTTTGTCTGGAGCAGATTGTTTAGAATCAATGCATTTGAATCCAGATGTTGTGGTTATCGATCACTTTTTAGATGAAGACGATAAGGGGATGACAGGTTTAGATTACTTGAATAAGATTAAGAAAGGATTCAAGGAAGTTGAAGTTATTATGATATCAGCAACCAATGACATCCGATTAGCAGCATACTCACTTCGTAAAGGAGCTATAGGTTTTGTAGATAAAAGCAAGAATGCAATGTCAAGCTTGCTACAAAATATTCAGAAAGCAATCTATAAGATGGCTAAGAATAAAGAAAATAAAGACACTAAAAATTTCAGAATTGTTTTAGGAGCAAGGATTGGAGTGATCTTGGTAAGACTTACTTTAATGAATGGACTAGGGGTCTAAAAAAAAAGGAGTAGTTGAATCAATCAACTACTCCTTTTTTATTTTTACTGAAGACTTACTTATAGAGTAACTCCAGTATAGCTTTGTGGACTAATACATTTTAGTTCAGCTTTAACTTCATCACTAATGTTTAAAGTATCAACGAAACTTGAGATAGTATCAGCGTTAATTCCAGTATTTGTTCTAGTCAAGTCTTTTAAAGCTTCATAAGGCTTTGGAAAACCTTCTCTTCTTAAAACCGTTTGAATCGCCTCTGCAACAACAGCCCAGTTATTCTCTAAATCATTTTGAACCTTATTTTCATTCAAGATTAACTTTCCTAAACCTTTTAAAGTTGCTTTGAAAGCAATAACTGTATGAGCTAAAGGAACACCGATATTTCTTAATACAGTTGAATCAGTTAAATCTCTTTGCAATCTTGAGATAGGTAATTTAGCTGATAAATGTTCGAACATGGCATTAGCTAAACCTAAGTTACCTTCTGAGTTTTCAAAATCAATTGGATTTACTTTATGTGGCATAGCACTAGATCCAACTTCTCCAGCTTTAATTTTTTGTTTGAAATAGTCCGTTGAAATGTAAGTCCAAATGTCACGATCTAAATCAATAATAATAGTGTTGATTCTTTTTAAACAATCGAAACAAGCAGCAAGATTATCGTAATGCTCAATTTGAGTTGTTGTTTGAGAACGATCTAAACCAAGAATATCATTTACAAAGTTATTTGAAAACTGAACCCAATCAATCGAAGGGTAAGCGATATGATGCGCATTGAAGTTACCTGTAGCTCCTCCAAACTTAGCACTAAAAGGAATTGCCTTTAATTGCTCTACTTGCTTTTCTATTCTTTCAGTAAAAACTTTAATCTCTTTTCCTAAACGAGTAGGAGAAGCAGGCTGACCATGAGTTCTTGCTAACATAGACACGTTAGTCCATTCTGATGATCTATCTTTTAAAGTCTGAATTAATTCTTCCAATGAAGGAAGGTATTCATTCATGATTCCTTCTTTTAATGATAAAGGAACAGAAGTATTATTAATGTCTTGAGAAGTCAAACCAAAATGAACAAATTCCATTTGCTCTCCAATACCTAAATCCTTCATTTTATCCTTAATGAAGTATTCAACAGCTTTAACATCATGATTTGTTGTTTTCTCAATCTCCTTCACTGCTAATGCATCAGCTTCAGTAAAGTTATTGTAGATACCTCTTAAATCTGAATAAAGAGACTTATTGAAGTCATTTAGTTGAGGTAGAGGAAGTTCACAAAGAGCAATGAAATATTCAATTTCAACTCTAACTCTGTATTTAATCAAAGCTGCTTCAGAAAAATAAGGTGCTAAAGCACTTACTTTGTTTCTATATCTACCATCAATTGGTGAAATGGCTGTTAATTCATTTAATTCCATAAGAAAAATTTAGAGCTGCAAAGTTAATAAACCGATTGCTAACAAATGTTATCTCTTTAAATGGATTTAAATTTTGTTGTGAATTATTATCTTCAAAGCAATGAAACAAATACTTGGAGCAAGTTTTAAATATTTCAAAGCCTTTCGATTTGTTAAAAAGCACAAGCTGTGGGGATTTGTAATTGTTCCTGGTTTGGTTAATGTGGCAATGCTCATTGCAATTGTTTACGCATCATTTTATTTTTCAGATCAATTAAAAGAAGCAATATTAGATCAAGCTTTTGCTTGGTTAGACTGTTTACCCAACTTTATGTTGGATTCTATCGTCTTTATAATATCCATATTAATACGTTTCGTGCTATTTGCGATTTATATATACATATATAAAACACTTATCATGATTCTGCTTTCACCAATGCTTTCTTACTTAGCAGAAAAAGTTAGGCTAATATTAACAGGAGAAGAGAAACCTTTTGGTTTGGAGCAACTGATAAATGACTCTTTAAGAGGAATACGAATTGCTTTTAGAAGTCTTGGAATGGAATTGTTGGCTTACTTAATCATTTTGATTTTGATGTTTGTGCCGATAGTTCAATTCTTCACTCCAATACTGTTAATACTGGTTCAAACTTATTTTCATGGTTTTAGTATGTTGGACTATTGTATGGAAGCAAGAGGCTATGATTACAAAGAAAGTATTGCAGAAATAAGGAACAAGAAACCATTAGCTATCGGAAACGGTATAGGTTTTTATGTTTTAACACTAATACCTATCGTTGGATGGATGTTTGCTCCTACATTAGGAGTGGTATCAGCATATTTAAGTCTTGAAGAAAGAAATGAATAAGATTTTATTAATCACATGTTTACTGTTGTCTGTTTTGAGAGTTTCCTCTCAAACCTCAGAGCCTGTTATTGATACTAGTTTTACAGTTGGTGGCTTGGATGATGACAGGCTTTATGTTGTTAGAGAATTAGATAATAAGCAAGTGCTACTTGGAGGAGAAACGAACTCTATTATTAGTGGAGATTTAACTGCTTTTAATGAGGGAGAGACAGATTTATGGGTGGTAAAGCACGATACTGCTAGCTTATTCGGAAACGTTTGGGATTTGACCTATGGAGGGGATTCGGTTGACTTATTTGCAGATATGGAATTAATGTCTGACGGTTTTGTATTACTTGGTACTTCTAGGTCTCCAATTTCTGGAGAGAAAAGCGCAAACTCCAAGGGTGGAATGGATTATTGGGTAATTCGATGTGACTTAAATGGGAATGTTCTATGGGATCGTACTATTGGTGGCGCAGGGGAAGATACAGCAACTGCTGTTGCTGTTGTAGGTGGTAATGGATTTTTAATAGGAGGATATTCTACTTCTGAAAATACTGGAGACAAAACTGAAGTAGGAAGAGGAAGTACTGATTATTGGGTAGTAAGATTGGACGCAAATGGTAATATAATGTGGGACAAGACTATGGGAGGTGATGATGAAGAGTATCTTGAAGATGTTTTTTATAATGAGGGTCAGTTCTTATGTTTAGGTAGCTCAACTTCGGAGGATACAGGTGAGAAAACTTTAGCTTCTTATGGGATGAATGATGTTTGGTTGGTGGCATTAGATGATCTAGGGAATGTAGTTTGGGATGAATCCTATGGAGGAACCAACAACGATTATGGGGTAGAAGTTGCATTGCAAATAACCAATAATTTAATCATAGGAACAAGCAGTGAATCCGGTGCTAATGGAAATAAGAATAGTGCATCTTATGGAAATATGGATGTTTGGATATTACAGATAGACTCTGTTGGAGGGATAGAGTGGCAAACAGCTTATGGAGGAACTGATAGAGATGAGTTTTATGATATGCTAGCAACTCCTCAAGGAGGAATGGCAATAGGAGCTTCAACTTTGTCTTCCGTAGGAGGAAATAAAACTTCTACAAATAGAGGCGGAGTTGATTACTGGATTTTCAGTATTGATAGCGCAGGATCTAAAGGCTGGGATTTTACTTATGGAGGAGCTGATAATGATCATTTTAGATCTATTTACCAAGGATGTGATAGAGGTTTTTTATTAGGAGGTTTTTCTGAATCAAATGAGGGTTCAGAGAAACTCCAAGACGCTATAGGTCTGCATGATTATTGGTTTATTCGAACTTTGCTTCCCACTCGTCCTAAATTTGCATTTAGTGATGTTTGTTATGGTAGTACTGTCGACTTTTTTGATATATCAGATGTTTGGCCAGATAGCTGGCTTTGGGATTTTGGAGATCCTTTGTCTGGTAATAACACCTCAGAGGATCAGCACCCCCAGCATAGTTTTTCAGGTCCAGGAGATTTTGAAATTACATTGTTTGTGCAGGAGGGGTGTCAACAAGATACTTTCTTCGTGGATACCATTACTATTATTGATAATAAGGTGCTGGGCACATTAGACTTAGGTCCTGGTCAGTCATTTTGTGAAGGCGAATCAGTTGTTATAGATGCAGGTGAACAAGCTGCTGGAACAACTTACATATGGTCTACTGGTGAAACCACAAGGAAAATTGTGATTGATACGATAGGCGTTTATAATTGTACCATACAGAATGATATTTGTGTTGATACTGATCAAATAGAATTTGACTGGTGTCCGGATATGGTTGCTCAATCAGCTTTTTCACCAAATGGGGATGGAGTGAATGATTTTTTCTTACCTGCTTATATGAAAGGAGTCAGAGAAATGGATATGTACATCTATAACCGCTGGGGAGAGGTGATCTTTCACGGTACAGACATCCAAAAAGGTTGGAATGGGAGAGATAAAAATGGAGCAGGAAAATTAGTTCAGAACGATGTTTACGTGTATATTATTTATTATAAAGGATTAGGTACCGAAGAACATAAGTTAATGGGACATGTTACTATAGTTAGGTAATTTAATGTCTTTTTCGGTGAACTAAAGCAGAATTCCAGCGTAAGCTGAAAATTCGTTATTTTTGTTAGGTTTAAAATAGTTACTTGTATAACAGCTATTTATAAGGTTTATTATTTATGGGATTGAAATTATTGCTTTCAACATTAGTTTTAACTGGATCAATTGGAATGCTATCTGCAAAGGATAAAGATTCTACAGCTTTTACAGTTAAAGAAAAATATCAATTAAGAAGAGGTGACTTTGCTGTGAAGTCGGCAGATTATGAGTCGGCACTGACTATTTACCTTGAGTTGTATACAAATCATAAAGATGATGCTCAAATCAATGCAAGTCTTGCAAAGGCTTACTTTGAATCTAATAATCTTCTAGATGCAGAGTATCACTTTACAAGAGTAACAGAGATAAATAAGGATGTTGATGCTTATTTTTATATGGATTATGGTCATTACCTTTTGAGTAAAGGGGAGTATGAAAAAGCATTAACTCAGTTTGAAAATTTTAAAAAGAAAGAGCCTAAAACTAAAGATTTAAAGTTTTCTCAGGTTGAGAACTATATTCTTCAATGTAAAGGAGCTATTGCTAATAAAGAAAACATTAAGGTTCAAGTTAAGGCGCTTTCAAATACGGTGAATTCGGAATACACGGATGCGGCTCCTGGAATTACGGCTGACGGAAAAACGCTAATATTTAACTCTAGACGTCCTGTTAACAAAGGAGGTCAAATGGCACCAGACGGACAATTCTTTGAAGATGTATATATTGCGACTTGGAACGAAAAAACAAACAATTGGAATGAAGCTGTTCCGGTTGAAGGAGTTGTAAATACGAATGAGCATGATGCCGCAACAAGTATTTCAGCGGATGGACAACAAATGTTGGTTTATCAAAATATTTTAGGTGTAACGAAGAGTGGAGATATCTATCTCTCAAATAAAGGTTCTAACGGAAGATGGGGAAGAGCTAAAGCGTTTGAAGAGATTAACTCTGGTTTCTTTGAAAGTTCAGCTTGTTTTTCTGCTGACGGTAAGAAAGTGTTTTTTATATCTGAAAGAAAAAAAGGATTAGGAAACGGAGATATTTATTTTTCTGAAAAAGTAGATGGTAAATGGTCTAAGCCAAAGAATATTGGAGATGTGGTTAATACACCTGAAGATGAGGTTGGATTATTCTTACACCCTGATGGTAAAACGTTATTCTTTGCTTCGAAAGGACATTTTGAGCAAAACTACGGAGGATACGATATTTTTAAGACTGTGTTAGGTGAAGACGGAGTATGGTCTAAGCCACAAAATTTAGGATCTCCAGTTAATACGTATAGAGACGAAAGACACTTTGTTTTAAATACGGAAGGTGATAGAGGTTACTTTACTGCTCAAAGACAGGTTGGAAGAACGGATTTAGATATTTACGAGGTAGATTTCTCTAAGTACAATCCAATGACTGGTGAAACAGTAGCTGAAACTCAGTTTACGATTTTAAAAGGTTTGATTTCTGATTCAAAAACGGGTTCTAAGTTAACAGGACAATTAATTGTGACTGATTTAGAAACGAATGAGGTTAGCATGATGGAGGTTGATGAAGAAGGAGAATTCTTTATGACTCTACCAGGAAATAAGAAATATAACTTAGCGGTAATCAAAGAAGGTTACAATGCGTTTAGACAAGAATTCTTGTTGCCAGTAGGTAATGACAGCGAAACGATCACTTTTGAGAATGATATCTTATTAGAAAGCGAAAGAGAGATTGAGGTAATCGATAAAAGATTATTTTCTGTTCAAATAGTGAGATTCGATAAGGCTTCTGCTAAAGCGGAGTTTTCTAAAGAAGTAGAAACGGAATTAGACTTATTTGTAGAGCAATTGAAAAAAGCACCAAGCTATTTTGTTGAATTATCAGGATACACTGATAATACAGGTTCGGTTTCTGGAAATAAGAAGTTATCAAAGCAAAGAGCTAGTATGGTAGCTACTTACTTTAAGGATCATGGAATTGATTCTTCAAGAATTGTAATTGTTGGTCATGGTCCTGAAAAGGCAATTGCTGATAATAGCACTGAAGAAGGAAGAGCACAAAACAGAAGAGTGGAGATTAAATTATTCGAGAAATAAGAATTTAATCGTCTATCGAAATATTTAAAAGCTTAATCTTAGGATTAAGCTTTTTTATTTTATGATATTTTTACGCTTTGAAAACGACTTTTATGAAAGCTACTGTTGAAATAAGTAAGTATCCTTTAAATGCTGATTACGAACCGCCGATTATCGATTTTATCGAACGTTTAAATGCAAATAAGAATGTACAGGTTAAGACGAATGCTACTGCAACTCATGTTGTAGGTGAATTCGATGAGGTTATGTCTTTGCTTCAAGCAGAGATAAAGAGTTCTTTTGAAAAGTACGGTAAGGCCATTTTTGTTATGAAAGTTTTAAATGGTGACTTGGATATATAACAACCTTTCACTGGTTCTTGAAATTGTTGCAGTTGCATTTGGTTTGGCTTATGTGGTTTATGCTGCACTTAACAAAGTGATTGCTTGGCCTCTTGGTATTGTAGGTTCAGCAATTAGCATATTCATTTTTGTTGTTTACGCCAAGTTGTATGCCGAATCAATCCTTTACTTGTATTATGTGATTATGGGCTTTTACGGTTGGTGGAACTGGAAGTCTTCAAGTCAAGGTGAAGTTCAAAAAATCGAACAAAAGGGATTGGTCACTCACCTAATTCTAATTAGTATTGGAGTGGCTTTTAGTTTTATCCTGTACTATGGAATTACCTATTTTACCGATGATGCTGAAAGACCTTTGATCGATTCATTTACTACAAGCTTTAGTTTTATAGCAACATACATGACAACTAGAAGATGGATTGGGAATTGGATTTATTGGGTTCTTATTAATGTTCTATCTGTCTATTTGTATTATTCTAGATCGTTATCCATCTACGCTATGTTGATGCTGATCAATGCTATAGTTGCAGCTCTAGCTTATTTTAAATGGAAAGCTTTAATGGCATATGAAAACAAATAAGATCACTTTTGTTTTTACCGGTCCTGAATCTACAGCTAAGTCTAGTTTAGCAGAGCTATTTTCTAAAGAGTATAATTTACCTCTTGTAAAGGAATATGCAAGAGAGTATTTGATGAACATTGATCGAGCTTATGAATTAGAAGATGTTCTTTTAATGGCACAAGGTCAATTAAAGCAAGAGAAAGAGTTTGAAGATCAAAGTTCTGTTTTAGATACTGACCTAAGCGTGTTTAATATTTGGTTAGACGTTAAATATGGTCACAAAGAAGAATGGATAGACAAACAATTGAAGATCAATCAAAATAAAGTCTACCTCTTGTGTTATCCAGATATTGAATGGGAGGGAGATCCATTAAGAGAAACCACAAATAAGGAAGAATTAGCGGACTTGTTTGCTAGATATGAAGACTTGTTAAAAGATAATGAAGCAAAGTACTTCATTATAAAAGGACAAGGGCAAGAAAGAATAGAAAATACAAGAAGAGTTTTTGAAGCTCAAAAATTGTAGTACTTTTGCGTCATCTCATGGGGTGCCGGAAGGCTGAGATTATACCCAATTCCGGTTCTTCGGAATGAGCCTGATCCAGGTAATGCTGGCGTAGGTATTTATTAATTATTAAAGTTGAACATACGAATGTTTGGCCCCAAACTTTCGTCAAATTAAAAAGTATGAGAAGTATTTTATTTTTGGCGACGTTATTGCTAAGTCTAAACGTCACAGCGCAGTTTACATTGCGAGGAAAAGTATTAAGTGATTCTAAAGAGCCATTAGTTGGTGCTCTGGTTCGAATCGAAGGATCTTCAAAAGGTGTCTATACAGACAACTACGGATCTTATGAATTAAAGAAAGTACCCGCGGGTAAGAATGCACTTGAAGTAAGTTTTATCGGTTTTAAAACTTGGACCATTGACTTGGATGTGAAATCAGATCAAAGAATAGCTGATGTTAGCATGGAAGAGTCTGTAACCAAATTAGGGCAAGTAGTGGTGAAGGCTACAAGAGCAGGTAAGAATACTCCAATGGCTCAGTCTGAGATTACATTTGCTGAATTAGAGAAGCAAAACTTAGGTCAGGATTTACCAATTCTATTACAGAATGAGGTGTCATTAGTGACAACTTCAGATGCTGGAGCAGGTATTGGATACACTGGATTTAGATTAAGAGGTTCAGATGCATCACGTATTAATGTAACAGTAAACGGAATTCCTTTGAATGATTCAGAGTCTCAAGGAGTTTACTGGGTGAATATGCCTGATTTTACTAGTTCTGTTGAAAGTATTCAGATTCAAAGAGGAGTGGGTACTTCTACAAACGGAGCAGGTGCTTTTGGTGGTAGTGTTAACTTGCAAACGAATACTTTGAAAGAGAAAGCTTACGCTGAAGCTTCAACTACTTTTGGATCGTTTAATACTAGAAAGTATTCACTTAAGACAGGGACTGGTTTATTAGCTGATCACTGGGTGATTGATGCTAGAGCTTCATTGATTAAATCTGATGGTTATATTGACAGAGCTTCTTCAAACCTAAGAAGTTACTTCTTATCTGGAGCTTATTATGGTGACAAAACTGTTGTGAAATTGATTCACTTTAGCGGTAGAGAAACAACTTACCAGTCTTGGTGGGGGACACCAGAAAGTAGACTTTCAGGAGATGTTGATGCAATGAATGCACACGCTGGAAATAACGGATTGGATTCAGCTCAAACAGCTAATTTGTTAAATTCAGGAAGGACTTATAATTTCTATGAGTATGATAATGAGGTTGATAATTATGGTCAAGACCATTATCAATTGCATTTTGCTCAAGAGTTGGGTTCTGATTTAACAGCGAATGCAGCTCTTCATTATACAAAAGGAGCTGGTTATTATGAGCAGTTTAGAAAAGCAGATGATTTTGCTAACTATGGTTTAAATGATTTAATCATTGGTGGAGATACACTTACTTCGACTGATTTAATCAGAAGAAGATGGTTGGATAATGACTTTTATGGAATGACTTACAGTTTCATTCTAGATAAAGAAAAGTTAGACTTCACTTTTGGGGGAGCTTATAATATCTACGAAGGAGATCATTTCGGAGAGATCATTTGGTCTGAGTTTGCTAACGGATCTGATATCAGAGATAGATATTATGACAATGTGGGTAACAAAACGGAATTCAATTCATATGCAAAGTTGAATTATCAGTTATCAGAAAAGATGCAAGGATTTGCTGATTTACAGGTAAGATCTGTTGATTACTCAACAAGTGGAATTGATAATAACTTAGCTGTTTTAGCTATAGATACTTCTTTCACGTTTGTGAATCCTAAAGCTGGTTTAACGTATCATTTTACTGATAGCTTAAGTGCTTTTGTTTCGGTAGCAGTTGGAAACAGAGAACCGGTTAGAAATGATTTCATTGATAATCCTAGAAGCAATCAACCAAGTCATGAAACTTTATTGGATTATGAACTAGGTTTGAACTATATAGGGAATAAGTATGATTTCAATGCTAATGTGTACTTTATGGATTATACGAATCAGTTAGTATTAACTGGGGCGTTAAATGACGTAGGTTCAACTATCAGAACAAATGTAGCTGATAGTTATAGAGCAGGTCTTGAATTGAAGTTGAACTACAACATTACGAAGAAGTTGAACTTGATGACAAATGCTAGTTTCTCTCAAAATAAAATCAAAGATTTTACAGAGACAGTATATGACTACACCAATGGTTATGATGTTATTGAGAATAATTACACAGATACGGATATTGCTTTTTCTCCAAACGTAATTGCAGCAGCAGGAGTAGAGTACCAAGTTTTAAAGGATCTTTCTTTAATGGTACAAACAAAGTATGTAGGAAAGCAGTATTTGGATAATACATCTAACGATGCTAAATCGATAGATGCTTATCAAACAGTTGATGCTAGACTTTCTTATGCGGTTTTCCCAAAGAAAACAAAGTCTTTAACTGTAAATGTATTAGTTAACAACTTGTTAAACACAATGTACAGCAGTAATGGATATACTTACTCATACATCTGGGGAAGTACTATTACAGAGAATTTTTACTATCCTCAAGCAGGAACAAACTTCTTAGTTGGAGCAACGTTGAAGTTATAAGTTGATAATAAGCTTTATGGAAAGAGGTAGTCGGAAGGCTACCTCTTTTTTTGTTTTGTAAATTCGCTATATGAACTACCTCGAGCGTCTGTTGAAGCTAAAGCCATCCAAGTTGTTTACTATACTGTTTTACACTTTTGGATTGCTTCATCCTATTCTTGTCAATTTGAATTTGATTATGAATGGAGAGTATAAAAACGGAGTCGTCGTAGCTTATGAATTTATTGATAAACAATCAGAAAACGAGTTTATTCAAGGAACTGAAGCTTCAAATGTAAAGTATAGCTTGATAGAAGTAGAGATTGATTCCACTGTTTATGAATATAATTCAGGGATGTATTCTAATTATGGTTTAGGTGAAAATGTTGAAGTTGTTGTTAATAAGGATAATCCTTCAGATTACCTGATTCTAAGTTTCACGTATCTATACTTAAGCCTATCTGGGTTATCTGTGTTTTTAGGCTTCTTCTTCTATACGCTGTTTTTATATGCGCAAGATGCTCCGAAAACAAGAAAAACTTCGAGAGGCTAATGCTAAGATGTTAGCTCATGATAGTTTATTAGATGGGTAAACTTGTATTCGTCTTTAAGAAACTGAATAGCTGACTTACTCCTTTGTCCATTCTCACAAAACAAAACATACTTTGCGTTTCTCTTTAATGTCGATAGTTGATCATTCAGTTGACTAAATGGTATTTGAAGGTGTTTGTCATTTTGGTCATTTGCTTCCCATTCTTCACGTAAATCGATAATTTTATAACCTTTTTCTATAAAATCATTTAATTCTGACTTGTTCTTTGAATTGATCCCACAAAACAAATCGTAATCCATTTTAACGAAATCCGATTCAGAAATGTTTTTTATTAAAGATTTAGCAATCGTCATTTTATACGTCTCAGACTCCATTGCATTATAAACCAAAACCTTTCCGTTTAACACACCATCTAAACCAAGAATTAATTTAATTACTTCATTGGCTTGCATAGTTCCGATTATACCAGGTAATACACCTAGAACTCCGGCTTCTGAACAAGAAGAGATTGAACCAGGAATTGGAGGAGTAGGGTAGAGACAACGATAAGTAGGTCCGTTGTTATAGTTAAATACAGAAACTTGACCTTCAAATTGATTGACAGCTCCGTATACTAAGGGTTTGTTTTTAATTGAAGCTGCATCATTGATTAGATAGCGATAACTAAAATTATCCGTGCCATCTACAACGATGTCATACTGATCAAACAAGTCTAACGCATTGCTCGTATCTAGTCGAAAGCTATAAGCCTTTATCTCAATGTCAGGGTTTAAAAGCTCCAGTCTGTTTTTAGCACAAAGAGCTTTGTTTTTACCGATGTCTTCTATAGTGAATAAGGTTTGTCTCTGAAGATTACTTTGGTCAACAACATCAAAATCGATAATTCCGATTTGACCGATTCCCGCTGCTGCAAGGTATTGTAAAGCAGGACAGCCTAAACCTCCAGCTCCAATCATTAAGACTTTAGCAGCTAATAGCTTTTTTTGTCCTGCAACTCCAACTTCTTTCAGAAGGATGTTACGGCTATATCTGCTTAAATCTTGCTTATTCACTATAAATTTATCTTCATGATGCTCACATCTTCACCCATATAGTTTAGGTCTTCAAGAATAGTCCAACCAATTTTTGAGTAAAGGGATTGCTGATCAGGTGTGTACAGGTACATTTCTTTATACCCTTTTTCCTTGGTTTGAGCTACCACTTCATTTACTAAATGAGTTGCGTATCCATTTCCACGGTGATCAGGATGAACATAAACACTAGCTAACCAGGGAAATAACTCTTTATAGATTTCCATATCGTGATCCAAAACGCAAGCGGTTCCAATTACTTCATCATTTACTATTCCTAATAATAAAGAAGGAAGAAATGGTTCTTCCAGAAAGTCTTGATATAGATTAATTCTATCCTGTAAAGTTTGGCCAGGATTGTATTTAGCCCATTCATCATGATGCCACTTAGCAATGGTCTCAATGTTTTCTTTACAGTCCTTAAGATTTTTGATAATCATATTCTACATTTTAAATGCAATCCTTGGTTTACCCAAAGAATTCACCAAAGTGTTATTCCTTTATAAATACTCTGTCCTTACCGAAAAACTCAGGTGACTGAACGGAAAGTACTTTTAAAGGTCTTTTTGTAACTGTCACGGCATGCTGTGTATTTGCCGGTATGTCAATTAAATCACCTGTTTTAACTAAAATGGTGTCTTGATTCAATACCATACTTGCTTCACCCGAAATGATGTAAACTGTTTCCGCATGAACTTCATGCTTATGAAGTGGGACAGAATTTTCAATTTGAATAAAGAAACTTGAGCTTTTCTCATTCGAGTACATCTTCTTTACAAAGACATTCTCTATGCTATCCACTTCTATCTCAAGTAAATTAGTAGTCCCTTGAGCATTAGTAATTACGCTAGTTAAGCATAGCACGATCGATACCAAAAACTTATTCATTCGTTTTGATTTTATAAGAGTCAAAACTAAAACCATTTAGTAAGTCCTTTACAGACATTCTTTTCTTTCCTGCTAGTTGAACCTCCAAAAGCTCTAATGAAGAACTTCCTGTTCCCACAAAAACTTGTTTCCCTTCAACCTTCAATGATCCAGTAGAAATAGCTTTATCTGATTTAGACGTTTTAAAAATCTTTAGATTCTTTTCTTCCTTGCCATCAGTCAAAACAGTGTAAGCAGCAGGGTAGGGAGATAATCCTCTAATGTGATTGAAAATTTCTTCTTGATTTTTACCCCAGTCAATTAAACAATCAGGTTTGAATAATTTAGGAGCTTCTCTATATGGACCATCATTCAACGAATCTTGAGGAATAGCTTTAGTATTTCCAGATGAAAGTTGATCTAATGTGGTAACGATTAATTCGGCACCAATGTTCATTAAACGATCATGAACAGTTCCAACATTATCATCTTCAGAAATAGGAGTTTCACTTTGAAGTAAAATATCTCCTGTATCAATTTTATGTTTTAATTGGAATGTAGAAACGCCAGTCTTTTTGTCTCCATTCATTACAGCCCAATTGATTGGTGCAGCACCTCTGTAGTCAGGAAGCAATGATCCATGAAGATTTACCGTTCCCATTTCCGGCATGTTCCAAACTGCTTCAGGTAACATTCGGAATGCAACAACAATAAATATATCTGCATTCAGGTCTTTAAGCTCTTTTAAAAAGTCTTCATCCTTTAGATTGCTTGGTTGTAATAAAGGAATGTTTTGTTCAAGGGCATAGACTTTTACCGGACTACTTTGAAGTTTCTTACCTCTTCCCGCAGGTTTATCAGGCATAGTGATAGCACCAACTAATTGATGTTCAGATTCATGAATTGCCTTCATGGAAGCAACAGCAAAATCAGGAGTTCCTAAGAATACAACTTTTAACTTTTTCATTTACCAAAATATTTCTCCAGCACCTTCACGAACAACTTCTATGTTTCCGTCAAGACAGTTAATAATAGTTGAAGCTTTGAATCCTCCAACACCACCATCGATTACAATATCCACCAGTTTTTCATACTTCTCATGAATTAATTCAGGATTAGTCATGTATTCTACTTCCTCTTCATCCGGAAGAGATGAAGTTAGAATTGGGTTTCCAAGTTGAGAAACAATTTCTAAAGGAATGTTATGCTCAGGAACTCTGATTCCAACTTCCTTTTTAGAATTGTTTTTCAAAAGCTTTGGTACACTGGTACTAGCTTGTAAAATAAAAGTATACGGACCAGGTAGACACTTTTTCATCAACTTGTAAGTTGGGTTGTCTACTTGCTTCGCATAATCCGTTAAATGACTTAAATCTGAACAGATAAAAGCGAAATTCGCCTTGTTCATTTTGAGTCCTTTAAGCTTAGCAATGCGCTCAATAGCTTTTGGCTTAGTAATATCACAACCTATTCCATAAACCGTATCAGTAGGATAAATGATTATTCCTCCTTTAGAAAGGCAATCAATAACCTGTTTGACTTGGCGTGGGTTGGGATTATCTGGATGAATTTGTAAAATCATATTTACTAGTATTCAAAGTTCAAATGATGTAAAACAAAAAAGTTCAAGAATCATTAAGCTATTTAAGCATAATGAAACTTGAACTTTAAGTTTAGAACTAAAAATGCTTAAGCATTCTCAAGGCTCTTCTTGTGGTCAGCTAAAAATTTAGCTAAACCGCTATCTGTTAATGGGTGGTTTAATAAACCAGTAATTACGTTAAGTGGACCAGTCATTACATCTGCACCGATTTCAGCACAATCAATTAAGTGCATCGTGTGTCTTACTGAAGCAGCTAAAATTTCTGTATCAAAACCGTAGTTATCAAAGATTAATCTGATTTGCTCGATTAATTCAACACCGTTATGAGCGATATCATCTAACCTTCCAATGAAAGGAGAAACGTAAGTTGCACCTGCTTTAGCAGCTAATAAAGCTTGACCAGCAGAGAATATTAACGTACAGTTTGTTTTGATTCCTTTTGAAGAAAAGTATTTGATTGCTTTAACACCATCCTTGATCATTGGAATTTTAACAACGATGTTCGGGTGTAATTGAGCTAAAGCTTCACCTTCTTTGATCATCTCTTCGTAAGTAGTAGCGATAACTTCAGCTGAAATGTCTCCATCTACGATCTCACAAATAGCTTTGTAATGATTTTTAACATTATCGTCACCAACGATACCTTCTTTAGCCATCAAAGATGGATTAGTAGTTACACCGTCTAAAATACCTAAAGCTTCTGCTTCTTGGATTTGGTCTAAGTTTGCTGTGTCAATGAAGAATTTCATATATAAATTTGGTTTAAAATGATGACGCAAATTTAAGTAATGAAAGTGGTATAGAAAGGAATGTGAATAAAAAAAGGGTAAGCTACTTGTATCGCACCGCTCAACCGTCATGCCCTTGCTATGTTCCCATCCTGGGGGATTAGAAAGGAGCTGGTCGTACAAGACTTACCCAGCCCCAAAATTACTAAATGATTATCATTCTACAAAGAAGGGTTAGATATCTTTTATTAATTTAGAGGAAAGTAAAATTCGACATGATAAAACACACAGTGAAACACGCGATGAAATATGGAGCTATTATAGGTATAATAGGTTCGTTAATAACCATTCTAGCTTACTTTTTGGGTGCTTTGGGAAGTACTACTTTGACAGTTCTGTCAGTGGTAATTAGTATTGGTTTATACGTGTACATGGTGAAGTATCATAGAGACCAGGTGCTAAAAGGCGTGATTTCATTAAAAGATGTTGTTATACTGGTAATGTTGGTGGTTACATTTTCAACATTTATAAGTACTTCAATCAATATTGCTCATTTAAAATTGAGTCCAAGTTTCATGAAAGATAACATTGAGTTGGCTGTTAACGCAGCTGAGAAAATGGCTGATTTAATGGGGTTGGAAGGAGCTAAATTAGATGAGGTTGTTAATGCGTCGATCGAAGGAATCAAAACTCAAGGTATAATGACAATTATTCAAGGTTCAATAATAACAGGTCTTTTAGGATCTATTCTAGGTTTGATTCTTGGAGCAATCTTCAAAAAAGAAGAAAAAGTTTTCGATAACGAATACGATAACTAAAAAATGGATATTTCAATTGTAGTACCAGCGTATAACGAGAAGGAATCATTACCAGAGCTTTGTACTTGGATTGACGAAGTGATGAAGAAAAATAATTACACTTACGAGGTAGTTATTGTTGATGATGGAAGTACCGATGGTTCTTGGGATACAATTGAATCGATCAATAATAAGAACCCTTCTATAAAAGGAATAAAATTCAAAAGAAATCAAGGTAAATCAGCTGCTTTACATACTGCTTTTCAAGTAGTGGAAGGAAATATGGTGGTTACCATGGATGCGGATCTTCAGGATTCTCCGGAAGAAATACCAGAATTCAAACAAATGATTGGTGAGGAAGGTTTTGATTTAGTATCTGGTTGGAAACAAAAACGTTTCGATCCTATCACCAAAACAATACCAACTAAATTATATAACTGGACAACAAGAAAGATGTCTGGTATTTATTTGAATGATTTCAATTGTGGTTTAAAAGCATATAAAAAGGAAGTAGTAAAGAATATTGAAGTGTATGGAGAAATGCATCGATATATTCCTGTAATTGCTAAATGGAGAGGTTTTGCCAATATTGGAGAGAAGGTAGTTCAGCATCAAGCTAGAAAATACGGTTCTTCAAAGTTTGGGTTGGAACGTTTTGTAAATGGCTTTTTGGATTTAATGTCTATCACGTTTGTATCTAAGTTTGGTAAAAAACCAATGCACTTTTTTGGTCTTATCGGTACCTTAATGTTCATACTTGGTTTTTTAATGACATTGTATTTAGGTGCTTATAAAATGTACTCTTTGATAAATCACTTAGAGGCAAGATTAATTACCGATCAACCAGTGTTTTATATCTCTCTGGTTTGCATGATTTTAGGGACTCAGCTTTTTTTAGCAGGATTCTTGGCAGAGTTGTTGTCTAGAAATAATCCAAATAGAAACAATTACTTGATAGAGAAGGAGTTGTTGTAATTTCAATTATTATGATGAAAATTAAATTTATTATACCGCTACTATTAATGGCGGCTTCAGTGTTTGCAGCAGATTCTTTAAAACTGGAAGATGTTTGGGGTAGTGGATATGGAAATTACCATGAATTCAAAGTATATGGTGTTCGTTCTACAAATGATGGAGAGCATTTTACGCAAACATACAATGGTGAAAATGGATTTCAAGTCATTAAGCAGCCTTATTCGAATGGAGACGTTTATAGCATTTTGTTTGATCAAAGCAGACTAGGAAAGAAAGCAAGTGATTTAGCAATTAGTGCTTATCAATTAAACAGCGAAGAGAATATGATGCTTTTGTCTATAGATGAAGAGCCTATTTACAGACATTCTACAAAAGCTCATTTCTACCTATATGAAATGGAGAGCAAGTCTTTTATCAAGGTGAATTCAGGTGATGACAAAGTATCGTACGCAACCTTTTCTCCAAACGGAAAGAAGGTTGCATTCGTTAGATTGAATAACCTTTATGTTTATGATATTGAATCAAAAGAGGAAACACAAGTTACATTTGATGGACAATACAATCAGGTAATTAACGGTTCAGCTGATTGGGTTTATGAAGAGGAATTTGCTTTTGCTAGAGCTTTCTTTTGGTCTCCTAGTAGTGAGCAAATTGCATACTATAGATTTGATGAGTCTGAAGTGAAGGAATTCGGAATGGACATGTTTAATAGTTTGTATCCAGAAAATTACAAGTTTAAATATCCAAAAGCAGGAGAGAAGAATTCGAAAGTTCAGATTAAGGTGTATAATGTTAGAAACAAGGCAAGTTATACGGTTCAAACAGGAGAGGAAAAGGATAATTATATTCCAAGAATCAAATGGACTAAAAAAGAGAATACATTACTAGTGTATAGAATGAATCGTCATCAAAATCATTTAGAGCTTTTAAAAGTGCATACTATTCCAGCTACACCAAGGAATATTACTTTGAATGCTGAATTGATGTATGAGGAAAAGAGTAAGACTTACATTGATGTTTCAGACGACATTACTTTCTTGAATGAGAATGAATTTATTTGGACTTCAGACAAAGATGGATTCAAACATATTTATTTAAATGATTTAAATGGAGGGTCTAAGCAAATTACAAAAGGGAACTTTGTAGTTACAGCCTATTACGGAATTGATGATGATAAGAATATCTATTATCAAGCTGCTAAAAGACAACCGTATCAACGTGAAGTATATCGCATTTCAATAAATGGAGAAGATGATACCATTCTTACCAAAGAAAAGGGAGTGTCTAGTGCTAAGTTTTCTAAAAGAATGAAGTATTACATCAAAACATATTCAAATGCGAATACACCTGCTGTAATTACAATTCATGAGGGTAGTTCAACAAAAAAGGTAGTTGACTTAGTGGATAACAATAACACAAAAGAGAATCTGAAGGACTTGAATTTAAATGATAAAGAATTCTTTGATTTTGATACGCAGGAAGGAGTTCATTTATATGGTTTTATGATTAAGCCTAAAGACTTTAGCAAAAAGAAAAAGTATCCTGTTTATATGTATCAGTATAGTGGTCCTAACTCGCAATCGGTAATGGATTCATATGGTGGAAGAGACTATTTATGGCATCAATTCTTAGCTCAGCAAGGTTATTTGGTTGTATGTGTGGATGGAAGAGGTACTGGTGCTCGTGGAGTTGACTTTCAGAAATGTACCTATATGGAGTTAGGTAAATTAGAAACTGTTGATCAAATAGCTACAGCTCAATACTTAAAGACTTTGTCTTTTGTAGATGGAGATAACATAGGTATTCAAGGTTGGAGTTTTGGAGGTTATATGGCATCGTTATGTATTACTAAGGGGGCTGATGATTTTAAATCGGCAATCGCCGTTGCACCTGTTACTAACTGGAGGTATTATGATTCTATATATACAGAAAGGTATATGAGAACTCCTCAAGAAAACGCTTCTGGTTATGATGATAATTCTCCAATTAACCATATGGATAAACTAAAAGGGAATTATCTATTGATTCACGGATCAGCTGATGACAACGTTCATTATCAAAATACGATGGAGATGATTCAAGAATTGGTAGATCAAAACAAACAGTTTGATCTGTTCATTTATCCGAATAAGAACCACGGGATCTACGGAGGGAATACTAGGTTGCACCTATTTACAAAGATGTATCAGTTCTGTGAAGAGACTTTGAAGTAATAGTCTTTAAACTAATACTGTTTTATATCGAGATGCTTTATTTCTTCAATTGATTCAACACCAAGTTGAATCATATTGTTTTTTAAGTCTTCTATTAATATATCGGCTACATGATCTCCGCCTTTATCTCCTAATGCAGCGCAGCCATACATGAATGCTTTTCCTAGCAATACGAAATCGGCACCTAATGCCAAAGCTTTGATGATGTCTAGACTTGAAGTAATACCACTATCAAAAATGACCGACATATCATTGCCCACAGCTTTTGCTATTTCAGGTAAGGCATCAATCGCAGCAGGAGCTCCGTCGAATTGTCTTCCACCGTGGTTGGAAACACAGATACCATCGATTCCTATTTCTGAGGCTTTTATAGCGTCTTGAGGATGAAGGATTCCCTTTAGAATTACTGGTCCATCCCACATTTCCTTAACCTCTTTGATGTAATCCCAATCTAAATCACCTCTAAATTTGAAACGTGCAAATTCAGCAGCTACCTTCATGTTTTTAGAACCAGCATATTTACCAACCGTTTTTAGGTTTGGTAAGCCTTCAGTTAAGGTTTTTATGGTCCAAACAGGATGCGTTATTCCATCCCAAATTATTTTAGGGGTGAATTTTACCGGTAAAGACATCCCAGATTTTCTAGATTCTTCTCTTCGTCCGGGTGTAGGAACATCTGCTGTTATGATCAAAGTATGAAAACCACTTTCCTTCGCTCTGTCTAGAATGTCTTTTCTTACAATGGGATCTTTTGGTGGGTATAGTTGAAACCAACCCATATCACCGACATGTTTGCCAACGCTTTCTGGAGTCTGAGTTGCAACGGTGCTTAACGAATAAGGAAACTTATATGTATTGGCTGATTTAGCTAAAATGAATTCTGACCTAGGCCATATCAAACCAGTTAATCCGACTGGAGCAACTCCGAAAGGGATATTGTACTCTCTGCCGAAAAGACTTGTTTTAAAGTTTGGTTCTAACTTCCCTTTAATAAAAGAAGGTAGTATGCTGAATTGATCAAAACGTGATCGATTTTTAGAAGTAGATATGTTTCTGCCAGTTCCAGATTGAAGGTAAAGCCATGAAACTTTCGGAATTCTAGCTTGAGCTTTCTTTTCAAGATCCGAAATACTCGGAAATTTATCCATTAATCTTTTATCGGTCATACAGAATTACTTTACTCTTCAACAAATATACAGACGATAGTGTTCTTATTTCTTTTATGTATAGTTCTATTTTTCAGTTATTTGTTACTAATAGACTTGATAAATCAAAGGATAACTTTACATTTGTAGTCAACTAAGGAAACTAAACATTATGAAAAAGATTTACGCTGCATTATTTGTTGCTGGTTTAGCATTAACTGCTTGTGGACCATCTGCTCAAGAGCAAGAAAAGAAAGAAGAAAAAACTAAAGACGCGGTTGAGAACGCTGACGCTAAAATGAATGAAATGTTAGAAGGTGAAACTTCTGCTGCTGATTCAATGGCTCAAGCTAACGCTGAAATGGCAACTGAATTAGCTGCTGATTCTACTGCTACTGATTCTACATCAGCTGAGTAATTAGAAAAGACTTTAAATAAAAAAATCCTATTGTTTTCGGTAGGATTTTTTTTATGTCTAAATTTTTGATTTACTTCTTTGTTAAAACTGCCATAGTTAAAGTAGTAATGTTTACTAATTCCTTAGCTTCATTACGAATCTCTATTTCCCAAACGTGACTTGATTTTCCAATATGTTTAGCTTTTGCACTGGCATATACAAAACCAGTCTTAGCTGCTTTAATGTGATTGGAAGCAACTGATTGTCCTACCGAAATCTCATTCTCTCTATCAATCATGTGTAGTGAAGCTACACTTCCAATTGTTTCTGCTAATGCTATACTTGCTCCTCCATGTAAAATCCTAAATGGCTGAACCGTTTTATCACTTACCGGCATTTTGGCGCTAAGAGAACTTTCAGTGAATTCAGTGAACTCAATTTCAAGAGACTCCAATAAGGTGTTCGGTCTCATCTGATTTATCTCTTCTATGTTCGGTGTGATTTTCCAAATGCTCATAACTCAAAACTACGACTTTTTGTCACATCTTTTAATTGGTATATTGTTGGTAGAGTAGAGGTATGTCTAAAATCAAAATATTTACAGATTATAAATGGGCTTTGGTTTTAAGTCTTTTAATCATTTTAGCCTATTTCCTTCAATACTATAGCGGAATAAACCTCAATAGTATGTTGGGTTTGAAACCAAGGAAGT
Organism: Flavobacteriales bacterium; assembly: GCA_965661855.1. GTDB lineage: Bacteria > Bacteroidota > Bacteroidia > Flavobacteriales_C > CBFIFL01 > CBFIFL01. The sequence goes on from CBFIFL010000002.1 coordinate 48,359, forward strand.
TTGAAGGTTTGCTAGGAGTGGTTTTTTCGCCATTTCTTCACGGTAGTTTTGATCATTTACTAAATAATTTACCCAGCTTTTTCTTTTTAACCTGGGCACTTTTCTATTTCTATAAGTCTATTGCTAAATCGGTTATGCTTTGGGGCTGGATATCAACAGGCTTGTGGACATGGATTTTCGCAGAAGGAGGGAACCATGTTGGAGCAAGTGGATTGGTTTACTTTTTAGTGTTGTTTTTGTTTTTATCAGGGACTTTCAGAAAGGCTCGAACACTAATGGCTTTGAGTCTGGTCGTGATTTTCTATCACGCTGGAATTATATGGGGAGTTTTACCGTGGGAGAAAATTCTGGCGGATGATCTATGGCGTCTGAATCCTAGTCAATTAAGAAGTATAACGCATGTATCATGGGAAGGACACCTGATGGGAGCTTTGTCTGGTATAGTGATGGCTATCTATTATAAACGTTTAGGACCTCAAAAGAAAGATGTTCCTATGAATGATGATTTAAGCGTTTTAGAAGAAAAGTATGGTGAGAAATATTGGCTTCCTCAAGAGAAGAAGCCAGTTATAATAAGGTATTTCTTTAAAAAGAAAGAGGATGATCTAAGTGAGAGCAATCAACAAGCTGATTAAACCTGCAAAAGCTAAAATTCCAAACCAAACAACCAGCCAGCCTTTCATTCCAAATTTGCCTTGGAAGTAGCTGAAAAGAAAATAATCAGGAGCTTGAGGTGCTTTATCAAACAGACTAACTTTCTCCTTTAATTCGAAATTCACTTCATAGGCTTTGTCTGTTAAACAAACCTGCTGTGAGTCAAACTCGGTACTTAGTAAATCAACCTCATGTAGCTTTTTTACAAGTTGATCATCAAACTTGTCATTCAGTTCATTTTCATGAACAGCTTCGCTTTCTTGCTTATAGATAAACTCGAGAACTTCGAGTTCTTCTGGCTTAATTTTAGACGACATAAAATAGAATGAATTCTATTCGTATTCAATAACGATAGTGTCACTCTTTGGTCTAGAGATACATGCAAGGATTTTTCCTTCTTCTATCTCATCATCCGTTAAAGTGAAGTTGTCTTCCATTTCTACTTCTCCCTCAGTTACGGTACACATACAAGCCCCACAAACTCCTCCTTGACAAGAGAAAGGTGGATCTAGTTCTGTATCCATTAATTGCTCAAGTATATACTTTGATTTATCAGCTTCTAATTCAATGTCAGTCCCATCTAAAGAGGCTTTAATCATTGATTTACCTTCTGCAACAGTTACGTTAGAAGCAGCTGCTGATTTAGTAGGAGCAGTAAATAATTCAAAGTGAATATTCTCTTTTCTTACAAAGTTCTTCTCTAAGAATTTTTGACTTCTAAGAATCAAGTCTTCTGGTCCGCAAATAAAGTAGTTCGCATATTGATCGAATACATTTCCTTCTAATTGCTTCTGAATGAAAGATTCATGTATACGTCCTTCTCTGTATGAAACATTGTTTCCTCCACCAGCTTCTTTTTTGTCTCTAGAAAAGAAGAATGATAATTGAAGTTTACTTTCGTTTTCTCCAGCTATAGCTATCAATTCATCAATAAACATACACTTGTCTGCTGACTTAGCTGAGTATAATAATTGAACTTGTTCAGTTGAAGAATCATTCAATGCTTGCTTCAATATAGATAGAATAGGAGTGATTCCTGATCCTGCTGCTATTAATACCAATTGTTTTGATGGTGTGTTGTAAGTAAATCTACCTTGAGGTTCAGAAACTTCAATCGTATCACCAACCTTGAATTCATCATTAACATGGTTAGAAACCAAACCGCCTTCAACTCTTTTTACACCAATTCCAAAAGATTCTTGGTTTGCAGAAGAAGTACAGATACTATAATCTCTTCTTACTTCCTGACCATTGATGTTTAGTTTCAATGAAACAAATTGTCCTGCTTGTCTTTCAAATTTGTTTTGAATCAGTGCTGGAGTATTAAAAACGATTTGTTTTGCATCGTCAGTTAAAGTGATAACGTCTTTTATTACTAATGGATGAAAATTCATTTTACTTAAATATTACTATCCCACTTGCCGGGAATAAATTCTTACTACTTAATCTATTCTTGTTCGGAGCCTTATCTCCAATGTAAATTTGGATGTAGTAAACTTTACCACTTTCCAATTTAGTGCTGCTAAATTCGTAATAATCATTCGTTTCTTTCATATGGAAGAAGGGAATTCTATCCACAATGTCTTTTCCTTGGTCTAAATAACTGCCACTTCGGTTCAACCATTTAACAGATTTAGAGCTTATCTTTTCTGAAGAGATGACAGCAAAATGCACGTATTGCTCCTTGTTGGTTTTAAATTGAACCTTTACCTCATTTCCTTTGTTTTGATATTCGATCGTTTTAAAATGAGCATCAATAAACTCTTCGTTGTAGCGAAATTGGTTTTTATAAAAAGTAAAACCTAATCCAACTGAGGTGTGCTCTTTTCTTAAAATCGCTTGTTTATGTCCATCATTTGGAGCTTTTTCGGAAATAAAGCTATGGTGACCAACGGCCATCATCTTTAATGCTTGGCGATAATCATTCTTTAGCGTTTTAGATTCTTGATAAGAGAAGGTGTTTTCTTCGATATGACTAGCTTGACCCAATTTACCCCAACGGTGGTAAGGTTTTTCGCCTTTAAGATTCCAATGAGAAAGGTAGTTTTGTTTGGCTGCTTCAAAAGTAATTTGGTTTGCCATTCTAGAAGCTAGTAGGTTTAGACTTAGCTTGTTTAGTTTTCTTTTTGTTCTATTCTTGTTAATCGTTTGAAGGTGTGCTAGCTTAATCGTAATGCTTAGACTATCGTCTTTAAATTCAGATAAGTCCTTAATGGAATCGTTATTTTGAAACAATGCATTTAATTCCTCTTGAGAAAGATGGTATTCTTGAACAAGAGAATCAATGGTACTAGCCTTTAAAAAAAGACTCGAAAAAAGAATTAGTAAAAGCAGTCTCATAGAAATCAGCAATTTCCATCATTTCTTTATAGCTGTCCTTTCTGTCTTGGTCTGGATGATTCACATTGAATTGCTTGAATCTCCAATAAGCAAGACTGCACGCAGCATAGGAAATGAAAAAGTTAAAGTTGTTTACTTCAGCAGGAGTTAGTTTCCTTACACTTTGATAACCATCAATAAAGGCTTTTGTTTTGTCCTTATTAAATGTTTTATCCTCAAAGCAATTACCGATAAGTGCATTTGCAATATCAAAAGCGTAAAAGAATTGACACGATTCTTCAAAGTCTATTATAGCGATAACCTCATCATCATAGACTAAAAAATTGTCAGGAAATAAGTCTCCGTGAATTAATCCAATCGGAGCATCTTTAGGGATGTGTTCGTCTAAATACCTAGTCTTGTCAATTATCCATCTGCCGAAATACTCGTTATTTCTTCTTACAGATAAAAACTGCTTACTGTCATAAGGCATTCTGTAAGGGAGTTCAAAGGAAAGGGTGGTAGTATGAATTTGAGCGAGCTTTCTACCTAAATCGAAAAGGATTTTTTCACCAGCATCGGTTCCCGGATAACCTTCAATGAATCTTTTAACGATAATGGGTTGATCGTTAAAGTAAACGAAAGGTTTTCTTTCCTTCGTGGCGATCAGTTCAGGAACGTATAAACCAGCCCTAAATAAGTTGTCTAGGAGTACCGTTCTTAAGCGAACATCTCTTGGACTCTTGTGATTACAGATAGTCAGAATAAATTCACCTCCTAAAGTGGTAAAGTAATATACAGAATTGGCAACGCCACCGTGAAGGTGGCGAAAATTCCAAAGTGAACCTATATCGTAAGAAGAGAGTATCTCTTCAAACTGTTCTCTATTTAAGTCTGTATATAAAGCCATTATTAAGCTTCTGCTTCAATCTCTTCTTCTTCCTCTTTATTCTCAATAACTTGTCCGTCTTCATATGGGAAGATGTCAAGAATATTGGTTAAAGTGATAGCAGTGATTTCCCAATCAACGATAGAACCTTCCATTCTTTCATTCATTCTTTCGTAAACTTCTTTAACGTCACCAGCAGCAACCATAAAAGTTTCGTTGATTTTCTTCTCTTTTCCACTGTCCTCATCGTAAGAAACATAAGCCATTCTTACTTTGTACCACTTTTCTTCACTTTCATGAAAAACAGCATCAGTCATTTTCATTTTAGAGCATGATACTAAATCGTACTCAGGAATATAAGATTCAAGGATCATTTGTAATCTAGCTTCAGCCTCTGTGAAAGACATTGCGTTGATCATATAAGCCTCAGATTTTTTTATTACACTACCATTCTCTGCTTGTTTCAGGTATGATATTTTAGTTGTAAACCAATTCGACATAGTTAAAAATATTTAAGTTGATAAATATAGTTTGGATTGTAGGTTTAGAGAACTAAATTTGCCTGTAATAATTAACATTTTACAAACATGGCAGAGTTTTATCAAACCGGAAACAAAAGTAGCAACGACTTTAATCCGAAGGCAATCATTGGAATCGGAGTATTGGTTTTTGCAATTATTTTATTGGTTATATCTTGGAAGAGTATCTCCGTAAATATTCCTTCAGGTCACGCTGGGGTTTTATACAGGACTTTTGGAGAGGGAACAGTTAAAGATGAAACCTATCCAGAAGGATTTCACTTTATCGCTCCTTGGAATGATATGATTATATACGAGGTTAGAGAAATGATCATTAAAGAGAAAATGAACGTTTTATCAAGCAACGGATTAAAGATTGAGGCTGAAATGGCTGTTAACTACAAGCCTTTGTATAGCAAGCTTGGTTATTTACATGCTGAAATTGGTCCGAATTACGAAAATAGAATTGTTGTCAACAATCTAAGAACAGTTTCAAGAACAGTATTTGGAAAGTATACTCCTGAAGAAATATACTCTACAAAGAAAGAAATGCTTCAGCAAGAGATTTTGAAGATGGTTCAAAAAGGTTCTGAACAGAAGTTTGTTTCTGTTGAGACCGTTTCGATCAGATCGATTGAATTACCTACTAAATTGAAAGATGCAATTGAAAGAAAGCTTAAGCAAGAGCAAGAGGCTGAAGAGTATGAGTTTAAGTTGGTGAAAGCGACAAAAGAAGCTCAGAGACAAAAGATTGAGGCTGAAGGTAAGGCTACTGCAAACAGAATTATTTCTGCTTCTTTAACAGATAAGATCCTTAAAGAGAAAGGTATTGAAGCTACGATTAGATTATCTGAATCAAACAATTCTAAAGTTGTTGTTGTCGGTGGTGGAAAAGATGGATTACCTTTAATTTTAGGAAATAACTAATCAGATTATGAAATCAGCTAAAAGCGTAATCATTCGTTCGTCGACTTGGGAAGAAGAAGCTCCTGTAGATTTTGAAATAAAAGAGGTAGGAGTGGAAAGAAATCAAAGTTATCCTTTGACTTTGACGAATCCTGAAAATGGAGATAAAGAAGTTTACCCAATTGAAAATACCATGATGGTAAGTTTAATGGGTGAATCAGATGAGGATGTGGTAAACATAGCTTTTTCTGAATCTTTGGTTCATGACTTCGAAGGAGAGTTGAATCACAATGATGATGGTAACATCGTTTTTGATCTTAAGCCAGATAAAAAGGTTTTTGAGTTAGGAATGAGCATCGGACTATATTTCAATTTTGATGAATTACCAGCAGAGTTGAAAGAATTTAAAATCCAGTTTAAAGACGGTGAGTAAATTTCTAGCTGAGGTTGCAGAAGATTTATTGGCTTCGGTTGTAGACCTCGAAAAACATATTTGCGTCATCCCTAATAAAAGGATGGCGCTTTTTTTGAAGCGAGAATTACAGAAACAATCGAATAAACCGGGGTTTCTTCCTCTGTTTGTAACTACTTCGGATTTATTAGAAAAGATTACTCCTTATAAAGTATTGGGTGGTTTAGATGCCAGTATTCAATTGTATATCTCTTATTTGAAGGTTGCTGAAGAAACAATTGAATTCAAAGAGTTCCTTTCATGGGGGAGTCAAGTATTGAGAGATTTCAACGATATAGATTTATATCAAGTAGATCAAAAAAAACTGTTTTCTTATGTTTCAGATGCGCGTGCCATTGAGGTGTGGAATGTGGACGGAACGGAAATAACTCCTTTTCAAGAAAGGTATTTAAAGTTTTGGAAAAGCCTTGGAAGTCTTTATTATCAATTCAAAGAAGATTTAAAAGCAAATGATAATGCTTATTCCGGAATGGCTTATTCTTACATGAACGAGTATTTTTCTAAGTTGGAAAGTCATTTTGAAGGCTATCAGTTTTCGGTAATTGGTTTCAACGCATTGTCTAAAGTTGAACGTTCGATATTTAAGAAAATAGAATCAGCCTTTAATGCTAAGTTTTATTGGGATACAGATCAGTTTTCATTGGAGGATGATTCAATGGAGTCTGCCTTGTTTCTAAGAAGATTGGTGAAAGATTTCAATTCTTTTGAAAACACTTTTGATAGTCGTGAGATCAAGAAAAGTATAAAGGTTATTCCTTGTGCTCAAACGGTTTTACAAGGTAAATATGTAGCGCAAGAGCTTAAGAATTTAAGGACAGATGATAATCTTGAAACAGCGGTTCTTTTGGCTGATGAGAATTTATTGATTCCAACTCTTAATGCTTTTGATGATACATTGGATGCGCCAAATGTAAGTATGGGGTATACCATTAAAAACACGGCGATTTTCTCTTTTATTGAAGTGTTGATCGATCTGAAGGTTCGTCAGGCTAGACAAAATTCGAATTCAATTTATTACAAGGATATTTTAAGGTTGTTTGAACATGAATTCGGACAGTTGTTGATTAGTTCAATTTCTTGGAATAAGCTAAGAAAGACTTTAGTAAAGAATAATACAGTTTACTGTTCTTCTAAATGGTTATCTGAATTTGAAGTTCACGAAGCTTTAAGCTCCTTTTTAAAGAGTGATTGGTCTAAAAGCTTTAGTTCAGAATACATTTCTGAATTCTTTAAAAAAGTACAACACGACTTGTCAAAGTCTGATTGGGAAAAGGAACAATTATTTATACTTCAGTCTAAGTTGGAAGTCATCAATGAATACACCAAAGAATATTCGTTTTTGAATGATTATCAAGTTATAAGAAAGATATATCGACAATTATTGAGTCAAGAACAACTTGATTTAAGAGGGGAGCCATTGAGTGGAGTTCAGGTGATGGGATTGTTGGAGAGTAGAGGACTTGATTTTAAGAATGTGTTTATCACTTCAGTCAATGAAGATGTGTTTCCGAAAGCAGATCGAAAAGATTCGTTTATTCCTTATGACATTAAGGTTCAGTTTGGGATGCCAACATGGAAAGAGAAAGATGCGGTTTATGCCTACTATTTCTATAGAGCTATTCAAAGAGCTGAGCAAGTGTACTTATGTTATTCAGAACAAGGAGGAGAAACGGGTGGAGCAGAAAAGAGTAGATTTATTTCTCAGTTACGATTTGAATGGGAGGAGACGCATAAAGTGGATAATACCTTGGAATGGGTTCAAAACGAAAGTATTATTCAGGGAAATGCGCAATTGGCTCGAAAAATCAATATGTCTGCAGATATTCAAGATAGATTGAAGGAATGGATGAGTAGAAAAGTGTCACCATCTGCTTTGAATACCTATCTAGATTGTACCATGAACTTTTATTATCAATATGTTCTAAGGTTAGGAGAAATTGATGAAGTAGAAGAAACAATAAGTGATTCTACATTCGGTTCCATTATACATGCTGTTCTAGAAGATTTGTTTGAGCCTCATTTAGAAAAGGATATTAAGGAAGACGATTGGGATAAGATGTTAGTGCTTTATCCAGCATTATTAAAGAAAAGATATGCTGAAGGATTAAAGGATTCTAGTTTTGATAGCGGTAAAAACTATTTGTCTTATAAAGTAGCGTCCAATTATATCAAGCGATTCATTAGTATTCAGAAAGAGGAGTGGCGCGATGTCTATTTTGAAAAACTGAAGGTGAATGCTTTAGAGCAGACATTAGAAGGGAAGTTGACTTTAAAGAATCAATGGGAGGTTAATATCTACGGAAACATTGATAGGATAGATGATGTAAACGGAAAAATCAGAGTAGTTGACTATAAGTCGGGTAATGTTCAAGCGAGTGATTTGAGTGTGAAAACGATTCCTGATTTACTGAAAAAACCAAAAGCGTTTCAGCTAATGATATATGCTTGGTTGTATTATAAGAACTCTGGATTAGTACCAGTTTCTGCTGGAAATATATCCTTTCAGAACATGAAGGAGTTTTTTCTTCCGGTTAAAATTGCTGGAAGTGAAATTTTAAATCAAGCCGTATTAGAAGAGTTTGAAAGTATACTAAAGGTTCTTTTAGAAGATATGTCATCTGCTGAAAATGTATTCGTGCATGCAGAAGAAAGTACTAAAGGAAAGTATTGTGAATACTGTGTTTAAGTAAAAAAAAGACAGGCCTATAAGCCGGATTCTGTCGAGTTTTGTCATTTATCTTCGCAGTCTACCCTCCAAGTTCACGCGAGCAGCGCTCAAGCCTTGGTTTATTTGACTTTGCAACCCAAAAGGTTTTCCTAGCTATAAAGATTACTCTCTATACTGGTGAGCTCTTACTTCACCGTTTCACCCTTACCGCGCAAATGCGAGGCGGTTTACTTTCTGTGGCACTCTCTGTCTCCGTAAAACGGATCCCACGCTTTCGAATGGTTTGGTGCTCTATGTTGTCCGGACTTTCCTCTCTTACGAGCGACAAAACAGCCTGTCTGTTTACAAAGTTAGTTTTTATCGTTGATAAGTTGCTCTTTATGAGTGCATATCTGAAATTTCAATGAACTATATTTGATTATTGTTTCGTTTTAACCTTATGAAAAGACTGTTTTTTCTTCTGTTTATTTCGGTGATCTTATTGTCTTGCGGGACAAGTAGCTCTGATTATTCTAACATTTTCAGGTATAATGAGAAAGACGCTGGTATCTCGACGCTTGATCCAATTATGGCTAACGATATGCATCACAATTGGATATTCAATATGTTATACAATGGATTGGTTTCTTTAGATAATTCTTTAAATGTGGTTCCTGCAATAGCCAAATCATGGACGGTTAATGAATCTGGTACTGAATATGTATTTCACTTAAGAGATGATGTGTTTTTTCACGATCATCCTTTATTTCCTGAAGGAGAAGGAAGAAAGGTGAAAGCCAAAGATTTTGAAGCTAGTTTTAAAAGGATTATCGAAGAGAAAAGAGGTTTGTCAACTTTTACGGATAGATTAAAGAAGACTGGAGATTCAAATGGTATAAAAGCAATGGATGATTTTACATTGAAGATATCTTTAGAAAGTCCATTCCCTCCATTGTTAGGTGTTTTAGCTATGCAGAATTATTCCGTTTTACCAGTTGACTTAGTGGATAAGCTGGGTGAAGATTTCAGAGCAAACCCAATTGGTACGGGGCCTTTCAAATTTGCAGGTTGGACTGAAGAAAGTAGGCTGGTTGTTATTAAAAACGATTCTTATTTCGAAATCGATAAAGAAGGAGAGTCTTTACCGTATTTAGACGGTGTGGAAGTAACTTTTATTAAAGATCCATATTCAGAATACATGAACTTCAAAAAAGGGAGTTATGACATGATTTCAGGAATAGAAGGAGCTGTAAGAGATCAGTTGATCGATGAAAACGGAAAGGTAAAAGAGAAGTTTGGAGATCAGTTTGTAATGGATAGTCGACCATTTCTAAATACAGAATACCTTGGTTTTATAGTGGATGGAGAAGATAATGTTTACAACAATAAGTACTTAAGACAAGCTATTAACTATACCATTGATAGAAGAAACATGATTCGTTTTATTAAAAATGGAATGGGTCAAGCTGCTGAGAATGGATTTGTACCAAGAGGTTTTGCGGATCATAATCCAGATAACATTAAAGGGTATAAATTAGATTTAGATAAAGCGAGAATTTTATTAGAAGCTGCTGGTTATCCAGGAGGCAAAGGTCTACCAGAAGTGGTTATTTATACAACACCAACTTATAAAGAATTGTGTGAGTTTATGCAGTATCAATTAAAGCAGATTGGAATTCCTGTTAAAGTAGAAGTTAATAGTCCATTAGTGACTAGAGAGAATGTTTCTAACGGAACGTTTAAATTCTTTAGAAAATCTTGGATAGCGGATTATCCAGATCCAGAGAATTATTTATCGCTATTCTATTCAAAGTTTAAAGCTCCTATCGGACCCAATTACACACATTTTAATTCTCCTGTTTATGATTCTTTGTATTTGCTTTCTTTGAATACACTTGAGGCGGAGAGTAGGAAAGAGCTTTATGAGCAGATGGATCAAATGATCATGGATGAAGCACCTGTAGTACCTTTGTTTTATGATGTTTCGTTTCGATTGTATCAAAAGAATATTACAGGCTTGAAGAACAATCCAATTAATCTATTGGATTTAAGGAGGACTAAGAAGTTAGCTAACTAGTTATTTCTTCACCGCCTTTTCATATGTTTCAATCCACTGATCAACACTAATCTTTGCACTAAGTCTTCCTATTAAATCATAAGGGATTTCCTTTTTAGGATTCAATCGAATACAGCTTTTACCTATATTTAATTTCCCAATTTCTAGTTTAGTCCATTCTTCTTCAAATCATTTTAACAACTCTGGATCAGAGTAAATTCCCATATGATAGACTCCAATGTGGTTCTTTTGGGAAGCTAAATTTATGAACGGCAATGGAAGTTTTGTGTTGCAATGATAACCAGATGGGTAGATGCTGTGAGGTACAACATATCCAATCATACCATAGTTGATTTCTTCATTGAAACCTGCTGGAAGATTTGACTTCACAGCTTTTCTAAGGTTCTCGATAATTTCTTTTCTACTCTCTTCTAATTGAGAAATATATTCTGAAACAGTACTGATGGATGTGCTCATTGAAAAATATTTGAAATAAAATTATGGAATATTTCTTCTACTCACACCTTGTTAGTAAATCAAAACTAAAGAACTATGAAAATGTTTAAAATCAAGGACCCATGTAGCGAAGATTGGCCAAGTATGACACCAGAGGAAAAAGGTGAATTCTGTGATAAATGTTCGAAGGCTATACATGATTTTACTGAAAAGAGCGATCAAGAAATATCTGATACGATCAAGGATTCAGTTGAACAGGTTTGTGGTCATTTTCGTAAATCTCAAATTAATAGATCAATTGTAGCAGATAATCCAGTTTCAAAAAACAAGTCTATTGTTTTAGGAGCACTTGCTGTATTAGGCGGTATTGGAGTTGTTGCCGTTCCAGAAGCTAATGAACCTATGATGGGAAAGGTAGCCGTTGTGCAGCAACAGGTATAAGGATTTACGTAATAGGGACTGAAATTTCAAATGGATATCACTGAGGGAAAATCGGAGGTTTTCTTATGTCTACGCTCTGAACTTATATTCTAAATATTAAAGATTTAAATACACAAGAAAGCAGTAGTAACAAGGTGTTAGTGAATTAAATCTTTATTACCTTGCAGACATGAAAGAAGGTTTTTTTTCTGAAGGTAGAATTCAGTTTATAATATTTTTTTTAGCAGTCTTTGCTATTGGCCTTATATGGGCGTATCGAAAGGATATCGCTCGAAGTAAGGTGTTTTTTAAAGGGTCTTGGAAGTTTTTAATTGGATTTGTTGTGGTAGCTGCGTTATTGCAACTATTGGTTAAAGTTCTTTTCTAATGATCAAATACAATCCAAAAGTTTGGTTTTCATTGATATTTCACTCTTTTCGAGGTGAAACGTTCAAGATGCTTATTCCTGTTGTTCTAGTTATAGGAGCTATAACAACGGCAATTGCATTTATTGAATTACACTACTTTCCGGATTTAGTTGGATCTACCATAACCATACATTCTTTGCTCGGTATCGTTTTAGGTTTGTTTCTAGTCTTTAGAACAAATACAGCCTATGACAGATGGTGGGAAGGAAGAAAGTTATGGGGTGCAATGGTGAATAATTGCCGAAATATGGCGATTAAGTTTTCAGTGTTAGATTTAAGTAAAGAAGAGAAAGATCACTTAGCATTAAATATCTCGGATTACGTATACGCTATGAAAGAGCATTTACGTGATGGGGTGAAATTGGAAGAGTTGAAGAATCAATCCGATATTGAGAATGCCGATCATATACCCAATTTTATAAGTCGTAAAATTTACACTTTTCTTCAAAAGCTATATTCGGATAATCGCATTTCCGGAGAAGAGCTGTTGATGTTAGATAAAGAGATTAAGTCCTTAACCGATATTATAGGTGGTTGTGAACGTATAAAAAACACTCCAATACCTTATAGTTACTCGGCATACATGAAGAAATTCATTTTCGTTTATGTACTAACTCTTCCGTTGGGTATTGTGCCTCAGTTCGATTATTGGTCGATTCCTATTGTAATGACTGTCTTTTACTTTTTAGTAAGCATCGAGTTAATAGCGGAGGAAATTGAGGATCCTTTTGGTAGAGATGCAAATGATCTTCCTATAGATGAACTTTGCGCTAAGATTACTTCAAATACTAAGTCCTTACTATCATGATGATCTATCAGAAAATAATAGTACATGGAAAGGTACAAGGAGTTTCTTTCAGAAAATCTGCGGCTCAAAAGGCCAATGAGCTATCGGTGAAAGGCTACGTTATGAACTTGTCTGATGGAACGGTTATGATGGAGGCTGAAGGTTATCAAGCTAGCATGGATGAGTTTATAGAATGGTGTTATATCGGTTCGGTTATGTCTGATGTAAAGAAGATTGATATAATGTCAGGAGAAGTCAAAGGATATAAATCTTTCAGAATTAAAAAATGACTACAGTTTTCTATTCTACCATTGATAGCTTGGATAAAGCAAATGTTTTAGCTGAAGGTTTACTTAGCAATAAACTTGCTTCATGTGTAAATATAATTCCAGGTATGCAGTCCATGTATATGTGGGAAGGGAAGTTATGCAAAGAAGAAGAGCTCGTCTTAATAATCAAATCCACCAAGGATAAGTTTTCAGAAATAGAAGAGTATTGTAAAGAACACCATGTATATGATGTTCCTTGCTTAATGGAGTTGTCAGTTGGTAATGTATCAGGTGGTTATGGGGATTGGTTAATGAATCAATTAAAGTAATGAACGAGCATTTATCCCTCTCTGAATTAAACGGTTTAATTCGCGAAGCACTAGAGATGAACTTCGTGGAAGGAGTTTGGGTAGTTGCTGAAATAGCTAGTTTAAGGACTGCAGGTGCAGGTCATGCCTATTTCGAGTTGGTAGAAAAAGCAGGGGATAAAGTTCATGCTAAGATTAGAGCAAACTGTTGGCGTTATACTTATCGTCAAATTGCTTCGGAGTTTTTTAGAACAACCGGACAGACACTTGATGCTGGGTTGAAAGTATTGCTATATGTCGAATTGAGTTTTCATGAAGTATTTGGACTATCGTTAAATATAAAAGGAATTGATTCTGCGTACACTTTGGGTGATATGGCCAGAAGGAAGCAAGAGGTTATAGAGCGATTGACTAAAGAAAGATTGCTCGATCAAAACAAGGCTCTTGAATTACCTTTGGTAGTACAAAACATTGCCATCATATCTTCAGAAGGCGCTGCTGGTTATGAGGATTTTATGGAACAGTTGTCAAGTAATGAGTATGGAATTAAGTTTTATACAGATTTGTATCAAGCTTCCATGCAGGGTGAAAAAACGAGTTCAGAGGTGACCTCAGCTTTGTTGGATATACAAGCTGCAGGAAAAGATTACGACGCGGTAGTTATAATTCGAGGAGGAGGTTCTAATATTGATTTGAATGCTTTTGATTCCTACGAAATAGCTAAAGCAATTGCCGTCTATCAATTTCCTGTTTTATCAGGAATTGGGCATGAACGCGATGAAAGTGTAGTGGATATTGTATCTAATCAAGCATTTAAAACTCCTACTGCTGTTGCACAGTTCATTATTGATACAGCCGCAGATTTACTTTACAATCTGGATCAGTTTAAACAAGAATTGAAAGAATTAGTAGAGAACAGGGTAGCTGAAGAAAAGCATGGAATGGAACGTATGGTTACCGTTATAGAGCGTCAGGGCTATGAAATGATTCAGAAACAAAAAGAGTTACTAGCAAAGACACATCAAAGTCTTCCATTGTTTGCTAAAGAAATGCTTCAAGGAAAACGACAAGTCTTGTCGAATCTCTTTTCAAAAGTTTCTGAAGGGGTTTTGACAGAGTTGAAAGAGAAGGATAAAGATTTACTTAGAACAGCATTTAAGATAAAGTCGAAAACACAGGAGATAATTAAGGGAGAACAGCAGGAATTAATACGAAAAGAACAATTTGTTAGATTGAATGATCCTGTTCGTTTGTTAGAAAAGGGCTATTCATTGACTTATTTTAAAGGAAAGATTATAAAGTCTTCCGATAAAGTTAAAAGGGGTGATGAGATAGAAATGAAGTTAAAAACAGGAAGTATAAAGGCAGAAGTTAAATAATATGGCAAAGAAGGAAATCAAGTATTCGGATGCTTTAGAGGAGTTGAGTGAGATAGTAGATAAGATAGATAATGAAGAAGTAGATGTTGATGAATTAAGTGAAAATGTTAAAAAAGCATTGACACTCATTAAGTTATGCAAAACAAAACTTCAAAAGACCGAAGAAGAAGTACAGCAAGTTCTTAAAGAATTGGATGAAATTTAAGCTATTTTTGCAGCATGAAAACTAAAAAGGTTTTACTAACAGGAGGGGCCGGGTATATTGGTTCACATACAGCTGTGGCTTTGATTGAAAAAGGTTTTGAGCCGGTTATCGTAGATGATTTAAGAAACTCACATAGTTTTGTGATTTCGAATATTGAGGCGATTGTCGGGAGAAAAGTAATCTTTCATCAAGTTGACTGTTGTAATGAACAAGAGATGAGAGCTGTTTTCGAAGAGCATCAATCTTTTGAAGGTTTGATCCACTTTGCAGCATATAAAGCTGTTGGTGAATCTGTTGATCATCCTACTATGTATTACAAAAACAACATTCAATCTTTGGTGTTAATATTGGATTTAATGAAGGAGTTTAAAGTAGATAACTTCATTTTTTCTTCAAGTTGTACGGTATATGGAATTCCGGATCATATACCTGTTACAGAGGCAACCCCTATGAAAGAGGCTAGTTCTCCATACGGTTATACAAAACAAGTTGGTGAAAGAATTTGTACGGATTGGTCGAATTCGAGTAATTCAAAAATCACTTTATTAAGATATTTTAATCCAGTAGGTGCACATGAAAGTGCGTTGCTAGGGGAATTACCAATTGGAAAGCCTCAAAACTTAGTTCCATTTATCATGCAGTCAGCCATTGGTAAGCTAGGAGCCTTGACGGTTTATGGTAATGATTACGACACCAGAGATGGAAGTTGTATTAGAGACTATATCCATGTTGTTGATTTAGCTGAAGCACATGTTAGCGCATTGGAGAAATCGATTAATGATGGAGATCAGAAGGTTGTTTTAAACTTAGGTACTGGAAGAGGAGCAACAGTATTGGAACTAATCAATGCTTTTAAAGAAAGAACCGGTCAACAATTAGAATATTCGATTGGAGATAGAAGGTCAGGAGATGTTCCTGCTATTTATGCAGACTGTTCATTTGGAGAGTCTTACATAAATTGGAAAGCAAGATATTCCATGGAAGATGCTTTAGAGCATGCTTGGAAATGGGAGAATTACATCAAAGAGAATCATAGTAATTAAGATCAATGGGTAGAAGAAGACAGGGAGGTCGTTTAAAGGCTTATGAAAATGTTGAGGTTATAGATGCTGGTGCAAAAGGTAAAGCTGTTGCAAGAGTAGATGATAAGGTTGTATTCATTACAGGGGCAGTTCCTGGTGATGTTTGTGATATTCAAGTAACTAAAAAGAAAAAGAGTTTTCTAGAAGCTCGTCCAACTCACTTCCATAAGTATTCGGATAAAAGGATCGAGCCTTTTTGTGATTATTTTGGAGTATGTGGTGGATGTAAGTGGCAATTTATGTCTTATGAAAACCAATTGTTCTATAAGAATAAAGAGGTTGTAGAGAATCTGAAAAGACTTGGAAAAGTTGAGGTTGAAGAGTATCAGCCAATTTTAGCTTCGAAACATACAGAGTATTATAGAAATAAGTTGGAATATACTTTTTCTAATAAAAGGTGGTTGACGGCAGAAGAAATGAACGTCGAAGAGCACGAAATGAGGGGCTTAGGTTTTCATGTTCCTGGAAGGTTTGATAAAGTAGTTGATATTAATCACTGTTACCTTCAGCAAGAGCCTTCAAATGCAATAAGAAACTTTGTAAGGGACTTCGCTTTTGAGAATGATTTAACATTCTTCGATATTCGAAACCATGAAGGATTTTTAAGGAATCTTATCATTCGATCAACAACAGGGAAAGATTTAATGGTTATTGTGGCCTTTTATCATGAAGATGTTGAAAACAGAGAAGCTTTATTGAATGCTTTAGATGCAAAGTTTCCAGAGATTACATCATTGATGTATGTAATTAATGGAAAAGCCAATGATAGTATTGGTGATCAAGATATACTTTCTTTCAAAGGAAACGATCATATTATTGATCAAATGCCTCATTTTCAGCAAGAAGGAGAGATTAAGTTTAAGATTGGACCAAAGTCTTTTTATCAAACGAATGCAGAACAAGCACATGCTTTGTATCAGCTAACGGCTGAGTTTTCTGGTCTGAAAAAAGATGATGTTGTTTACGACTTATATACGGGTACTGGTACAATAGCCAACTTTGTTGCTCCTTATGTTTCCAAGGTTGTAGGAGTGGAATATGTTCCTGAAGCTATTGAAGATGCTTTTGTAAACAGTAAGTTGAACGGTATTGATAATACGGATTTCTATGCTGGTGATATGAAGGATGTCTTAAATGATGAATTCATTGAAAAACATGGAAAGCCAAGTTTAATTATTACTGATCCACCAAGAGCAGGGATGCATGATTCGGTTGTAAATAAGATTCTTGAAATAGGAGCGGATACAGTGGTATACGTGTCTTGTAACTCAGCGACTCAGGCAAGAGACCTTAGTTTACTACAAGAAAAGTATAAAGTTGTGAAATCAAGAGCTGTAGACATGTTTCCTCATACTTATCATGTGGAGAATGTCGTGAGATTAGAGTTGAGATAAGGATGGCGTTTTTTTTGTCTAAGAGTTTATCATTCGAATGTAAAGGACCTCTACTTTCTCTCTAGCCCAAGGTGTTCTACGCAAAAACTTCAGACTTGATTTAACAGAAGGATTACTCTTGAAACAGTTGATATTAACATGATCAGCCATTTTCTCCCATCCATAGTGTTCTACCAATTCTTCTATGATTGTTGCTAGTTTAACTCCGTGTAGCGGGTTGTTGGGTTGATCCATGTTAATTTTGTTTAGTCTAAACTTACCTTAAAATTACACCTATCAATCAAATAAGCATCGTGTTAATCCTTAAAAATAAAAGGGGACGCAACCCTAAACAGGGTTGCGTCCCCTTTTATTTGAAGTAACCATATTGTGTGGGGTTCTTTCTCCTTTGTCTTCATTACTCTGCTTAACGGAAGTTGGAGTGGTCTGAGTTTTATTTGGTTCTAGCAGTAAAATACTAGGGGACGCAACCCTAAATAGGGTTGCGTCCCCATATTTGAAGTAATCAATTGTGGTGTTTATTCATCTTTAAGACTAATCTAGGTTTACCTTAAAAGTACTCCTATCAGTCAAATACTCACAATGCTCAATGATTAAAATATCTGCATTTATAAGATTTATGGACTGCAATAATTCATCCATATCACTGTAGTAAAGGTTTTTACTAGGTTCGTCTATGAAGATTAAGGTGTTTTCTTGAAGTTCAGGTAGTGTTTTAATCCACGAGAACTTGAATCTTTCTCCCGATGCGATTTCTTTAAAGTTATAATCGAGGTGGAGGTGAAGTAGATTGAAGTGAGTGAGCCATTTCTTTAATTCAACATACTTTTGAGGGGTTTTTGAACCTATACCCTCCAGTTTCGTGAAAAGGTCTGAGAAGCTTAGTTTTAGCCATTGGCTAATATTTAAATTATCTACTTTGTATTCAAGGACTTCCGTTTTGTATCCGGTTCCATCACAGGTAATACAAGCTTCATGTAAGTTGGCTTCAATATCTAGTGCATATTCAATGGATCCTTGCCCTTTGCATGCTAAGCATGTGTTTTGCTTGTTTTTCTGAACTTCTTTTGTCTTTATATTCAGGTACTTGGCAAATGTTTTAACGATCTCTTTTTCAATTTCAAAATAGCTTGAAAGCTTGGTTTGACTCGGTTTAGAAGTCTTAAAGTATTGATAATGACTATACTCATTTTTGATTTTAAAGTCTTTAAAGTCAGAGACTCCTTCGTTTAACAGATTGTAGATACCTTCTAGTAAAGTAGTTTTTCCAATTCCTGAAGGACCGGTAATAGCTGTTAATCCACCAAGAGGAATACTTAGTTCACTTAGCTTGATGTTGTGTTTATTAAAGGATTGGAAGCTTATTTCGTTTGTGTCAGAGCTTCCTTGCTCTGGTTCTGCTATGAAGTTGTTAGTTGAGTTTTTGTCTTTCTCAAACGAAGTCGAGGGATCTATTGACTCTAGCTTGTTTACTGTGTCACAAACCTTTAATAAATGCTCGTCTTTATCAATGATGAAAATCGTGTTCCCCTTGTCTTTCAGATTTTTCAGTAAATTTCCAATTTGCTTTCTTTTATCTTTTGGTAAGGAAGAGCTGATCTCTTCAATTACATAGGTCATGCCGGTAAGAGGACTAGATATTTTGTCGGCTATCTTCAATCGCTGTAATTCTCCACCTGATAAACTGTGTGTCAATCGATTTAGCGATAAATACCCGAGGTCAAGATTGATTAAACCTTTCAAGGTAGGGGCTATAAAGTTTTTAACCGGATTTATAAGCTTTTGTAATTCAGTGTTCTTCGTGTCGAACCAATTGGAAAGTTGATCTATCTTTAGTTTTTCAAGTTCATGAATGTTGAATCCTTGAATTTCAACGTTTCTAGCTTGGGAATTGAGCCCGCTACCATCGCATTCAGAACAAATCACATCTATTAAGTATTCTTCAATTTTATGAATGGTCTTGTTTCCAATACTGTACTCATAATCATCTTCGATATAGTTGCGAATACCTTTCCATGGCATTTTAAGGTTTTGGATGCCTTTTTTGCCTTTCGTTTCAAATTCCCAATCTAGTTCCCAAATATGATCTCCACTTCCGTTCAAATAACAACTCATTTGATCCTTACTGAACTCTTTGAAAGGTGAATCGGTATTCCATCCTTTGGTCTTACATAGATGCTTAAATACCGCTGTAAATTGTCCTTTCGGATTAGTGTAATAGGAGAGGAAGGAGTTGTGTTTTAGGTGAACGTTGTTTAGGTTTTCTGATTCTTTAAAAGCTTTAGTTGAATCTGTTATTTTGTTGAATGTCTTTCCTTTGCATTTTTTACATTGGCCTTTTGGGTGTGCTTTGGAAAAGTGACTTGCACTTAGTTTTTTATCATTGCTTTCACTGAATCGGGCGAATAGAAAGCGCAATTTTTTATTGATATCTAAATAAGTAGAGATTGTTGAATTCGAGCTATTGTCTATACTTTGATTGTCAATAAATAGTGTTGGACCTATACCAGAATAACTGTCTAACTGATAGTTTGAATTGATATCAAGGAAGCTTTTATCATATGCGGAAAGATGCTGAATGCATTCATTTCTGGCTATTTGATAAAGGGTGTCTTTAAGTAAAGCGCTTTTACCACTTCCTGAAGGACCAGTAAATCCATGGATTTGACCTTTTTCAAATTGATAATCTTTTGACTGGATGTTTTTAGTCCTAACTCCCTTTAGTTCTATTAATTTCTTCTTTTCAAGGGGCTTAAATGTTAGCTCTGAGTCTGAGTAAGTGAATTTATCAGTGATAGTATTATCCTGAATATTCTGAATGACCTCAGCTTTATCCAGTAGGATAGGGTGGTGGTCGATACAGATAATTCCTTTTATTGAAGGTAGAAATTCTTCTAGTGCTATTATCACTTCCTTAAGGTTGTGAGCATGTAAACCATTCGAAGGGTTTTCCAATAAAAGCCACTTGTTTTTCAGTTCTTTTTTAATCAAGTGTTTTGCTAGTTTGATTCGTTGTGCCTCACCGCCAGAAAGGCTGTTCGAGCCTTGGTTTAAGCTAAGATAATCTAATCCCAAAGCTGCTAATATATTTAGCTTATTATTAATTTTTTTGTTTAAGTGATTACTTATAATTATTTGTTTTATAGTGCTTTGTTGTGTGCTGTGTATGTTTTGCTTATTATGCTTTATCTGTAGACTTTCTTTACTATACCTTTTTCCCTCACAACTAGGACAAGTCTTTTCAATTTGTCCCATATAACTGAATCCAATGACTTCTTTTCCAACACCTGAGCATGTTGAACAGGCACCTTCTTTTGTGTTGAATGAAAAGTGCTTTTTCGAAAGTCCTAAAGACTTACTTTCTTCTAATCCAGCATATAGGTTTCGAATGTCATCTGCAATTCCCGTATAAGTTGCAGGTGTGCTTCTGGAGGTTTTACCAATTGGACTATCATCAACAAACAGTACTTCCTCTTTTAAGTCCTTTAGTTCGTTTATGATATTTTTCTTGAAAAGGCTGTTATGACCGGTTATGACATTGAAAGTACCTTTTCTAAGTTTTAAACCAGCTAAATTAATATCACCCAATTCTCCTTGATAGGAATGTTTGTTAACCAGTTGATTGTGTTCTAATTGACTAAGGGTATCTTGCCTCCTTTTGAATTCTTCAAATGTTCCGTTAAATACAACGTTTCCTCCGTCTTTACCTGCTTTCGGACCAAGTTCTACAATATGATCGCAATGCTTCAGTATTCTTAAATCATGATCAATAATGAAAACTGAACTTCCGTTATTCACTAGGTTTCTGAATTGGAGAAGAAGGTAGTCTCTTAAACTAGGATGGATACCAATAAAAGGTTCATCAAAGATGTATAGTACGTTGGATAATTGACTGTTTAAGGCTTTTGCTAGTCGGATTCGTTGAATTTCTCCAGATTCCAATTCTTTAGAAGGAGTGTTTAAAGTAAAGTCTCCAAAGCCAAGTTTAATCAATTGCTTGATTGTATTGACGAACTCAATGCTTTCCTGTTCTTTTGAAAAGGTCTTGTATAGCTCGTTTAACGATAAGTTTAGGTAGTAGTGAAATGTTTTTTGACGATACGTAACCGTTCTCGATTTTTCTGATAATCCAGTTCCATCACATGTAGAGCAAGTTCTAGAATCCACGTATTTAAGAATGTTTGGATTCCTATCTCTTCGAAGAATGTCTTCCATTACTGGTATCATTCCTTTGTAATAGCCCTCTTCCGGTGGTTTGGCTTTCAAGTTTTTCCATTTCAAACGAGATTCCAAAGTATGTTTCCCAAAGGTTACCGTTACTTCCTTTGATCCATTCCAGATAATTTCTTGCTGTTGCTGAGTCAACTGTTCCCATGGACTTGTGGTACTGAAGCCGTGAGCTTGACAAACCTTTTCCAGTTCTTCCATTCTCAATTGAGAATACATGATGTATCCGTTTGGAAGAGTAGTTTTAATAAGGCCTTCAGCAATACTTAAACGTTTGTCATTTAGTAGTATTTCTTTCGAAATGAATTCTTCTTTAGCTAAACCTTTACAATTAGGACATTGTCCGACAGGAGAGAAGTGAGAGAATAAAGATTTACTTCGTTGTATTCCGTCATCGGCAAAACGTGCAAAAGTTATCCTTAAGTAATTCGACAAATCCGACAAAGTTCCTAAAGTGGAGTATATCGAGGATGATCTTGAGTTTTGTCCGATAGAAATACCTGGTGGAAGCATTTGGATTTCATCAAATTCACCAGATTCAATTCTTTGATTGTATTTGTTTCTACTTGAAGTAATGTGGTAGTTAAAGTGTTTAATACTTTCATTAGCAATGATATTGTGAATCAGTGAGCTTTTTCCTGATCCAGAAAGACCAACAACAGTAACCAGTTTGTTTAAGGGAATATTTACATCAATATTCTTTAGGTTGTGCTCTCTTGCACCTTTTACTTTTAGGTAGTTATTCACATTAAAATCAGTCATTAAAAACGAATCTAAGATAAAAACAAGAAAAAGTGAATAAGTATGCTCTGAAGCACCTTCAGAATTAGCGATTCTCTTCGTATTTTTGCGCCATAATTCGTTATCGATTTTTTATGATTTCATTCTTTAAAACAAAATTCAACAAAATTATAGCTGTTGAATCATCGCAATCATTTGATAGTAAGAGTATTGAAAAGTTAAACTGGCTATTTGCTGGAGAGCTTTTAAACGAAGAAGTACTGAGAGGTGCTTTTGTAGGTCCGAAGAAAGAGATGATCTCGCCTTGGAGTACGAATGCTGTTGAAATCACTCAAAATATGGGTGTAGATGGGATTATTAGAATCGAGGAGTTTAAAATTGAAAAGGATGTGGATGCAGCACACGACAGTATGTTGGAGAAGATGTATCCAGAACTAAATCAAGAATTATATAAGATTGATATTCAGCCAGCAAAGGTGGAATATATCGATGATATTGCTGCATACAACGAAGCTGAAGGGTTGGCTTTGAATGCGCAGGAAGTAGCTTACTTAGAGAACGTTTCTAAGAAAGTTGAAAGAAAATTGACCGATAGCGAAGTGTTTGGTTTTTCTCAAGTAAATTCAGAACACTGTAGACATAAGATCTTTAACGGTCAATACATCATTGATGGAGAAGAGAAAGAATTGTCTCTATTCAATTTGATTAGAAAGACATCTGATGTTAATCCAAATAAAATTGTTTCTGCATATAAGGATAATGTTTCGTTTGTAAAGGGACCAAAAGCAATGCAGTTTGCTCCTAAGAATCAGGATAAGTCTGATTTCTTCGAGACAAAAGAGATTGATACGGTATTATCATTAAAAGCTGAAACACATAACTTCCCAACAACGGTTGAGCCATTTAATGGTGCTGCTACTGGCGGTGGTGGTGAGATAAGAGATAGAATGGCTGGAGGTAAGGGTTCAGTACCTATGTCTGGTTCAGCAGTATATATGACTTCTTATTCTAGACTAGAAGAAGGAAGAGAATGGGAAGATGGGATGCCAGCAAGAGATTGGTTGTACCAATCACCAGTTGATATTTTAATCAAAGCTTCAAATGGAGCTTCTGATTTCGGAAATAAGTTTGGACAACCTTTAATTAACGGGTCGGTATTGACTTTTGAGCATTCAGAGGCTGGAAAGAAATATGGATTTGATAAAGTAATCATGCTTGCAGGTGGTATTGGTTATGGTAAGTATGAAGATGCTTTAAAGGAAGTTCCTCAAAAAGGAGATAAGATAGTTGTTCTTGGAGGAGATAACTATAGAATCGGAATGGGTGGTTCAGCAGTATCATCTGTTGATACTGGAGAGTTATCAAGTTCAATAGAATTAAATGCAATTCAAAGATCTAACCCCGAGATGCAAAAGAGAGCGTTTAACGCAGTTAGAGCATTTTCTGAGGCAAGTGATAATAAAATCGTTTCTATCCACGATCACGGTGCGGGAGGACACTTAAATTGTCTTTCTGAATTGGTAGAGGATACTGGAGGATTGATTCAGTTAAGAGAATTACCTGTTGGAGATCCTACCTTATCTGCTAAAGAGATCGTTGGTAATGAGTCTCAAGAGAGAATGGGGTTAGTAATTAAAGCTGAAGATGTTCCATTGCTAGCAGATATTTGTGAGCGTGAAAGATCACCAATGTACGTGGTTGGAGAGATTACAGGAGATCATAGGTTTAGATTTGAAGATACTAAGACGAATGAGGATCCTATTGATTTAGCAATTGATGATATGTTTGGTAACCCTCCTAAAACGATTATTGAAGATAAAACAGTAGTTGCCGATTATAAGCCAATCGAAACGGACGAGTCTAAATGGAAGTCATACTTAACTGACGTCTTACAATTAGAAGCTGTTGCTTGTAAGGATTGGTTAACAAATAAAGTAGATCGCTCTGTAACTGGTAAAGTAGCTCAACAACAGTGTGTTGGAGAATTACAGTTACCATTATCAAACTTAGGAGCAGTTGCACTAGATTATAAAGGAGAAGCAGGTATTGCTACTTCGATCGGACATTCACCAGTGTCTGCAATGATTGATCCGAAGAAAGGATCACAAAATGCAATTGCAGAGTCATTAACCAATTTGGTGTGGGCGCCATTATCAGAGCAATTGAAGTCTGTATCGTTAAGTGCAAACTGGATGTGGCCTTGTAAGAACGAAGGAGAAGATGCTCGTTTGTATGAAGCAGTAGAGGAAGTTTCAGACTTTGCTTGTGCTTTAGGAATCAATATTCCAACAGGAAAGGATTCCCTTTCAATGGTGCAAAAGTACAAGGATGAGAAGGTTTACGCTCCAGGTACAGTTATCATTTCTGCTTCGGGTGAAATCAGTGATGTAAAGAAAGTTGTTACTCCTGATCTTAAGAAAGTAGCGGGAACATCAATTGTTTATGTTGATTTTTCTGGAGATGACTTCTTGTTAGGAGGTTCGTCACTAGCTCAGGTATTAAATAAGTTAGGAGATACAGTACCAGGTGTTAATTCAACAGATGTATTTGCTAAAGCTTTCAACCAAGTTCAGACATTGATTGAAAATGGAAAAGTATTAGCTGGACATGATATATCATCAGGAGGATTAATTACTTCTTTATTAGAAATGACATTCCCATTAAACTGGGGAGGTTTAAATATTGATTTATCAGGTTTAGGAACTGCAGGGAAAGTAGAGAAGTTGTTCTCTGAAAAATCAGCAGTTGTTCTTCAGGTTGAAAATGCTGAAGAAACAATCAAGAGTTTCCAAAACGTAGGTGTAAACGCAGTGAAAGTTGCAGACGTTGTATTAGAAAGAAATATCTCAATTGACGGTGAGGAATTATCAATCAATGAGCTAAGAGATACATGGTATAAAACATCTTACTTGTTAGATCAAAAGCAATCAACTAAAGATTTAGCTAAAACTAGATATGAGTCTTATAGTCAGCAAGAAAGATCGTTTCAGTTCTCTTCTAGCTTTACTGGTCAATTAGCATCATATAATTTAGCTCACGGTAGAAAAGAAGCTACAGGAGTTAAAGCGGCTATTATCAGAGAGAAAGGGGTGAATGGAGATAGAGAAATGGCTTATTCTATGTTCTTGGCAGGATTTGATGTTAAGGATGTTCACATGACAGACTTAATGTCTGGTAAAGAAGATTTATCAGATGTAAACTTTATCGTGTTTGTGGGTGGATTCTCTAATTCAGATGTACTTGGTTCGGCTAAAGGTTGGGCTGGTGGATTCAAATACAATGAAAAAGCAAAAGCAGCATTAGATAATTTCTATGCTAGAAAAGATACATTGAGTTTAGGTGTTTGTAACGGTTGTCAGCTAATGAGTGAACTTGGATTGGTAAATGACTTATCTATTCAGGAACCAATGGAGCATAACGATTCAGGGAAATTTGAATCAAACTACGTTACAGTGCAAATTCCAGAGAACAATTCAATCATGTTATCAAGCTTAGCTGGTAATGAATTAGGTATTTGGGTTGCTCACGGAGAAGGGAAGTTTAAGTTTAACGATGTTTCAAAGGTTAACATACCAATGAAGTATTCTTATTCTTCATACCCTATGAATCCTAACGGATCACCGGAAGATGCAGCTGCAGTTGTTTCAGCTGATGGAAGACACTTGGCAATGATGCCTCACTTAGAAAGAGCAATTTTCCCATGGCAATGTGGAAGCTATGACGAAGGAGCTGATCATGAAGTAACTCCATGGTTTGACGCTTTTGTTAACGCTAGGAAGTGGGTAGAGGCTCAATAGTATGAAAAAGGAAGATTGTTATTATTTAGGTAGAATAACCAAAGCTCATGGTTTAAAAGGGGAGATTCAATGCTATTTTGATGTGAATGATCAAATGGACTATGTTGGATTAGATGCTTTTTTTGTGGAGTTTAATAATGGTTTAATGCCTTTGTTTATTGAGAATATCAATTTAAAGAAGCCAGGGAAGGTGATTGTTCGTTTAGAGGATCATTCATCTATAGATGATATAGATTACCTTATTTCGAAAGGACTTTATTTACCAAACGCTTCATTACCTGAGTTAAACGATGATCAATTCTACTATCATGAGATCAAAGGATTTAGAGTAATTGATGAAAGGGAAGGAGATATAGGACCAATCACTGATGTATTAGAATATTCTTCTCAGCCTTTGATTCAAGTTGATTTTAACGGTAATGAGTTATTGTTTCCTATTTCAGACGAGGTTATCGCGAATGTAGACAAGGAGAACAAAGTCATGAACGTTAAGTTGACCGAAGGGCTTTTAGATATTTATAGGTAATATGTCTAAAAGGGTTTACCCAACTTTTCATTTTCAACAATTTCAAGTAGAGCATAATGATAGTGCCATGAAATTGGGGGTAGATGGAGTTTTGCTTCCAGCTTGGGCCAATTTATCGAAAGCGAGAACCATTTATGATGTGGGAGCAGGATGTGGAATTGTTTCATTAGTCTGTGCACAAAGGAATCAGGAAGCAACAATTCAAGCAGTAGAGATTGAAGAGAAGGCTTTTAAGGAAGCTTCATTCAATTTTAAGCAGTCACCTTGGTCTGATAGACTATCGATCTCTCACGGTAAATTTCAGGACGACCTAGATAAGCGAAGTGATTTAGACATTATAATAAGTAATCCTCCATTTTTTCTAGATTCACTTACATCAGAGAAAGACGAAAGAGCATTAGCCAGACACAATGTTGATTTTGATTTTGATGAATTTTTTCAACAGTGTTTTAGATCGTTGAGTGATAAAGGTTCTCTTTATGTCGTTTTTCCAACTGAAAGTTCAGCTTGGTTAATTGAAAAAGCACAACAACAAAATTTGTTTTTACATCGATTAGCTACTGTTCTGCCAACACCTGATAAAGTGTCGAAAAGGAGTCTGTTTGCATTTGGAAAACAAAAGGTTACGCCTGTTAAAGAGGAGTTTGCTATTGAGACGGGAAGAAGAGAATATACGCAGGAGTACACAAAACTTGTTAAAGATTTCTATCTTGGATTTTCGAATTCATAAAACAGGGGACGCAACCCTATTTAGGGTTGCGTCCCCTGTTTTATATTAACCACAATACAATTTAAGATGTCATTACTAAACGATTTACAAGCCAGAGCAAATAATCAATGTGAATTATGCTCGAGTACAGAAGATTTGTTGCCTCAAATCATCGAACCAAGGAGTTCTGAAAATTTGGATGACAATATTTTAGCTTGTGGAACGTGCAGAAGTCAAATCACTAAAGAAAGTGATATGGATGCCAATCATTGGAGATGTTTGAATGATTCTATTTGGAGTGAATACGACGGAGTTAAGGTTGTAGCCTGGAGAATGCTTAACAGAATCAAAAATGAGGGTTGGCCGGTAGATTTATTAGAAATGATTTATTTGGAAGACGCTGCAATTAATTGGGCAAAAGAATCAGGAGATCATTTATCTGAAGACGAGAAGATTATACATAGAGATGCTGTAGGTACAATATTAAACTCTGGAGATTCGGTTACGGTGATCAAAGATTTAAAAGTGAAGGGGAGTAGTATGGTTGCAAAGCAAGGAACAGCAGTTAGGAATATTTCCTTAGATCATGACAACGCTAATTACATTGAGGGTAAGGTAGATGGACAAAATATTGTGATTTTAACGCAGTACATTAAGAAGAACAAGTAATTAGTCAACGAATAACATGGATTCCCAAATGTTCTTCAATGCTTTTAGATCAGTTAAAGTTTGTTCGTAAGACATTGCTTTTTTAAAAAAAGCAGAAGCATTAAGTTGATAAGCTTTTATTACATCGCTTTGAGCATCAGAAGTACTTAATATATAAGCCGGTAAATGTTAATGCTAAACTATAACCGCCCCCTGATCCATCATCATAATAAACTCGAACCATGTCAGATGTTTCCGTAGCGTTATTGGCGAAAGCCGCAAAATCACCAACAAAAGATATTTCATCATTGTCAGCCGCCGTATATTCGAGGCATTCAAACAAGTAAGTTCCGTCTGGTCCAAGTCCTGCATCTGTTTTGTCAACAACAGCGAAAAAAAGAACCAGATTCATAATAAATACACGAAGGCATATCTGATGGGTCTTCTGTTTCGGCATTCACATCAAATACATTATTGCTACCACATGTTCCTGAAGTTGTTCCTCCAAAACCAGTTGCACCTCCTACAGTTAAATTTGTTGAGTTATCAAAGCTTTCGGATATAAGTATGTCATAATCGATTTGTGAAAATGCACAAATACTTAAGAATAAGGTAGATAAAAAAGCTTTCATGATTAACGACTTCTACGATGTGAAATGAATTTAGTTACCTGTTATAGAGTTGATTATGTTATTCAGATATATTTTACTTGATGTAAGAAGTAGATTCAACTTGAGTCCCACTGATAATTGAAACGTGATACATCCCTCTGTTTACGTTTGGTAAAGCTATTTTATTAGCTCCTGATAAAGCAGTTAATACTTGTTTGGAGATTAGTCTACCTAAGTTGTCTGTAATCATTAATTGATATTTTTTTTCAGAAGTAGACTGGAAGTTCAGATAGAATTCACTGAAGTCATTTGAAATAGATAATTCAGCAATATTGTTTTGCTCGAATTCAATAGCAACAGGAGAGTAGGTAGTAGTTTTACCGTTAAAATCAATTTGAGATAATCTGTAATAAGATAAACCTGGTAATGGATCTACATCTTCAGTTAGGTAGTCTTGAGCAAAGCTAGAGTTTCCAGCACCATCTATGATTTGAATAACTTCGAAGTCAGTACCATTTGAAGATCTTTGAATTTCGAAATAGTCATTGTTTACTTCAGTTAAAGTAGTCCATTCAAGGTTCACTTCATTTTCGTTTCTATAAGCATCAAAAGAGATCAGTTCAACTGGTAAAACAGCATCCGGAGCATTCTTTGATTTTTCTAGTTTAAATTCATCAAAAGCAATTCCATCGTCATCATTATCTAAACCATTGAAAACGGCCCTGATTTTAATCGTCTGTCCATTTAAGTTTTCTCCAATGGTAAAACCTTTTGTAGTAAAGCTTTTATATCTGATTCTATCGGTTCCATCACTGATATCATAATATCCAGATACATTTCCGGTTAAAGTTAATCCTGTTGTATAAGTAGATCCTCCATCAGTACTGTATTGAATAACAACATTGTTGTCAGGATCTGTACCTGAACCAAATTGAGCAAAGTTTCCTCTAAAAGACAGTTCGTAATTATCACTAGCTGTATAAGTAAGCATTTCTAATTCTTCTCCATCTGCAGCGGATGTAGATAATCTATGGTTAAGCACAAAGACACTTCCGACTTCATAGTTTAAACAATTGGTAACATTACTAGGCGTAGTTAAGTTTGCCGAAACATCATAAATGTCATTTGCATCACATGTTGCATGCTCAAACGGAGCATCAAAAGTAGAACCTCCAGAAGAGGTAGAAAGATTTGTTGTATTGTCAAAAGCTTCTGCTTTTACGATTTCTCTTACTTTAACTAATCTGAACTCATCTATTACAAAAGTTTCTGAAGAAGAGGTAAAGCTTGTAATTGCTACTCTAACTTTAACTATAGAATCACGTATGTTCGTTCCGATAGAAAATTCTTTGGTTCTCATTATACCATCATTACTGATAGCAATGGTTCCATCTGAGAATGTCATCGACGATGATCCGTCAGCTGTAATGGTTAGTCCTGTGCTCCAAGAATCACCATTGTCAATCGTATATTGAATAGTTAAAATATCCCCCGAGGCATCTAAACCATTACAACCTGTAGGTAAAGCAAAGTCACCTACAAATCCAACTTCGTCATCATGATCAACGGTATAGTTGAACACTTCAAGATAAGAAGGTGTTGTTCCTCCATATCCGTCAACATCTCCACCAACAAAAACAGAGCTGGTTTCATAAGTAACATAACTAGTAACATTGGAAGGAGAACCGAAATTAGCCGATACATCGAAAGCATCAATAAAACCACCTCCTGCACTATTACCATCGTTACCGAATGTTCCATCAGTTGATAGGTTTGTAGTGTTGTCAAAGCTTTCAGTAACCAGTACGTCGTAAGTTTGGGCGTTTACAACTGCTGTGATAACGAAAGAGAAGATAATGGTAAAGATTGATTTCATAGTCCTTTTAAGTATTGTAAAATTGTTCTTATTAGTATCTCCCAATTACTAATAAGTTAAATTTCCAGAGATTTACTCAATATTAATATTCCGCTTAATTATAAATTAGGAAGTCAGATTGTACCTACCTAAATCTCTTAACCAGAATAATTTATCGTACTTTTGCGCTTTAATAAAATATATATGAGTGAGTTTAGAGAGCTTGGGTTAAACCAAGATATTGTACGAGGGGTTGAGAATTTGGGGTTTGAGAGTCCTACTCCAATACAGAAAAAAGTTATTCCATTACTACTAGATACGGATCAAGACGTTGTTGCTTTAGCACAAACAGGTACTGGAAAAACAGCGGCATTTGGTCTTCCATTAATCAATAAATTAGACATGTCTAGCAAGACGTGTCAAGCATTAGTTCTTTCTCCAACAAGAGAATTAGGACTTCAGATTGCAAAAGATTTTGAGAACTACGGAAAGTTCATTAAAGACTTCCGTGTAGCTGCTGTTTATGGTGGTAGTTCTATTGATAAGCAAATCAGAGATATCAAAAGAGGTGTTAGCGTTATCGTTGCAACTCCAGGTAGATTAGTTGATTTAATCAAAAGGAGAGTGGTAAAGTTAGATGCGATCAATTATGTAGTTCTTGATGAAGCGGATGAAATGCTTAACATGGGATTCAAAACGGATTTGGATTTTATCTTAGGAAGTGCTTCGGAGGATAAGAACACATGGTTGTTTTCGGCAACAATGCCAAGAGAGGTAGCTAGAATTGCAAAGGATTACATGAGCAATGCTTTGGAAGTTGAAGCAGGTGAAAGAAATACTGGAGCAAAGAATATTGAGCATGTTTATTACATGGTTGATGGACGAGATAGATACGAGGCTACGAAAAGAATCGTGGATTTAAATCCTGAGATTTTCGGATTGATTTTCTGTCAGACAAAAAGACAAACGCAAGAGGTTGCGGATAAGTTAATGGCTGATGGTTATAGCGCTGATTCTTTGCATGGTGATTTAAGTCAGCATCAGAGAGACAGAGTAATGGATAAGTTCAGAAAAAGAAATATCCAAATCTTGGTTGCAACGGATGTTGCTGCAAGAGGTATTGATGTTGATTCAATTACCCACGTTATCAATTACAACATTCCTGAGGAAATAGAATCATACACGCATAGATCTGGAAGAACTGCTAGAGCAGGAAAGAAAGGTACTTCTATTTGTGTGATCACTCCTGCGGAACTGTATAAGATTAAGAAGATTGAGAAGATTATTAAGTCTCAATTTACTTTAGCTAAGATTCCTTCAGGACAAGAAGTTTGTGAGCAACAGATGTTTGCTTTAATTGATAAGATTAAGGATACGGAAGTAGATCAAAACGAAATCGAAAAGTTCATGCCTACAATCGCTGATAAACTTCAGGATTATACTGCAGATGAAATTATCGAGAAGTTTATCTACATGGAGTTCAGTCGTTTCTTAGCCTACTACAAGAAATCTGGAAGAGATATCAATAAAACTAAATCTGACGCCAGAGATAGAGATCGTGGTGGAAGAGGTCGTGATAGAGATAGAGGAAGAGGACGTGATAGAGACGGAGGAAGAGATAGAGGACCTAGAGGAAGAGATAGAGGAGATCGTGGTGAAAGAAGAGATCGTGGTGATAGAGGAGATCGTGGTGGAAGCCGTGGTGGAGGTGTTAGTGCAGGTCATACTTTGATCTTCATCAATGCTGGTTCAACGGATAACTTGAATACAGGACAATTAATCAATTGGGTTTGTCAAAACTGTGGAATCAGTGGAGAGCAAATTGGAGCGATTAGAGTTAGAGATAGATTTAGCTTCTTCGAAGTTCAAAATGGTCTTGTAGATAAGGTAGTTAATCAAACTGGTTTGACTATGAAGAACAGAAGAATTAGCATGGAAGTGTCTAAATCTTAAATTATTGCAGATAATGAAATCCTTAAGCATTCGCTCAGGACACATAATTTTTATAGGAGCTCTCTCGGGAGCTCTTTCTGTTTTATTCGGAGCAATGGGAGCACATGCTCTCAAAGATGTGTTAGTAGGAGAGTATCAGTCTTATTTTGAAAAAGCAGTCTTTTATCAATTTGTACATAGTTTCGTAATGGTTTTTATCGGTGTGTTGTTCGATAAAGTAAAAGGTTTGAAATCGGCTGCTGTTTTGTCTTTACTTGGAATTACCTTTTTTTCAGGAAGCTTGTACTTATTCAGTTTACAAGAAGTAATTGAACTTGGATCTTTTAAGAAAGTGTTAGGACCAATTACTCCAATCGGAGGTCTTTGTTTTATCGGAGCTTGGTTGGTTTTAGCTTTTAAAGGACTGAAAGTTGGTAAACAGTTTTAAAGTACTAATCCTTTAAAACTCAAAAACAGTCATTCCACTTCTCAACTTAGGTTCTATCCATGTTGATTTAGGAGGTAAGCTATTATTGTTTTTAGCTAGATTCTTTATCTGTTCTGTACTTGGAGGATAAATACTAAAAGCAACTTCATTTTCACCGCTTAATACAGATTCTTCAATCTCTGAAATATCTTTTGTTTCAGGAGTAAAGCTAAGTCTATTGTCGTGTTTAATGTCACCGATTCCAAGGATTGGATTCAATACGTTTTCGGTAAGTATATCAGCAGCAATTTTATCAGACTCTGTTTTCAGAGTTAACTGGTACCATTGATCACGAAGAAACATCATCGTTTCACTAGCACTAGTAGGAGTGATATAGATTTCCTGTTCAGTTACTTCGTAAACCGCTTTGATGCGATTCATAAACTCCTTATCGGATAAACAGTTTAAGCTGTTTACCAATCGGTGGAAAGAAAATACTTTAAGTTCCGATTCGGAAAAGAAAACGCCCATCATAAAGTTGTAATCTTCTGTCCCTTTATGATTTGGATTATTTGTCTTTCTTCTATACGCTTGTTCAACTGCTGAAGCACATCTGTGGTGACCGTCTGCTATATAATATTGGTCTATATCTTTAAATCCCGCTTCAATTCTCTTGGTGAATTCTTCATCAGCAACCTTCCAAAGGGTATGTCTGTTTTCATCTACCGTTGAAAAATCATAAGTAGGCTCAGATAAACATATCGTATGAATTAAACTTTCAAGCTTGGTATTGTCTTCATAGAAGAAGCAAATTGGCTCCGTGTTTATAGGACAAGCTTCTAAGTGATCAGCAAGTCCACTTTGTCTTTGACTTAATGTTTCTTCATGCTTTAATATACTCCCGTTTTCATAATCAGCCGTATCAGCAAGACCAATAAGTCCTGTTATTGTTCCATGACTAGATTTTTGTCTGTAAACATAGAAATGAGATTCTTTGTCTTTGATTAAAATCTTTTGATCTATGAATGATTGAAAGTTATTGTATATCGCTTCGGATTTATCTCGGGAATGGTTTTGGAATTTTTCTTCAGCCAAGAAATCAGGAAGAAGAACATGTAAAAATGAATATGGATTGGTTCTCAAACGCACATTTAAAACATCATCGCTATAAGCTTCAATTGCTCTAGTAACAACCAAATGAACTTTGTCTTTACTTGGTCTTATTGCTTTAAATGGAAGAACAGTTGCCATAATTACGATTTAAATGTTTTCATCACTTTAACAAGAGCCATTGTACTGTCAATTGACATTGCGTTATACATGGAAGCTCTAAACCCACCAACACTTCTGTGTCCTTTAATACCACTAATATTTGCTTTTTCACAAGCAGCTAAGAAATCTTCGTTCATGCTTTCATCTTTAAGCGTAAAACAGATGTTCATTTTAGATCTTGAATCTAAATCTTTTACATGTGCATCAAACAAGGGGTTTTCGTCAATCTCCTTGTAAAGTAAAGAAGAGCGATCGATACTTCTCTTTTTCATTTCTTCAACACCACCATTCTTTATCATCCATTCCAGGTTGAGAAGAGAAACGTAAATACTGAAACATGGAGGAGTATTTAACATGGACATCTTTTCAATGTGATTTCTAAGGTCCATTAACCTTGGAATCTCTCTATCCGTTTGTCCAAGCTTATTTTTATCTACAATGACTAGTGTAGCTCCGGCAGGACCCAAATTCTTCTGAGCACCAGCATAAATCATAGCAAATTGACTAACATCAATATCTCTACTGAAAATATCAGAAGACATATCGCAAATTAAGGGTACATCCGTTTTTGGGAAGTCTTTAATTTGATTACCAGCTATAGTGTTATTTGATGTTATGTGAATGTAGTCTAAATCAGAAGGGATGCAGTCTAGCTTAGGATAAGTAT
>CBFIFL010000003.1:0-82373 GCA_965661855.1 Flavobacteriales bacterium
GGTTCTTTTTGATATCCAGAACAATAGGGGCTTGTTTTAGATTGTTCTTAGTGGCTAAAGTATTTCAAGTTTTAATATTCGATCCGTTAGAAATACATTTTGCTTTTAATGTGGCCATTACCATATTACTGATATGGGTTTATACCTTAAAAGGAGGGGTAAAGACCATTATTTGGACGGATACATTGCAGACTTTTTTGATGCTTCTTGCGGCAGGTTTAACGACTTATGTGTTAATGGATAAAATGGATTTAGGTTTCCGTTCTGCTTTAAGTAGCATGAAGGAACTGGGTTATGCAAAGGTTTTCCATTTTGAAGATTGGACGAATGCTAAGTATTTCTTTAATCAGATTTTGTCAGGAGCTATGATAACTATAGCAATGACAGGGGTGGATCAGGATATGATGCAGAAAAACTTGACATGTAAAAACATAAATGAGGGGAAAAAGAACATTTGGTCGCTGTCCTTGAGTCTAATTCCTGTAAATGCTTTGTTCTTATTCCTTGGAGGATTATTAACCTTGTTTGCAGTTCAAAATAATTTAGATGTTACTAAAGGAGATCAGTTGTTTAGTACGGTAATGACATCAGGTCTCATTCCTTCAGGAGTTGCCATTGTGTTTCTATTGGGTTTAGTAGCTGCAGCTTATTCTTCGGCTGATTCAGCATTAACTTCACTTACAACCAGCTTTTGTGTGGATATATTGAAAATTGAAGAGGATATTCCAGCCAATGTAAAAAAGAGAAAGCTGGTCCATTTACTGGTTTCTGTAGTTCTGTTTTTGCTGATACTAGTGGCTTATTGGATGAATAAAGATCACGTAATAAAACAGATTTTCATATTTGCTTGTTACACCTATGGTCCACTAGTTGGAATGTTCTTTTATGGTCTTATAAGTAAAAGGGAAGTAAGTGACAAGAAGGTACCGTACATAGCATTAGTATCGCCTCTTTTGGCTTTCGGTCTTACCTACTCTTTAAATAATTTCATGGGCATTGATATCGGTTTTCTTGTTCTGTTATTGAACAGTTTGATATGTTTTTCTTTGTTATCGTTGATGTCATCTGGTAGACCTAAGGATTTGATAGCGTAGGAACGAGCTTGTTCTGTCTTTTATCTTGGCTCTGGATTCCCTATATTTAAGATATATCTAACTAATTGACTATGAAGCTTACCATATATGCATTACTAATGCTTTCCTTTAGTTTTGCTTTTTCTCAGCATATTCTTAAAGACATCTACAGATCAGATAAAAACTTCTATGATATTCAAAGAGAGGCTAATGCCTTTTTCGAGGAGAATGGAACGGGTAAAGGGACAGGATACAAGCAATATAAAAGATGGGAGTATCAAGTTGAATCTAAGGTTTACCCTTCAGGAGATTTATCGTTGGTAAATTCAAATCAAGCTTCATTAGAGTACGAACGTTGGAAAAATAGATATTCAGTATCAAGAAGAGCTGGAGCTGATTTTACCGAATTTGGTAAAACGTCATGGGTGTCTGCTTCAGGTTGGAATCCAGGTAACGGACGAATTAATCATGTTACAGAGCATCCGACAGATACAGCGACCATTTTTGTATGTTCCGCTGCTGGTGGTTTATGGAGAACTAATGATCTTGGTGGTTCATGGGAGAATGTAACAGATGGTTATGATGTAGATGCCACTTCTGTAGTTGCTTTTGATTCTGGTTTTGAAAGCAAAATATACTTAGCTACAGGTGATAGAGATGGTGGTGATGGAGCAACAAAAGGTGTTTTTATTTCAGAAGATGGAGGGGATACTTGGACGCAATCGAGTCTTGATAATGATGTTGCTGGAGGTAGAATATTTGATATGGTTGTTCATCCAAATAATCCGGGACATGTTTATGTTGCCGCGACTAGCGGTTTATATGAAACAACTGATGGAGGTGTTAATTGGACTAAGATTCAGAACAGGTTAATTTCTGATATAGAATTTCAGCCTGGTAATCCAAGTACTATGTTTTTCTTGAATACCAATCTGTTTTATAAATCTACAGATGGTGGACAAACATTAAATCAAATCACAACAGGCTTACCTACTTATTCTAATATTGGTAGAGTACTTATAGCTGTGGCTCCTAGTAACGCAGACTATGTTTACTATTTATTCTCTAAGGATAACCTTTATGGAGGATTGTATCGATCGACTGATGCGGGGGAGACGTTTACACGAATGAGTGAAGACACAGATCAAGGAGTTGGAAACCTTTTTGGTTATGAGCCTGATGGAAGTTCTGAAAATGGACAAGCTTGGTATGATATGGCTATAGATGTTTCTGATGATGACGAAGATGAAGTTCATATTGGTGGAATTCTAACATTCGTTACTTATGATGGAGGAGTATCATGGGACAATACATCTATTTGGAGATGGCCAACAAATGAAGGTTATAATCATGCTGATATCCATTACATAGAGTACATGGGAGATAGACTTTTCGTTTGTTCTGATGGTGGAATCTTTGTCTCTTATGATCATGGAGATTACTGGCATGATTTAACAGAAGGATTAGGAATCACACAATATTATAGGTTTGATATTGCTCCAACGTCTGAATTAAGAATTGTTGCAGGAGCTCAAGATAACGGAACGAATGTATATAACAATGGAGAGTGGTTACACTGGTTAGGTGCAGATGGAATGGATTGCGCTATAAACTATAACAGTATCGATAATATTTATGGAAGTGTTCAGTTGGGATCATTTTATAAAACATCTACGGGAGGTACAAGTCAGTCTGTAGTTCAGCAGTTGCACGGTCCTTGGATAACACCATTAACGATGGATCCAAATAATCCGGCGATATTATACGCAGGAACTAGTTCGATGTGGAGAACGTTTGATGGCTTTAGTTCTGTGGAAGAATTGACTTCTTATTCAGGTGGAGAAGTAAAGGAAATTGCAGTAGCTAAATCTAATTCAGATGTGGTTTACGTTTGTAGTTCTGATGAAATTTTTAAATCAAGTGATGCGGGTTCAAACTGGACAAATATTTCAACGGGTTTACCTGATCAAACGATAAACTATATAGCTGTTAATCCTACAGATGAAAATGATGTGTTCATTTGCTATGGTGGATATGACGCTAACGATAAGGTATATACGTCAAAAGATGGAGGTAATACTTGGCAGAATATTACATTAAACTTGCCTAACATTTCTTGTAATTCAATTGTGTATAGAAACGTTGGGACGGATATATTGTATCTGGGAACTGAGAGAAGTGTTTACTACTTTGATGAAGATGATAATACTTGGTATGAGTATGGTAATGGACTTCCTTTTGTTGAAGTGTCAGAGATTAAAATTCATGAGGAAAGTGAAACGATTTATGTTGCTACTTATGGTAGAGGTATCTGGAGGTCACCACTTTCTCCAATTGAAAAAGTAAATAATGATGGAGGACTAATCTCTTTTCAAATGCCAATTTATAACTGCGGACCTAACTTACATCCAATAGTTAAAGTGAACAACCGAGGGTTAAATAGTATTACTTCCATGACGATTGATTATGAAGTGGATGGATCTACAATTTCTACCAATTGGTCTGGTTTTATTGCGGAAAATGGAATTACAGAAATTGAGCTAGAAATGACAACGCTTGCGGAAGGTGAATATGAAATTAATGCAGAGATCATTGATGTAAATGGATTTACCGATAACAATGATTTCAACAATACGACCACTAGTAGTTTAACTCAAACAAGTCTGGATAGTTCATGGTTTGAAGTAATCATTCAGCCAGATAACTATGCTTCTGAAACAAGTTATTATTTACGAACAACAACGAATCAAGAATTGGATCATGTTGAAGCAATAGGTGAAAATTTTGATACGGATTTGTTTAAAAAGAGATATGGTATTGATCAAGATTGCTATAAAGTTCATTTGAAGGATTTATACGGAGATGGTTTTTGTTGTGAAGATGGAAATGGATACTTGTTGGTTTTAACAAATTGTGGAGACACATTAGCTTTTGAAGACGGAGATTTTTCTGGAAATAAATTCGTGAATATTTGTCCAGGAGATTACGTTGGTGTAGAGCTGATTGACGAAACAAAGTTTGAAGTTTTCCCTAATCCTGCTGAGAAACAATTCTTTATCAATGCAGACTTTAAAGTGGAAACATTGAAAGTTTATAATGGTGTTGGTCAATTGATGTTCACTAAAGACTTAAATGGTTCATTAACTCAATATCCTGTTGATATAAATCAGTGGAATTCTGGTTTGTATTTTGTTCATTTGCAAGGCGAAGGTATTTCTACTCAAAGAAAGGTCTTCATTGTAAATGACAATTAATGGCTCGACTGTTTGATAAGTATTATGGTGTATTAAGAAGGATGAAAGCTAACTACGTTTTAGCTAATCTATCGAATGCTTCAAAACTTAAAATCAATCAGAAAGAACTACGTAAACAAGGACTCAAACATTCAGTTTATTTGCCAATAGATTCAACGGCTTTTTATCGAGACGAGTCTTTGGAGCCATGGATGGATAAACCTTACACGGATCATACTTTTATTGATAAGCTAAAGACGTACAGGTTTTCAGATGAGGTAAAGCAGCAGCTCAGCAATTTTGAGAAGAATGGTTTTATGATTTTAAAATCATTTTTAACTAAAGCTGAAGTTGATGAGGCCAATGCTGAACTTCAAAGGTTAATTGATGAAGGAATTGTTGACTATAACTTTACGGGAAGAAAAGTAATGTTTGCTTTTCAAAAATCGGAATTGCTGAGATCAATAGTTGAGAAAATGGAAATCATTGAGATTCTTCAGTTTATTCTGGAGAAGAAAGTGAAGCCATTTCAAACGATCAATTTTATACAGCCATCTGAGCAAAGAGCTCATTCTGATATCATTCACATGACCACACAACCGTTAGGATATATGGTTGCTGCTTGGTTTGCATTAGAAGATATTGGTTTGGATCAAGGTCCGATATTCTATTATCCAGGTTCTCATAAATTACCTTATGTCTTGAATTCTTCCTACAATCATGGAGGATCCCGTTGGATGATTGGTCCGGAAGCATATTTGAATTACGAAAATTATTTAGAGGCCATTATTAAGAAAGAAAACCTTCAGAAAGAATACTTTACACCAGAAGCTGGAGATGTTTTAATTTGGCATGGAAACCTCATTCATGGAGGTAGTAAATGGAATGATAAACAGCAAACAAGAAAAAGTATGGTATGCCATTACTTTACAGAAGATGTTGTTTGTTATCATGAGTTAACGCAGCGATTCGCGTATATAAAACAGTAAACATGTTAGAAGAAAGAATAAGTAAAGCATTGAATATTTCAAGTGCGGGGGTTAAGGCGGTTGTTAGTTTATACGATGCCGATGCAACCATTCCGTTTATTGCTCGATATCGAAAAGAAATGACGGGAGGATTGGATGAAGTTCAGATTGGAAATATTGTTGATGAATATGAATCTTTAAAGACTTTACTTAAAAGACGAGAGGCGATTTTAAAGTCAATGTCTGAACAAGATGTTTTAAGTCAAGACTTAAAAAAACAAATAGAATCTACGTGGGATTTAAATGAATTAGAAGATATATATCTTCCGTTTAAACCTAAAAAGAAGACAAGAGCAAGTATTGCAAGGGACCTAGGTCTTGAAACATTGGCCAAAATTATAATGTCACAAAATGACGGAGACCTAATCAATCAGGCGAAGCGTTTTGTAAAAGGAGATTTAAAAACTCCAGAAGAGGCAATCGAAAAGTCATTGGATATCATATCCGAATGGGTGTCAGAGAGTAAAGCTTCCAGAGATATAATAAGAAAAGCATTTAG
Source organism: Flavobacteriales bacterium (assembly GCA_965661855.1). GTDB lineage: Bacteria > Bacteroidota > Bacteroidia > Flavobacteriales_C > CBFIFL01 > CBFIFL01. The sequence goes on from CBFIFL010000003.1 coordinate 5,834, forward strand.
CTCAACAGCTAAAATCACTTCTAAAAAGAAGAAAGCTACGGTAGAAAATGAGGATAAGTATTCAGCCTATTTTGACTGGAGTGAATTGTTAAAGAAATGTGCTAGTCATCGTTTTTTGGCAATCAAAAGGGGAGAAGCAGAAGGTGTTTTAAGTAGTAAGATTGAGGTAGATCAAAAAGAGTTGCAATTGCGTTTAGAACGCGTTTTTGTAAAACAGAATAATGAAGCTGGTAACTATATTAAGTTAGCGGTGAAAGATGCGATAAAGCGATTGTTGCTTCCATCTATTTCCAAAGAGTTTGAGCAGAATCATAAACTAAAATCAGATCAAGAGGCTATCAAAGTTTTTTCGCAGAATCTACGACAGCTACTGCTTGCGGCTCCTTTAGGGAATAAAAAGATTTTGGCGATTGATCCCGGTTTCAGATCAGGATGTAAGTTGGTCTGTTTAAATGAAAATGGAGAACTAAAACACAACGAGACTATCTATCCACATCCTCCTAAAAAGGATGCAAAAAAGGCCATGAATAAAATTGGTCAATTGGTAGAGGCTTATAAGATTGAAGCTATTGCCATTGGAAATGGAACGGCTGGAAGAGAGACGGAGAATTTGGTAAGTAGAATGAAGTTTAAGACAGATGTTCAGGTTTTTGTAGTTAATGAAGCAGGAGCATCTATATATTCAGCTAGTTCGGTTGCTCGTAAAGAATTTCCGAATTATGACGTTACCGTAAGAGGTTCAGTTTCCATTGGAAGAAGATTAATGGATCCAATGGCTGAGTTGGTTAAAATTGATCCAAAATCAATTGGGGTTGGTCAATATCAGCACGATGTAAACCAAAAGTTGTTGGAAGAAGCACTTGGTAGAGATGTTGAGTTTTGTGTAAACAAAGTAGGAGTAGATTTAAATACAGCATCAGAATATTTACTCGCTCATGTATCTGGTTTAAATGCTACCATTGCACAAAATATAGTTGCTTATAGGTCAGCCAATGGTGCATTCTCTTCAAGAAATGAATTATTGAAAGTAGATCGATTGGGGAAAAAGTCCTTTGAGCAATCAGCAGGGTTTTTACGAATTAAAGAAGCTAAACATCCTTTAGATAATAGTGCTGTACATCCAGAGGTTTATAAATTGGTGGAGTCAATTGCAAAAGCGTATAAGGTTCAATTAAAAGATTTAGTAGGTAACGATAGTTTGTTGGAGGAAATAGAATGGAGTAATTTTGTTTCTGCAACTGTCGGTCTGCCAACCTTAATGGATATCAAGGAAGAATTGAAAAAGCCGGGTAGAGATCCTCGTAAAGCGGCTAAAGTGTTGAAGTTTGATGAGAATGTTAGAAGTATTAAAGATTTAAGTGAAGGACAAATACTTCCTGGAGTGGTAAGTAACATTACAAATTTCGGAGCATTTGTAGATGTTGGAGCCAAGCAAGACGGATTGGTACATATCTCTCAAATCACAGAGCAGTTCATTTCTAATCCTGCCGATGTACTTCACTTGAATCAACCTGTGAAAGTGAAAGTAGTAAGTATCGATATAGCTAAGAATCGCGTTGGTTTTTCAATGAAAGGAATCGATCAACCCAGATATGCTTGGTAGTTTGAAAATGGATTGAAAGATATGCTCCTCGATGTAAGAGAATTACTTATTTTTGTGTCTTAAAATTTAGGAATTATGTTCAGTCAGAAAGACGTTGCAGACTACTATAATACTACTCAGAATCATTATGAAAGCTGGTGGAATTTGAAAGAAGGACACTCTTTACATTATGGTATTTGGGAAGATGGAATTAAAACATTCACAGAGTCTTTAAAGAACACGAATAAAACAATGTTCGAGAAAGCAGAAATTAAGGCAACAGATGTTGTGTTAGATGCTGGATGTGGAGTAGGTGGTGCGGCTATCTTTATGGCAAAGAATGCAGGTGCTGATGTTACTGGAATTACACTAAGTTCAAGACAAGTAGAATTCGGAAATCAGTTAATCGCGGATAATGGTGTAGCTGATAAAGCTAGATTAGAAGTAGGTGATTACACTCAAATGAGATTTGAAGATGAGAGCTTTGATGTAGTTTGGGCATGTGAATCTGTATCTAGTGCACCAGATAAAAAAGACTTCATTAAAGAAGCTTTCAGAGTATTAAAGCCAGGAGGAAGATTGATCATGAGTGATTGTTTTAAAACAACAAATGATCAAAAAGATCCTAAAGAATGGATCAAGAAATGGGGAGCAACTTGGGGTGTTTCTAACCTAGTTACTGGTGATGACTTTGTTAACTGGTTAAAGGAGAAAGGGTTCTCTTCAGCTGAAAAAAAAGACTATACAGAAGAAGTAACTAAGAGTGCAAAGAGAATGTACTATGCTGCTATCGGTGGAGCTTTACCTTCAGAGTTATACAACATAACACATCCGAAAGTATCAAGATTCGCTAAACATCATTACAGAAGCGGATACTATCAGTATAAAGCATTAAAAGTTGATTTATGGAAGTACTTTATAGTTCACGCTGTAAAGTAGTATTCTTGAAATACAATATTAAAAAAGGCACTTACTTATGTAGTAAGTGCCTTTTTTGTTACAGCAAGTTATAAGGCTTAACCAAGATACTGGCCGAAATATGTAACAGTTTTTCAAGCTTAGCTATCATTTCAACAGTCAGCTTTTTTTTGCGATTTAATATTTCCGATACACGACTTTTTCCGCCAATGACTCCAATTAGATCCTTTTGTTTTAAGTCCAGCTCTTCCATTCTGATCTTTATGGCTTCTATTGGATCAGGACTTTCGATTGGGAAATGGGTGTTCTCAAAATTTTCAATTAATAGTGATAAAATTTCTGCTTCATCTCCTTCAATAGAGTTAATAGGAGCATCAAAAATATCTTCTAGTCTGTTAATAGCCGAATTATAATCTTCTATATTTTTTATTGGTTTTATATTCATGGCTCTAAATTTTAGTCGCATCAATTCTATCGTATTCCTTATGTGTACCAATGAATCGAATAAAAGCCCATTGCCTTTCAAAATTGAACTTAACAATAAGTCTGTACGAATTTCCCTTAATGTTAAATACTATTCTGTTTTCCTTTAGGATACTAGCATGAGTGTAACTGTTCTTAACGTCATTGGGTGTTAACCAATTAGACTTTTTAGCTGTTTCGTACCAGGTTTTTAAATAGTTTTCAGAGTCTGGATATTGTTCCCAGAACTCTCTAAGCACCTTTTTGGCGATTATTCTTTTCATTCAATGGTTTTATAAAAATACAAAAGTTCTCTAAAAGAGAACTAGTTTTTAGAGATATAAAACTAATTGATATTCAGAAGAGAAATGAAAAGACTTAGGAAACGTAGAGATCTAATTATACTTCCTAAAAATCTTTTTATCTGCAACAAAGGTTCCAAATGGTAGAAGAGATGCAATAAAACTTAATACTGCATCAATGAATTTCCACTTGTGTTTAGTTAATAGAATTAAAAGATAGATGCAGTAAGCGATGAACAAAACACCATGAGCCATTCCGACTATTTTATTAGGACCAGGCATGTCGTAAGAATACTTTAATACCATGGTGATAGCCAAAAGTAAATAGCTAATTCCTTCTAATACAGCAATTAATCGGAATTGTTTAAGTGTTTTGTTGCTTGACATTATTTTAATTTTTTGATTAAATCATCCATGTATTCTTCCCAAGATTTCAAAAGGGGAGAGTCTAAGAATAACTCTCTTATTTCTGAGTCTTTTTTTATTGACTTTGCTAATTGGGCAGCTGCTTTTATTTCCGTTTCTGAAAAAGAATACTCGCTTTTGGTAAGCCAATCCACTTTATCTGCTGGAAAAGTCTTGAAGTTATCCGTCTTTGCACTGGCTACTAATTCTATAGCTGCTAAAGCTTCTGTGCATTCTTTTAATACAACATCATCTAAATCAGATAAGTCATTTAGGCTTTTGATAAGATTATTCACCGATTTGAAATCGTTGTTAGCTTCAATGTTCTTTAGCCATTCAATGGCGTCGTTATTGTCGAATGTGTTTACTCCCCACATAAATTTTGTTTTATAGATTGAATTTTAGTCTTCTAATAAGATTTCTAAAATTTGGCAAGCTGCTTTAGCTATTACAGTTCCAGGGCCAAATACGGCTGCAACGCCATGATCAAAAAGGTAATCATAATCTTGCCTTGGAATAACTCCTCCTGCAACTACCATGATGTCTTCTCTTCCATATGCTGCTAGTTCCTTGATTACCTCAGGAACCAATGTCTTGTGTCCTGCCGCTAATGAACTAACACCTAAAATATGAACGTCATTTTCGATTGCTTGTTTTGCTGCTTCTTTAGGAGTTTGAAATAATGGACCTATATCCACATCAAAACCTAAATCTGCGAAAGATGTTGAAATTACTTTTGCTCCTCTATCATGTCCGTCCTGACCCATTTTAGCAACCATAATTCTTGGTCTTCTACCTTCTTCTTTTTCGAAAGTATCGCTTAATTCCTGAGCCTTTTTAAAATATTCGTCGTTCTGTGTCATCTCTGAAGAGTATACTCCGTTGATTGATTTAATTACTGCTTTGTATCTACCAAAGTGTTTTTCCAAAGCATCAGAAATTTCACCAAGAGAAGCTCTAGCTCTGGCTGCATTTACAGCTAACTCCAGAAGGTTCCCTTCTCCTGTCTCAGCTGCAACACTTAAGGCAGCTAAGCAAGCAAAAACTTCCGTTTGATTTCTGTTGTCTTTTAAGTCTTTAAGTCTTTCGATTTGAGCCGTCCTAACCTTGGTGTTATCTACCTCAAGTGTTTCGATATCGTCTTCCTTTTCTAATTGGAATCGATTAACTCCAACAATCACATCTTGACCTGAATCGATTCTAGCTTGCTTTCTAGCTGCTGCTTCCTCAATTCTCATTTTCGGAATTCCTGTTTCAATAGCCTTCGCCATTCCACCAAGCTTATCAATTTCTTGAATATGCTCCCAAGCTCTGTCTGCAATGTCTTTTGTCAGTGATTCTACGTAATGTGAACCAGCCCAAGGATCAACTACTTTACAGATATCGGTTTCTTGTTGTAAGAATATTTGAGTGTTCCTTGCTATTCTAGCTGAAAAATCGGTTGGCAAAGCAATTGCTTCATCTAATGCATTGGTGTGTAAAGATTGTGTATGTCCAAGCGCAGCAGCACTGGCTTCAACACATGTTCTTGCCACGTTGTTAAAAGGATCTTGTTCTGTTAATGACCAACCAGAAGTTTGACAATGTGTACGCAAAGCCAAAGACTTTTCATTTTTCGGATTAAATTGTTTTACCATTTTAGCCCACAACATTCTCGCAGCTCTCATCTTAGCAATTTCCATGAAATGATTCATTCCAATTGCCCAGAAAAAACTTAGTCTTGGCGCAAAAGTATCAATATCCATTCCAGCTTCGATTCCAGCTTTAATGTATTCTAATCCATCTGCTAGGGTATATGCCAATTCAATATCGGCAGTTGCACCAGCTTCTTGCATGTGGTATCCAGATATCGAAATGGAATTAAACTTCGGCATGTTCGCTGAAGTGTATTCAAAAATATCAGAGATAATTCTCATGGAAGGAGCAGGAGGGTATATGTAGGTGTTTCTAACCATGAATTCCTTTAGGATATCATTTTGGATAGTTCCACTCAATTGATCCTTACTTACTCCTTGTTCTTCAGCAGCAACAATATAGAATGCTAAGATGGGTAAAACAGCACCGTTCATAGTCATCGAAACAGACATCTTATCTAAAGGAATCTGATCGAACAAGATTTTCATGTCAAGAATTGAATCTATTGCAACACCGGCTTTACCAACATCACCTAGTACTCTTTCATTGTCAGAATCGTATCCTCTATGCGTTGCTAAATCGAAAGCAACTGAAAGACCTTTTTGTCCGGCAGCTAAGTTTCTTCTGTAAAAAGCATTTGACTCTTCCGCTGTAGAAAATCCTGCATATTGTCTTATCGTCCACGGACGCATAACATACATAGTGGCATAAGGACCTCTTAAAAAAGGAGGTACACCTGCAGCAAAATCTAAATGATCTAAGTCTTTAGAATCAGCTGAGTCATAAAACTTTTTGATCTGAATTTTTTCTGGTGTTAACCAAGAGCCTTCTTCTATTTGAACAGAAGAGTTAAATTCAGATTTTATATCGATGTTCTCAAAATTCGTTCTCATTAAGCATTGATTTTTTCGTTCGCCAATCTTTCTGTTTCTAAATTTTCACTCCATCTTATTTTACTAAGAGGAGTAAATGTTTTAGAAATTTGATTGTCTAAAACTGGTTTGAAATCAGACTTGTTGATTTTATCACCCATTTGTTCGTCCTTATTCGGGTGAATGTTTGTTCCTAGCAATACAACAGAACCATCAGCAACTTTCGCTACCATTTTGTCTTGCTCTTCTTTTAATTCAGATTGAACAGAACCATTTTCTAGTGCTCTTAAGAATCCACCTTCTTTTTCCGTAAGAAGAAATAAACTCCAAGCTTTATCAATTAATTGTTCAGTAAGGTGTTCTAGATAGTAAGAACCAGAAGCGGGATCAACAACATTATTTAAGAAAGACTCCTCCTGGATAATTAATTGAATATTTCTCGCAATTCTTCCACCAAATTCATTGTTATCTGTATAAGTTGTATCGAACGGAAGGATGGAAATGTTTTCGTATCCAGCTATTGCTGCAGACATTGCTTCTTTCGTTCCTCTTAGCATGTTCACATAAGGATCAAAAAGAGTTTTGTTAACCGTAGAGCTAATTGCTGAAAATTCAGGAAATGAAAGCACCTCTGAATCATATGCTTCTCCTAGCTTTTTAAGCATGTAAGTGAAAGACTTAAGCTTAGCTATTTCGAAGAAGTAGTTTGATGTAATTCCAAAAGTAATCTCCGTATTCTTCAATAAGTCATTAATCTCCATGTCTGAAGCTTCGATACACTCAACCAAGATGGATAATGTATATCCTAATTCTTGAGTGAAGTTTGCCGATGCATCTTTCAAATGATTTGCTTTAATAGCCAATTTTCCACCAGCAGCTATGAATACAGCTAATTGGTCAAGATTGTCATCAGGAGAAACATTTGCTCTACCTGAAAGCGTATCTCCAATCGGATCTATATAAACACCACCATCAGCATTCTTATTCCACTCCTTGAATTGTCCCGCTAGGTCCATGTCCAATTGCTCGATATAAATGTAAACCGGAGCGTATTCAGAATCGATGTCTTTTACCAGTTCGCTTAAATTGATTTCCATTTCAGCCGGAATATCAAAGCTAACCGAAGTAGCCCCTTTCATTAAAGCATTTAAGGCCTCCTTATTAGCAGAAGAGCTATCCGTAACTTGGATGTATTCTCTAATTTCCCATTGATTGTTAGTTCTATGGATGTTGCTATATGCTGTGTTTGGTAAATCTTCTTTTCTGTAGTACGGACGAATATCGAATCCTTCGTTCGTTTTCCATACTAAAGTATCATCGTAATTTTTTCCTTTTAAAAGCTTATCAATAGCCTGTTCCCACTGTTCAGTGGATACTTTAGGAAAGTCTTGAAATAATGAACTCATAATTAGTGTTAAAAGTACCTTGCAAATATAATGAAAAGGGCTCCTGAGCGTTGTGGAGTTTGTTAACAAAAGCCGTATAAGAGACCAATAAAAAAGAATATCTTTACAGCGCTAAAAACTTATTATGGAAGGATTTATTTATCTAGTACCGTTTATCATTTTATCATGGTTTGGTACTTCTTTCTTTTTTAAAGCTGCCGGAGAAAAACAATGGAAAGCTTTTATCCCTGTATACAATGTAATTGTATGGTTAAAGCTGATTAAAAAACCTACTTGGTGGGTGTTGTTGTCGTTTATTCCTGTAGTAAATATTGTTCTGTTTATAGGGATGGTGGTGGAGTTGTTAAACTCGTTTGGAATTAGAAACAAAGCTCAGCATGTAATAGCGGCAGTGGTGCCTTATATCTATTTACCTTATTTAGGTATGAAAGGTGGGTTGGCTCATACCGGACCAGTTGATTATTCAAATCAAAAGAAAGGTATCGCTAGAGAGTGGTCAGAAGCTTTGTTTTTCGCGATTATAGCTGCTACAGCAATTCGTGCCTTTGTTATTGAAGCGTTTGTGATTCCTACAGGATCGATGGAAAGAACTCTAAGAGTTTATGATTGTTTATTCGTTAATAAAATGAGTTACGGAACAAGATTTACAATGACTCCTTTATCGGTTCCATTTTCTCATCAAACAATCATGGGAACAAGCATTAAATCTTATACTGATTTTGTAAAAATTCCATACTTCCGTTTCCCTGCCTTTGAGGATATTGATAATGGGGATATGGTTGTTTTTAATTATCCGCAAGAAGACTATCATCCTATTGATAAGAGATCTCACTATATCAAAAGATGTCTTGGAACTCCAGGAGATTCTTTGGCTATTATTGATGGAGTGGTAAAAGTAAATGGGGAAGATTTTGTTAATGCAGATACTTATCAATTATCATATACTGTTTCAAGTTCTGTGATGCTTGGCGAACAGTTCTTTGAATTGTATGAAGTTGCACCTGATGATCGAAGGTATGTTCCTCATGGAAATACTTTTGTTTATGATATAGCTATGCCAGATAATATCGCTGAGCAAATGAAAAGCGAATCAGGAATTACAGGTATTGTTAAAAATATTAAGCCAAGGGGAGCAGGAGGAGCAGTTTTTTATGATGAGTCTAAAACTGGAGAATGGACAGTAGATAACTTTGGTCCAATTTACATGCCTCAAGCAGGAGACGTAATTAATATTAATGAAGATAACTTTGGTCAGTATAAGCGTTTGATTAATGTTTATGAGCATGGAGAGATCATTCGTTCTGAAGATTTATTAGTTCAAGCGGAGAAAATAAAAGAGCTTAATCAAGCTGTTAATAGTATCAATGTTACAGAGCTGTTTGTAAATGCAAATAAGGATTATCGACTATTTAACGGTAGCAAAGGATCTTTCGGACAACTATATTCTATAGTGAACGGAGTTAAGGATAATTTTATTCACGTAGAGCTTCCAGGTGGAGTCTTAAAGTTAGCGGATCAGTTTTACTGGAAGGATAATGCTAACTACTCTGACGCTGATATGATAAACTTAGCTGATGACTTTAAATCATTTTTCGAAGAGAATTACAAGTCTCAATTAGAAGAATTAAAATCACTATATGCTCAATTTGAAAATGCTGGAGAAGACGTGTTTTTGATCAATGGTGAAATGACTAATAAGTACGAGGTAAAGCAAGGTTACTTTTTCATGATCGGAGATAACCGTCATCGTTCAGCAGATAGTAGAATGTGGGGGTATGTTCCAGAAAATCATATTGTTGGTAAGCCTGTTTTTGTATGGATGTCTTTGTCTAACACAACCGATGGTAATATTTTCGATAGAGTTCGTTGGGATAGAGTTTGTTCATTTGTAGATAGAGACGGTTTGTCTAGATCTTATAAAATTGAAGTACTGATATTAATCTTACTTTGGACTGGATTCAATCAATTGTATTGGAAGCCGAAAAAGGCTAAAAAGAAGAAGCAATTGAACTAATGAAAGGATTGTTTTCTACAGCTTATTTTGGACCTGTTTCTTATTATCAAAAGCTTTTTCTGTCAGCAGATAAAAGACTTTTGGAGATAAACGAGTTTTTCGAAAAGCAATCATATAGAAATCGAGCGGTAATTCTAGGTGCTAATGGAAGGATGAACTTGATCATTCCGTTGGAAAAGCAAATTCGAAATACCTTGATAAAAGATAGACGAATTGATCACCGAGAATCATGGCAATCTCAACATTTAAAAGGAATTATTTCAGCTTATAGATCGTCTCCATATTTTGAGTTTTATGAAGAGGATTTTATGAAGCTTTTCGAAAAGAAAGACGAGTTCTTGCTTGATTTTAATTTAAGGTGTCATGATTTTATTGCGAGTGAATTAGAGGAAGATTTATTTTTTGAAAAGACTACGGCTTTTGTAGAAGATTTTGATGGAGAAGTTTTCAAGAATACGATTCATCCAAAGAAAGAGTCTTTGTTGGAAGAAGTTCCTTATTATCAGGTGTTTGAAGAGAAACATGGTTTCCAATCCGATTTATCCATTTTAGATTTGTTATTTAGTCAAGGTCCGAATGCTATCAGTTATTTATATTAGTGGATAGTGCATAGTGTGTGGGGTAAAGGGGACAAATTGCTTAAATAAAAGACCTTGTTTCCCAGATCTTTTTCCTAATCACTAATCCCTACCTACTAAGCACTAATAAAAAGTATATTTGTGAATCAGAACACTTGATCAATGAAAAAGATATTAATTGCTAATAGAGGAGAGATTGCGTTAAGAGTAATGCGTTCTGCTCGTGAAATGAATATTAAAACAGTTGCTATTTATTCAGAAGTAGATAGAACTGCACCTCATGTTAAATATGCAGATGAAGCGGTTTGTGTTGGACCAGCAGCATCATCAGAATCGTATTTAAGAGGAGATAAAATTATAGAAGTTTGTAAGGAACTTAACGTGGATGGAATACACCCAGGTTACGGTTTTTTAAGTGAAAATGCAGATTTCGCAAGAGCTGTAAGTAAGGCTGGATTAATATTAATTGGTCCGTCACCAGAAGCAATGGAAGTAATGGGAGATAAGTTAGCAGCAAAAACTGCTGTTAAAGCTTATGATATTCCGATGGTTCCAGGAACTGATGAGGCTATTACTGATGTTCCAGCGGCAAAGAAAATCGCAGAAGGAATCGGTTTCCCAATTTTGATCAAAGCATCTGCCGGTGGTGGAGGTAAAGGGATGAGAATTGTAGAGAATGCTGGTGAGTTTGAAGAACAAATGGATTTGGCTGTTTCAGAGGCAACCTCAGCATTTGGAGATGGTTCTGTTTTTATTGAAAAATACGTTGGATCACCAAGACATATTGAAATTCAAGTTTTAGCTGATAACCATGGAAATGTGGTTCATTTATTTGAAAGAGAATGTTCTGTTCAAAGAAGACATCAAAAGGTTATTGAGGAAGCTCCTTCAGCTGTATTAACAGATGAGATCAGAGAAGAAATGGGTCAATGTGCTGTTCGTGTTGCAAAAGCTTGTGACTATAGAGGAGCAGGTACTGTTGAGTTCTTATTGGATGAAGAAAAGAATTTCTATTTCTTAGAGATGAACACGCGTTTACAAGTAGAACATCCTGTAACAGAAATGATCACAGGAGTTGATTTAGTGAAAGAGCAAATCAATGTTGCAAGAGGTGAGGAATTAAGCTTCAAACAAGAAGATTTAAAGATCAACGGACATGCAATGGAAGTTAGAGTTTACGCAGAGGATGCGAAAAACAACTTCTTACCAGATATCGGAACACTTCAAACCTATTCAATTCCGAAAGGAAATGGTGTTAGAGTGGATGATGGATTAGAGCAAGGAATGGAGATTCCAATCTATTATGATCCAATGATTGCTAAGCTAATTACTCACGGAGATACTCGTGAGGAAGCAATGGATCGAATGATTAGAGCTTGTGATGAATATGTGATTTCAGGATTAGAAACTACGCTTCCATTTGGAAAGTATGTTATGGAGCATGAAGCCTTCCGTTCAGGTAATTTCGATACTCACTTTGTTAAGAAGCATTTTGATGCTGATAAATTAACAAACATGTCTGAGAAAGAAGCAGAAGTAGCAGCAATGGTTTTAGGTGGATTACTTAAAGAAAAATCAGAAGAAATTGTAGTTGCTAACAGTGATATGGATTCAAACTGGCAGCAGAATAGAATGTTATAATAGACTTTAAATAGTTGTAATAGTAAAAGCGCATCTTTTTTAGGTGCGTTTTTTTTGTGGTTATATGGGAGGTTGAGGTTTAATAGATCCAAGATGCGGATCAAATGAAGGGGGATGGTTGGGCTACCATTATGTAAACCGCGATGTGGTTTGTACAACTCTTGTTAATTTACGGTACGCGTTAAATATTAAAACAAATCTGTGGAACCTGTGAAATCTGTGGACAAAAAAATAACCCAGTTTAATTGAGTAAAGGTTGGTTAGGAGTATTAATTGTTCGGGTGACCGCAAGGGTAGCCCCTACCATGATTGTAACATCACCGTAGGGGCTACCCTTGCGGTCGCCCGAACCAAACAACGAAAATCTCCGATTTTCCCTCCGTGATATCCAATTGAAATAATTAACAGACGAGATTAGTCTATCCTTGTATCCGTGGTTAAACTTTAATGTGATTCGTTGAACTAAGGTAGTCTCTAAATAACAGACGGATGGTTCGACTCGGCTCACCAAGCGAGTAGTCTACCTACTATACTCAAACACAACAGATTTTACTCTCTTTGTATTTATACCATCGACTTGTTCTTCTATGATCAAATCTTGTGCTGATTGATTACTAAAGACTTCATCCATAGATTTAATAATTCCTGCAGGAACGTTTGCTTCTACAAATAACGCATTCCATTCATCAGAAGTTTTTGTCAGGAAAGCTGGAGACAAGGCTGTTTCTAAATCGTTTCGGTTTGATACTCGTGACTGATTAGTAGCGAATTTAGGTTCCTTAGTAAGTTCTATTAATCCCAAAATATCACAAAGTAGCTTAAACTGTTTATCTGTGCCAACAGCCAGTACCATATGCTTTCCATCTTTACATTTGAAATATTCTCCATAGGGAGCAATGTTAGGATGTATACTTCCTTTACGAGAAGGAATGGAATCTCCCATTAGATAGTTCGTTGCTTGATTTGCTAAAGAGGCAATTCCAGAGTTGATTAAAGAAGCTTCAATTAATCCTCCTTTACCAGTTTTCTCCCGTTCTAATAAAGCACAAAGAATACCTTCCTTTATTTGATGAGCGGCCAAGACATCCATAAGCGCAACAGGCATTTTTGTTGCAGGACCTTCACTTTGTCCGTTCATGTGCATAAAACCTGCTTCAGCTTGAATAACAACGTCAAAAGCAGCTCTTGGAATATCAGAACCATAACCACTTAAATGAGCATATATTAACTTTGGATTCTCTTCTTTCAAGGATTTATATGCAAGGTTGAACTTTTCAGCATCACCGTATTTGAAGTTAGATATGAGTATATCGCTTTCAGCAATCCACTGTCTAACTTTTTTATTGTCATCAGGATCTTTAAGGTTTAAAAAATGGACTTCCTTACCCCAGTTTACAGAACAGTAATATCCGGAAATATTAGCTTCTTTATCTTCCTTAGGAAGCTTCCATTTTCTGGTCATGTCACCAGATGGATGTTCTACTTTTTTGACCTCACAACCTAATTCAGCAAAGAACATTCCTACCGATGGTCCAGCTAAAACAGAGGCTAACTCAACAATCTTAAGATCCTGAAAAAAGCTAAACATTATACTACTTGATGGATCGTTACTAGCTTTTCTAGAAGAGCTTCTAGATTATCAAGATGCAACATGTTTGCTCCATCTGATTTTGCGTTTGCAGGATCTGGATGCGTTTCAATAAATATTCCATCTAAACCAGCGGCAACTCCTGCTTTTGCAATAGTTCCAATTAATTCTGGTTGTCCTCCTGTAACACCCGATGCTTGATTCGGTTGTTGAAGGGAGTGAGTGATGTCTAAAACCACCGGTGCATGATTTCTCATTGCAGGTAAGTTTTTGAAATCAACCACCATTTCTTGGTAGCCAAATGAGTTACCTCTTTCAGTAAGCCAAACTTTATTATTTCCAGAATCTTTTACTTTTTTAACGGCATGTTTCATACTATCTCCAGAAAGAAATTGTCCTTTCTTGATATTCACAACCTTACCTGTATTCGCAGCAGCTACTAATAAATCTGTTTGTCTACATAAAAATGCAGGGATTTGCAAAACATCAACGTACTGCGCAGCCATTTCAGCTTCATGGGATTCGTGTATATCCGTAACAGTTGGTACGTCTAACTCTTTTCCAATTTTCTGTAAAATTTGTAATGCTTTTTCATCACCAATTCCAGTAAACGAATCTAATCGAGATCTATTTGCCTTTCTATATGAACCTTTGAAAATGAATGGAATTTCAAGTTTATCGGTGATGGACTTAATTTTCCTAGCTATTTCAAATGCGATATCTTCTCCTTCTATGGCACAAGGACCAGCTAAAAGAAAGAAGTTTTTATTATTTCCGTTGACAATGTTTTCTAAAGTAGGATGCATGCTAAATATTCCATTTTAACTGTCCGAAAAAGGTATGACTCAATCCGCTTGGACCAATCAAGCCTTGTATCGCACGAGCTTGTAAGTTAATGTCAAATTTACTTTGACTAAAGTTAATACCCAAGCCAAAATGTTCGTTTGTAAATCCACCATAACCAATATGGAAAGAAGGTTTGATTAGCTCATTAACCTTATACACATAATTCAACTGAAGGTGAGGGAAGTAAACAGCATTTAACACCTGATCAAAGCTTATCTGAATTTCAGATTTAGATACTTTCTTTACATAATACAAGGTAAGTTTAGCCGGTGTTAATCTCATTTGAGATCCCGTTTCTGCATTAGGAATTAAACTGTCTACATCTGTAGTTAAGTTGAGCATTGAATCACTAGGTGATAGTAGGTTGTTTATTTCTATACCAGTAAATGAGTAGCTACTATCCAATGTGTAATCGAGAGATTGTTTATTGAATGAGATAAAGCCTAAGTCATTAATTGATCCACCAATTTGATCACCATTTTTTAATGTCTTTTCATAAAAAAAGTCACCTTTTAATCCTGTCCCATTCCATGCTGAAAGATTCGTTTTACTAGTGTCAGATGTCTTCATTGAGCCACTTAGTATAAAATCTAATTGACTAGCATTAGTACTCGTAAATAAAGAAGATTGTGGACTATCTAAATCAATAAACTGTGAACCTTTAACTATTCCTAAGCTAAATCCAATCTTTTGATTTTCTGTTAAACGATACAGACCAAAGTCAATACTTTGATAGGCCAAGTAGTTCATTTTAAGTCCATCAAACGAAGCTGTATTATTAGCAAACATTCCGTTTCCATAAAAGACCGTATTAAATAGGTCATCAGAAAAAGAGCTAGCTACAAACTGTCGGTGGCTAAGTCCGATTGACGGTTTCCAATCATGGTAGATAGAGTCTTTACCAAACCAAGTGGATTTAAGAGAAATATCGACTCCAAATCTATTTTTATCAGACAAGTTGGCACGCGTGTTATTTTTCAATTCATTCGTAATAAACTCGCCTTGATAGAAGGCTTTAATAAAATCAGATCGAATAGCCGAAGAAGACAGATCGATATAAGATTCAATTACAACTTGATGACTTGAGTCGTCTTGAGCTTTAAGTTGGAATCCAATTAAAGCTATAAGTATAATTATAAGTTTCATTGATTGATGATATAGTTGAAGTCAGCAGTTAACTGAAGGTCAATTGAATAATAATCGTAGATTTTTGCAGTCGGATGATCTAATTGAACCTGAATCAAAAGTTGACTAGCTTCAAATATTTGACTTAAATCAGCAGAAGTAAAAGAGAAGTGAATTTCTGAAGAAGCACTTTGACTCACTTTTCCATTCGATCCCAGTACTCCAGAGGCAATAGTTTCGTCAGAAATTAAATCAAGTAAAGGACTTCCTAATTCGTCTAACAAAGTTAAACTACTAACTGCTTCAATTGGAAAGCCATTATCAATTAATAGGGTAAAGGTTCCTGATTGAATAGCGGTTTGATTTTCTTGGTTGATTGAGAACTCTGTCGTATCTACCAATGTTAATTGGTTAGAAGCGAAATGTAAAGGTATTTCAACATTCATACTTGCAGAAAGTACTCCATCAAAATAAATGAAGTTTGGAGGAGTCGCAACAATATCTGCAATAGAAGGGTCGGAGGCAATTAAGCTGTTTTGTTCAATCTCAACATTGTAGCTTAGTTGATTAGGTAGATTTTCAATAAATTCTTCAATATTTGAGTTTGAAGCATCAAGCGTTAAAGAGCTGGTTTCAGTTGTAAATGGTGGAGTACCTCCAGTCAATTGAGCAGGATTCACTAGGAAGCCATTATTTAAATCTGCACTAACTAAATCAACTTCTGATCCTGTTGATGAGTTAATTGATTTTAACTGACTTAGTCGCATATTAGCATCAGCTCCAATTTGGTTGTTTACCTCAAGATTAACGGAAACGTCATTCAGATCAATACTTCCTCCAGTGATGTTAGATAGTAAATCGAAATCAATTATTTCAGGACCAAATTGGACTGTATCCTTACCTAAGTATCCAATACCATAGTCTCCAATAAGATTTAATATTTTAACCTCAAACCTTAAGCTATCCGATAAAGCAAGAGAAACGATTTGTCCGGTAGAATCAATTCTACCAGTTAAGTACTGGCAGTATGTATTGACAGTGTCCGTATCGATAATTTCATTACCATTAATATCCATTCCAGCATCTCTTTCAATAGGAGCAAATCCTCTTAAGTCTAATACGTAGTCATCAAATGGAACTTGGAAAACCGAAATAGAAGCATCACTAGGAGTAGCAGGAGGAATGGTATTGTCCATGTTTAAATGCATTCCATCTTTAAGCGCTCCAGGCATTTGTAAATTAAAGAACATTGAGTCTTCAATTGTTGAAATAGCGGTTACTTCTAAAAGCCCGGTTTTAACCCTCATAGAAGATAACTTGATTTCACCTAAACCTTTCATAGGACTGTAATCCCATTTGTCAACAATATTTTGTTCTGGGAAAATAGCTGTAGCAGATAAAGGAGTGATATCTCTAATCGAAATGGTCGGAATTAAAGCATCAGATGTATCAATGGTGATAAATCCACCAGAACCTGGGCTAGACATTTCAACGATTTGGGCTACAATATTCCCTTGAATCGTTTGTCCGTGAAGTTCATAGGTAGCAGACACTGATGATCCAGAGGCGATTAAAGGAAAAGTGTCTTGTGCGATGAAGTTAACAGAACCTTGGTTTTTCAATTGGAAAACAATATTGGTAATGTCCATCGGAAGTTCATTCAGTATATGAAGGTCCATATAACCAGAGTCGATCTCAATAGACTCAAAGTAAGAGGAAGCATCGATGGTTATTTCTCCAGTAGAAAGAGGTGTAGGGTCACCAAGAGGAGGTATAATTCCAATTCCTCCATTGTTCAAAATGATAGCATTACCTAAAACTCCTAAATCAGGATTAGAAGCAATTTGTCCCAAGCTAATAGGGTATACAATGGTTTGATCTCCAAGTTCAAGATTCTCAACGCTGGCAGAATAAGCCATGGTGGTATCTCTAAATTTGATCATTGAATCCAATCCATAATTATAGATTGTATTTCTGAAGACCATGCTAATAGAGCTGTCACCAGCAATGTTTACGATTGAATCAGAAAGGATGTTTTGAATGCTAAGAGAAGATGATGCAATTGGTGCGAGTGCATTAATTTCCCAAGATGCTTCCTCATAGTTTGGTCGACAAGAGAAAACAAAAACAGAGCACAGCCAAATGGCTAGCAATAATTTTAAGTACTTCATAGTTAGGATAGTTATACTAAATGTACTGATAATTTCAGACTCTTAATAATGTTTTAATTAACTTAGAACCAACAAGTAGAACTATGGAGACTTTCTTAGAAATATTAAAATTCACGATCCCATCATTGATCACCTTTGGTGTTGCATTTGTAATCTTAAACAAGTTCATGCAAGATCAACAGGAGAAAAGAATGTTTGAATTAAAGAAGCAACAGCAAGATTATATGACTCCAATTAAGCTTCAAGCTTATGAGCGTTTAACCTTGTTTTTGGAGAGAGTAAATCCTACCAATTTGATTCCTAGAATCAACCGAAATGGAATGACGGCTAAGCAGCTTCACCAAGGTATTCTAAAGAATATTAGATCAGAGTATGAGCATAACTTGGCACAGCAGATATATGTTTCGCCACAGGTATGGGCAATGATAGGAAGAAGTAAAGAGGAGTTGGTGAAAATGGTAAACGTAGCTTCTTCTAAAGTTGATCCTAACGGACCAGCAATTGATCTAACAAAAGTGCTTTACGAAATTCTGAAATCAGCGCAGGGAGCTCCAACTCAGAAGGCGTTGAACGTAATGAAGCAAGAAATTAACAAGCAGTTCAGATAATGTCTGATACAGGAATTAATACCTTCTTCAAAAGAAATAAGCGACCTCAAGAGTCTCCGAAAGAAATAGCTGAGAAGTTATTGGCAGGAGATCGTAGTGCTTTGTCTCGAGCCATAACATTTGTTGAGTCGAACAAGAAATCGCATCAAAAAGTAGCCGCTGAAATATTGAAAATATGTCTTCCACATTCTGGTAAGTCATTGCGAATAGGAATTACAGGAGTCCCTGGAGTAGGGAAAAGTACTTTCATCGAAGCTTTTGGATGTAAAGTGGTGAAAGACTATAATAAGAAAGTAGCTGTGTTAGCGGTTGATCCATCTAGTCAAAAATCAAAAGGAAGTATTCTTGGTGATAAGACAAGAATGGAAGAGTTGGTCACTTTGGAGGATGCATTTGTTAGGCCTTCTCCAGCGGGAGCAACACTTGGAGGTGTAGCCCAGAAGACCAGAGAAGCAATCTTTTTATGTGAAGCAGCGGGTTATGAAATTATTCTTATTGAAACAGTAGGAGTAGGACAATCTGAAACGGCGGTTAAGTCAATGGTTGATTACTTTCTGCTACTAATGCTAGCCGGAGCAGGAGATGAACTTCAAGGAATAAAGAGAGGTATCATGGAAATGGCTGATACTATAGTGATCACAAAAGCTGATAGTGGAAATGAAAACAATGCCATCAAGGCTAAAGTTTCTTATCAAAATGCGGTTCACTTATTTCCTCCTCATGAAAGTAACTGGACCACAAAGGTCTTGAGTTCGTCGTCATTAGAAGGAAGAGGTTTAGATAGGATATGGGAAGAAGTTGTAAAATATGAGGACCATGTTACTTCTAACGGATTCATCGAAGCGAATAGAGAGGAGCAATCATTAAACTGGTTTCATGAAAGTGTAAAATCAGAGTTGATTGGAAAATTCTACGATCGTCCGGAAGTGATGCAAAAAATAGTGGACTTAGAGAAAGCGATAAAAGAGAAAAGAATATCCTCTTTTGCAGCAGCTCGAGCTCTTTTGGAATAAAATTTTCAGGAAATTGATAAAAAGCTAGTCAAAATCAGAAACCTCTGAAGGATATCTCCGTTCTAGAAGTTTATAAATTCATGACAATGAAAATCGTTTTAGCCTTAGCATTTGTCTTAATATCCTTAATTGCTTGTAATAAGTATGGTGAAGATCATCCTTGTTACGATGAGACACTTGTCCATCAAAATGCTTGTACAACCGATTGCGAAGGTTTCGAAGGGTGTGATGGTATCATTTATTGTAATGAATGTGAAGCTGCCAAACAAGGCATCAGCGCTAAGTAGTCAACTAACGTTTTCTTCTCTCGATTTCCGATTTAATCAAGGCTAACTCTCTTGGAGTTTGTCCTGCCACAGATGTGTTTTCTTCAGCTCTTCTAATTAAGTATGGCATTACGTCTTTAACTGGGCCGTAAGGAACGTATTTAGCAACGTTGTATCCTTTATCCGATAGGGTAAACGAGATCTGGTCACTCATTCCATAAAGCTGTGCAAAATAACAAGCGGCTTCGTTTTTAGATAAACCTTTAGATTCTAATAAATCCATTGCTTTAACCGTGCTTTCCTCGTTATGGGTAGCCACACAAAAAGAAATGGATTCGTGTTGTTCAAAGCAAAAATCAATTGCAGCATTGAAATCTGAATCTGTGCTAGCTTTGTCTTTTTGAATAGGAGAAGGGTAGCCTTTTTCTTCTGCTCTTTCTCGTTCAATTTCCATGTAAGCTCCTCGAACCAGTTTAACTCCCAGGTTAAACTTCTGTTGTTGAGATTGTTGGAATGATTGTTTTAGATAATCTAAACGATCGTGACGATACAATTGAATCGTGTTGAATACAATGGCTTTTTCTTTATTGAATTGAGCCATCATTGACATGGTCATTTGGTCAACAGCATCCTGAATCCATGATTTTTCAGCATCAACAAATAAAGGAATATCATTTTCGAAAGCTTTCTTACAGATAGCTCTGAAACGTTCCATTACTTTCAGGTAGTCTTCTCTTTCTTGATTGCTTAGCTCAACTTTATCATTGATCTTATGTAATAAGTCGAATTCAGCAATTCCGGTCAGTTTAATAACACAAAAAGGAATGTTGTCATCTGCTTTAGCTATGTCGATTGTTCTCAGTGTTTCCTCAAAACAATTTTTGAAATCTGCCTCACTCTCTTTTCCTTCAATGGAGTAATCTAGAATGGTTCCGATTTTATATTTCGATAATTTATCGATGGTTTTCTGACAGTCTTGTAAGTTTTCTCCTCCACAAAATTGTTTAAATATAGTTTGCTTGAAAAGGAATGATACCGGTAGTTTTAGAGAGAAAGCTAAGTTTGCCATCTTCCCTCCAAATGAAACTAACTTCGGATTTTCTAGCATTTTAAATAACCAATAAGACTGCTTCAAGTCCTTATTCGATTTACTAGCGAAAGCCACAGAAGTATCATTAAAGTATTTCATTGATCCTATATTAATTAGCTTGACAAAAGTAACGGCTATATCTAATTAATCCAATAACTTTGAATACGTACAACTAGTAAGTCTATTTCAGTCATGAGTATTTTTCAAGCACAAGATTATCAGATTCACATTGGGGGATCAGAGGTATTAAAAGAATTAAATGATTTTATACTGGGGCATTATGCTGATCGAAAGAAAATTATTTTAGTAGATGAAAATACAATGGAGCATTGTTATCCATTGTTTATGCAGTCTGTACCAAATTTAGAAGATGTTGAGGTTTTGGAGATTCCTTCAGGTGAAGAGAATAAAACAATAGAGATTTGTACGCAATTATGGATGGCTCTGAATGAGTTGGCTGTTGATAGAAAAGCTGTCTTTATAAACCTTGGAGGAGGAGTGATTGGTGATATGGGAGGTTTTGTAGCTTCTACTTTTAAAAGAGGAATCGATTTCATCAATGTACCAACAACTTTACTATCTCAAGTAGATGCATCAGTTGGAGGTAAGCTGGGTGTTGATTTAGAAAAAGGGAAAAACTTAGTTGGTTTATTTCAAAACCCAAAAGCAGTGTTTATTAATACAGATTTCTTATCTACTTTGGATGCTAGACAAGTGAAGTCAGGATTTGCGGAAGTAATTAAGCATGGACTGATTGCTGATCTATCTTATTTTCAAAAGTTGAAGTCCACTGAGCCAGGAGATTTAGATTGGAATGAAATTGTTCATACAAGTGTTCGCATAAAAGGAGCTGTTGTTGCTCAGGATCCGACTGAGCAGGGTTTAAGAAAGAATTTGAATTTCGGTCATACCATTGGTCACGCTGTTGAATCTTATTATTTAGAGAAAGAGAATTTCTTGTTGCATGGTGAAGCGGTTGTAGTCGGAATGATTGCAGAGGCTTATTTATCCTTTCAATACGGGGAACTGAGAGAAGCTAGTTTGGAAGAAATTATCGCTTTTTTAAAGACTTACTACGAGTTTCAGAAAGTTGAAGAATCAGGAATTGATTTGATGTTAGATTACATGAAGATGGATAAGAAAAATGAGGAAGGAAGTATTCAATATGTTCAATTAAGGTCTATTGGAGAACCTTCGTACGGACATCAAGCTACAAGAGAACAATTGAAAGAAGCTATTCTTTATTATAATTCTTTAGTGTAATGAAGTATTCTGTTTCTAGAAAATCGAAAACGCTAAAAGGCGAGGTGGTTTTAACTTCATCAAAAAGTTTAGCGAATAGACTATTGCTAGTAAAAGCTTTGTGCGAGACTGATTTTGAAATTCAGAATCTTGCTAAGGCAAAGGATACACAAACCCTGCAAAGGATTCTTGAAAATACCAGTGAGTCCGTTTGGGATGTTGGTCCGGCAGGAACTACTATGCGATTCCTATGCGCTTATGCTTCTTCTCAAGAAGGATTAAGTGTTGAATTATGTGGGACGAAAAGAATGCATGAAAGACCAATTGGGATTTTGGTGGATGCGCTTAGATCATTAGGTGCTGAAATTAGCTATTTGGAAAAGGAAGGATATCCTCCTCTAAAAATAAACGGAAAGCAGTTGAATGGAGGGAAGGTTGTTGTTGATGGAAGTGTATCTAGTCAATTTATTTCAGCCTTATTGTTAATCGCTCCTAGTTTAAAAGATGGAATACAACTTCAGTTTGAAGGAAAAGTAGCTTCCAAACCTTATATAGAAATGACATTGAAAACCATGGAAGCATATGGCGCTTCATATACATGGGGGGGAGATACAATTGCTGTTGATTCAGGGAGTTATATCGAGAAGCCTTCGTACGTAGAAGCCGATTGGAGTGCTGCTTCATACTGGTATGAAATAGCCTCTTTATGTGAAGAGGTTGATTTTAAGATTGTTGGTCTGACAGAAAACTCATTGCAGTCCGATTCAGCTTGTGTTGCCATTTATAATTCATTTGGAATTGAGAGTGTCTTTGAAGAAGGTGGAGTTCGATTAATCAAAAATTCTAGCTCGCTTAAAACGTTTAACTACGATTTTACTGCGTGTCCAGATATAGCTCAAACCGTAGCTTGTACTATGTTTGCTTTGGGTGTTACAGGTAAGTTGACTGGTTTAGAATCTTTACGAATTAAAGAGACAGATAGAATTGCGGCTCTGAAAGAAGAATTAGAAAAGCTTGGGGCGAGTATAAAGGTAGAAGGCGATGATTTATTTATTCTTGAAAGTAAGGAGCTTAAATCAGCGTTAATTGATACTTATGAAGACCATCGTATGGCAATGGCATATGCACCTTTGGCAATTGTTCAAACATTGGAAATTGATGATCCAGAAGTTGTAGTGAAGTCTTATCCAGAATATTGGAAAGATTTAAAGCAAAATGGATTTGAAATTCAGTCTTAGTTAACCAGTTTATACTTGTTAAATAAGTCTTCCCAGTTCCAAACAAAGAAAGTAGTGATTTCTTCTAATTCCTTTAAAACTATTGGATTTGGTTCGTTGATCTTTTGGAAGTTGTCGTTTTGATATTGAGTCAAGTTTAACTTTTGGAAGATTGCTTTAGCCATTAACTTATTCAAGTTTCCACTTGGATTTTTAACGCTTAAAATGAATTCCATATAATCGTCAACCTGATCAATTACATCTTCAGTTGTTTTGTCTTCTAATGATTCAGCGAATTCATTAATGATTTCTATTCTGATTCTGTCTAATTGATCTTTTTCGAAGTAATCTTCCAGGTATTTCAAGTTTGCTGTGAATACAGTAAATAAGAATCCTTCTAGGCTTGATTTAGAAGTCAGGTCTGGAGAGAAATTGAAATGAGAATCAGTCTTAACAAAATCTAAAATCTCGTTAAACCCACTGATAGCAACCTCGTTGATTGTTCCAACAAATATTTTAGCAATTTCTCTTTCTTTAATTTTCTTTTTTCCAAATAGACCTAACATACCACACAATTTACCTTAAATCAAAGATACAGACGGACTTGAGATAAGATTCAATGAAGGATTGGAAGTTATTAACGTGGTTTTTTTGATTTCTGTGATCAAAAGCTAAAATACAGGAAAACCTTGATAGACTTGATGTGAGAAAGTTTTCTAAAATAAAAGAGGCTGAACTCATATGAGTCAGCCTCTTTTGAAGGATTGGAACCAATTATAACACACTACCTAATTGGTAACTAAATAAGAACGTGTTAGTAAGATATGCGATTAAATCCTTGACTTATGGACTTGTCGATAAGCCGCGCTTATAATCGTTAAGTGAAACTTGTAATCCCTTTAATTAAAATGCATTTTCTTCCTGATGGTGCAGAGTCCATTCATCAGTTGTCGTTGTCAGTAGCCAAACATCTCCAGATTTACGGAAGATTTGTACTCCAGCGTTGAATTGATTTTGCATCCACTCTTCAAGGTTTTTAACCTTAGAATTTCCCTGGATGTGATGTTGAGTTTCTGTATCTAAACCGATTACACCCAATAAAGTGTTCGCATCAATTTCATCTTTCAACATAGAACCTTCACCAGTTGTGTGGCTATGGTTGAAGAATCTAAACTTCAATGTTGGATAAACAGACATGAACTGTGCGTTCAATTCCTTGATTGTATCAGTTGGTTTCAATAATAAATTCATATTACATGTATTTTCTTAAAAACTTCGTGAAGTCTGTTTTCAATTCGTTGTAAATTTTTCTTTCCGTTAAGATTTTTTCTTCATGTTCTTCATGTTCTTCGTGAGATTCAAATCTTACTTTGTCGTTGGCAACTGGGTTAGCCAAAACAATAGCTTCGAATTTTAATTCATGTTCTTTGATTTCATCAATCAATCCATCAATAACAGAGTTGTGGTGCATGAATGTATTTTGGAAATGTTCTAACTCTGCTAGCATTTCTTTATTCGTGTATTTAACCACTAATTCTTCTAATCTTCCAGTATAGATTTTTAACTCATCCTTGTAAAAGTCTAATTCGTTTTTCCAAAGCTTGTGATCTTCGTGAAGCTCTGTCATGTGTAGTATCTCTTTCATAGCGTTTGTTTTATTCAAAGGTAGTTGGGAGGGGCAAGAATGGAATTGACTTGAGTCAGACAAAACCATGATATATCACCATGTTTTTTAACCGACTGATTTAAATTCCCTATCTTATAAATTCAACCTAATACTAATGAAGAATTTACTAACCATTTTAAGCGTGTTCTTATGCGCTTCTGTTTTCGCTCAAATCAATACTGAACTTTTAGGATCCTTTTCCTACGAATCATCACTAAGTGATATTTGGGGATATATAGATGAAGATGGAAATGAATATGCTTTGGTAGGAAAAAGGAATGGAGTTTCAGTAGTTGATGTTAGTGACCCAGCTAATCTTGATGAAGTATTTGTTGTGGATGGACCTAGTTCTATTTGGAGAGATTTGAAAGTGTGGAATGATCATGCTTATGTAACAAATGAAACAGGGAATGGACTTTTGATAATTGATTTATCTCCATTACCAACAAGTCATGATTTACCTGTGGTCAGATATACTGATGGAGGTTGGGACAATGCACATAACTTATACATTGATGAAAATGGAATCTGTTATATTTTTGGAGCGGATAGAGATAATGGTGGAGTTATAATGTATGACTTAACGCAACATGCTACGGAATTAGTTGAAGTAGGAAAGTTTGAGAATTGGTACGTTCATGATGGCATGGCAAGAGGAGACACTTTGTACTTGGGGCATATTAATGACGGAATTTTTTCGATAGTTGATGTGTCAGATAAACAAAATCCAGTTTTACTAGGGACGAAAGTAACCTCATTCAACTTCACTCATAATGTGTGGGTATCTGATGATGGTGATTATTTGTTTACAACGGATGAGAGAAGTGATGCGTATATCGGCGCATATGACATCACGGACTTAAACGATATTGAGGAAGTAGATTTATATCAATCGAGTGAGGGTGGTGTTATACCACATAATGTTCATTATCTAGACGGTTTTTTGGTTACATCATATTATCGTGATGGATTAGATATTACAGATGTTTCAAGACCGAATAATATCATTAGAGTTGGTTCTTATGATACCGCTGATGATATGGAAGGGAATGGATTTAACGGAGCTTGGGGTGCTTATCCTTATTTGCCTTCTGGAAACATTTTAGTATCTGATATTGAAAAAGGTTTGTTTGTCATTGGATTCAATTACGAGAGAGCTTGTTTTTTAGAAGGACGGGTATTCAGAGAAGGAAGCAGTGTTCCTTTAAATCAAATTAACGTCAATGTGGCAGATTTTTCTACTCAAACCGATATTTCAGGAGAGTTTTTGACAGGTACACCAAACGCAGGGAATTACGATGTGACTTTTTCAAGACAAGGATATTTACCAAAAACCTTAAATCTTGATTTAGTAAATGGAGAGCTAATTGATACCACCGTTTATTTGGAACTGGATACTCGATTTGGAATAACTATCGAAGTAGTTGATCAAGATGGAATAGCGCTTTCTGATGTGAATGTCCACCTTTATGCTCAAGTAGATACATTTAATACCGTATCTAATGATTCTGGGTATGCTTTCGTGGATAATGTATTTCCTGCGGATTATATTGTCCATACAGGAAAATGGGGATATCAAACTACCTGTGATTCCGTTTATTTTGATGAGCTAGATTCCATGGAGACAGTTACCATTGAAGAAAGGTATTATGATGATTTTTCAATGGATTTTTCATGGGAGATTAATAGCACAGCGAGTAAAGGAGCTTTTGTAAGAGAAAAGCCAAATCCTACATTTGATGATGGAAGCAGTGTACAGCCTGGTTATGATGCTTACGGTGATTGTTTTGATTTCGCATTTATTACAGGGAACTCCGATACGGAAGAAATTGCAGAGGATGATATTGACGATGGAATGACAAGTATTTCATCCCCAATAATGGATTTGTCATCAAACACGAATACATTTATTAACTATTACCATTGGCTTTATTTAAAAAGCTTTGGTTCTCAAAATCCGAATGATTCTTTAAATGTTTGGGTAACAAATGGAGCGGATAGTGTGATGATTGAATCGTTTGATCATTCTTCAGCTCAAAGAGATTGGGTTTATTCATCCATACAAATTGATGGTCTGATTGATGTTACAGATGAAATGCGTGTTCACTTCATTGCTGCAGATAACAGTCCTGGACACGTTTTCGAGGTAGGAATAGATGTATTTAGCGTTTCAGAGGAGGAGTTACAGAGCACAACAGATAAAGTATCAAGCAAAAATAGAATCCTGCTATACCCAAACCCGATGTTAACAGGAGAACAAATGAATTTCAATCGTATACTTTCCAGGGTTGAGGTTTACAACATGACTGGTCAGTTGGTTTTAGAGAATGAAAATCAATCTGGTATTTCGACAAAAGGACTTAAATCAGGAATGTATATAGTTAAGCTTATCGACGGAAGTTATGAACAGATCGATAAGGTGATTTTGAAGTAGAACTTTAAGAATAACAACTTCTTATCGATTTTCACATGCATTCGCTAAGAATGCGCTGTTGATATCTACTTCATTCAAAAAGTACATAAGCTAGATATATGTACTAAATTGAATTAAATAGAACATTAATACGTTCAAGTATTATGAGATTAGAAGACGATAATCAATCTACTGAGAACCTAAAAGAGCACTTGAAGAGAATCGAACAGATGCTTTCATCTGGAAACGAATACTACTTTGATACTGATGTTCTGTTAGAAATAGTAGAACACTTTCTAGATCAGGATGATGTGAAAAAAGCGAATAAGGTTATAGCTTATTCTAGAAATTTACATCCTACTAATGCTGACTTAATGTTGAAAGAAGCCGAGATTTTAATTGGCTCTTTTGCTTTTCAAAAAGCTTTAAGTCTGTTGAATCAAATAGAAAAAATAGAACCTTGGTCTGAAGATGTACATGTTTTAAAAGCAGAAGTATACGGTTACTTAAAAAGAGAAGATAGTTGTATCGACTCGTATAAGAAGGCCTATGAGCTATCTGATGAAAAAGTTGATGTACTTTTCAGTGTCGCAAGGGCTTATCAGGATTTTGGTAAAATAGAAAAGTCTATCACGATTCTAAAGCAGATCTTGCATAAGGAACCGTTGAATGAACTTGCAATCAGTGAAATTACTTTTTGCTACGAGATTTTAGATCAAGCAAGGAAGGCGATTCCATTTCATCAGAATTATGTGGATGAGAAGCCTTTTTCAGATATCGCTTGGTATAACCTTGGAGGAGTTTTTAGTAGAGTAGAAGAGTATGAGAAGTCTATTGAAGCATATGAATATGCAATAGCTCTTTCACCAGAATTTGCTTCAGCATATTTCAATAAAGCGAATAGTTTATTTCATGTTGCCAAATATGAGGAAGCGTTAACGACTTATTTTGAAACATTCGAATACGAGACTCCTGATGATGTGACTTATTGTTATATCGGAGAGTGTTATGAAAGATTAGATAGATTGGACGAAGCAGAAATATATTTTGATAAATCTGTTGCAGCCAACGAACACAATCCTGGGTCGTGGGCTGGAAAAGCAATTTGCTTATCTGCTAAAGATGAAAATGCTAAAGCTTTATTATGTTCTGCTAAGGCCTTAGAATTGGATGAATTGAATGTTGAGTTCTTGAAAATCCATGGAGAGGTACTGGAAAAATTAGAACGTCATGATGACGCATTGGATGTTTTCAGAAAGATGATTGATGTAGAGCCAGAAGATCCAGATGCTTGGTTAGACTATGCAGCATTCTTTTACAGAAATAATTTACTAGAAGAGGCTTGTGAAGTATTGAAAGAAGGACTAATGATCTGTGATGATTGTGCTTCTGTTATGTATACATATGCTTCTTACCAGCATTTAAGAGGTAATGAACAAACGGCAAAAGAGTATTTCGAAAAAGGACTATTAAGTGATTTTAATCAGCGTCAAGTATTCTTTGATTTGCTGCCTTATTCGAAATCAAATACTACCTTTGCTAACTTAGTTGAACTTTATAAAAAGTAATCGTGAACAATTTTGAACTTCCTTTCATTCCAGAAAGATCTACAAAGCCAAGAAACAATGGTTTAACGATGATGATGGACAAGGGGTTAAGCTTGAGAGAAACAGAAGATATGTTATCTCGATCTGAAGACCTTATCGATATCGCTAAACTTGGATTTGGTACGTCATACGTGACGAAGAACCTGGAAGAGAAAATCAAATTATATAAAGACGCAGGAATTAAGTGTTACTTCGGTGGTACTTTGTTTGAAGCATTTATTGTTAGAGACATGTTTGATGACTATAGAAGGTTATTGGATAAGTATAACATGGAAATGTGTGAAGTTTCTGATGGATCAATTGAAATTCCTCATGACTTGAAATGCGACATGATCAGCAATTTAAGTAAGGATTTCACTGTTTTGTCTGAAGTTGGATCTAAAGAAGAAGGAATCATTATTCATCCAAATAAATGGGTGTCTATGATGAATACTGAATTGGAAGCAGGATCTTGGAAGGTTATTGCTGAAGCAAGAGAAAGCGGAAATGTAGGTATCTACAGATCTTCAGGTAATGCACATACTGTATTGGTTAATAAGATATTAGCACAGGTTAATGGTGATGATATCCTTTGGGAGGCTCCTAAAAAGCCACAACAAGTTTGGTTCATTAAATTACTTGGTTCTAATGTGAACTTAGGAAATATTGCTCCAAATGAAGTTATTCCTTTAGAGACATTGAGATTAGGTTTAAGAGGAGATACTTTCTTTTCTTTTCTACCTGAAGAGATGCAAGAAATGATTCAAAAACCTATAGAATAAATTGACCATGAAAGAAATTTCAGTTGCTGAATTAAAAGCAAAAATAGACGCAAAAGAAGATTTTCAATTAATCGATATTAGAGAACAACATGAGATAGATATTGCAGAGATTGGTGGGGAGCATATTCCTATGAATGATGTAATGACTAGTTTGGATAAGATTTCAAAAGAGAAGCCAGTGATCATTCATTGTCGTTCAGGACAAAGATCAGGAGCTGTTGTTCAAGCTTTGGAATCTCAAATGGGATTCAGTAATCTGTACAACCTAGTTGGTGGAATATTAGCTTGGTCTGATGAGATCGATTCGTCTGTTGTAAAATACTAGTATGTCCAAAAAAAGAAGTTTTAAAGAAGGCTTAGGATTAAGCTTGAGAGGAATTCTTATGGGAAGTGCTGACGTTGTTCCTGGAGTTTCAGGAGGTACGATTGCATTTATTACAGGGATATATCAAGAATTATTGGATAGCATCAGTTCGGTAAATCTATCTGCATTCAAATTGTTATTAAAAGGTAAAGTCAAAGATTTTGCTGAGGCGATTAACTTTAAGTTTTTCGCTTTTTTATTGGCAGGAATTGCGATTAGTGTAGTCAGCTTGTCTAAAGTTATTTCAGGTATTGTTAATGAGCCAAAAGAAACGCAAGCCAAAGTGTTATTATGGGCTTTCTTTTTTGGTTTAATTATTTCGTCTATCAACTATATGGGTAGACAAATAAAGATCTGGAATTGGAAAACGATATTGTCCGTTGCGCTAGGAGCAGTGTTTGCATATTGGATTACAATTGCTTCACCTGCTAGTGGAATAGAAGCTTCTTGGTATTACTTCTTGGCTGGGTTTATAGCTATTTGTGCAATGATTTTACCAGGCATCTCAGGGAGTTTTATTTTGCTTTTAATGGGAGCTTATCCTGTTATTATGAAAAGTATTTCAGGATTGGTAGACGGACTAAAAGCTGCCGATATGGAAATGATTACTGGTCCATTAATGATCGTTGGGTTATTTGGATTAGGTTGTATTTCTGGTTTGTTGAGTTTTGCAAGGTTAGTTTCTTTCCTTTTCAAAAAAGCTCCTCAAGTTACATTGGCTGTGTTAACAGGTTTCTTAATTGGATCGTTAAACAAGGTATGGCCTTGGAAGGAAACAACTGAGTTCAGAACGAATTCTCATGGAGAAGAAGTTCCTTATTTACAAGCTAATTTATTACCAAGTGAGTTCATGGAGATACACGACGTGAATTACTTGACAATGGCTATCGTATTGATGATACTAGGGTATGCCTTAGTAATTGGGATTGAGTTATTAGGTAAGAAAATGAACAAAGATGCCTAAGTTCGGACTGATAGGAAAGTCGCTTTCGCATTCATTTTCACAGAAATATTTTGAAGCTAAGTTTCTTGAATTAGGATTGAATGATCATTCTTATGAGAACTTTGAGATTCCAAAGATTGAAAATATTCAAAATATCATTAAATCAAACCCTGATTTAAAGGGTTTAAATGTTACCATTCCTTATAAGACGGAAGTTATTCCATTTCTAGACGAATTAAGTGATGCTGCTCAAAAGATTGGTGCAGTAAATACAATTGAGATTCGGAGAAAAGGAGATAAAGTTTATTTAGTCGGACACAATACAGATGTTATTGGATTTAAAGAGTCAATACGTCCAGTTTTAAAAGGCTTTCAGCATAAAGCGTTAATCCTGGGTACAGGAGGAGCTTCTAAAGCTATTGAATATGTTTTTACTAATCTAGGTTTAGATGTACTATTTGTATCTAGAAATCCAAGTAAATCAAATGAAGTAGCTTATTCAGACTTGAATGAAATTGCTCTTCAACAGTTTTTGGTAGTAGCCAATACAAGTCCTTTAGGAACATATCCTAAGGTAAATGAATATCCGGAAATCCCTTATCAGTTTTTAGGAGAAAGACATTTACTGTTAGACTTAGTCTATAATCCTGAAGAAACGCTTTTCATGAAAAAAGGAAAAGAACAAGGAGCTTCTGTTAGAAACGGATACGCAATGTTGGTAGGTCAAGCCGAAGCGGCTTGGGGGATTTGGACTAAAGGTTAAGCAAAACTATTTACCCGACTCTTTCTCGTCAATTATTCCTTTTTCAGATAATAAAATAGCAACACCTCTAGTAGAATCAAACTGAGAGAATATCAAGATCATAATCATAGTGATTGGCACAGATAAAATCATTCCCGTAATACCCCATATAGCTCCCCAAAGTGTCAAAGATAAAATCGTAACCAAAGCACTAATGTTCATAGAATTCCCCATAATCTTAGGTTCAATGAAGTTTCCTACTAAACCTTGAATTGAACCAACTAAAGCAAGTACGATTAAAGCTTCCTCGTAACCTCCGAATTGTAAAAGACAATATATTGCAGGAAATACGGTAGCAGCTAAAGATCCAACGTTAGGAATGAAGTTTAAAATCAGGATTAAGAAAGACCAAAAGACTGGAGAATCGACTCCAATTATTTGAAGGACAATAAAGCTTAAAAAGCTGGTGATGAAGCTGACGAAAGTTTTAAGTCCTAAATACTTTGCAACAGAACGTTCAATTCGAGTAAGTATACCATTAAAGGCCTCGTACTTCTCTTCTTCTTTAAACAATAAGTGAATCTTGTTTTTGAAGTTTGATTCTTCAAGAAAAACAAAGATGGTGTAAAGAAGAATCATGAATGCACTACCAAGAATATCTGTAATAGAGTTTAATATGGAACCCAGAATACTACCGAAATCGAAGTCTTGAACCTGAGCTTCCACTTTGTCCATGATATTAATGTCCAGAGTGGTGTTTAATGTATTAATCAGCTTGTCAATATTACTCTCGTATTTGTAGTACGATTGGGCAATATCATTAATGTTTTCTGTAAGGATATTAGCTGCCAGACTAAGTATTCCGAAAAGGAAAACGGATACCAGCACGGTTTTAATTCCTGAAGGAATATACTTTTTGATGAAAGCAATCTTGTTCAATTGCTTTTTACATTGTCTTACAATGAACCAAAGTAATAGTGCAAATATGAATGGAATTAGTAATTCTTGTCCGTAAATCAGTATAACAACGATTGAAATAACCGCAATGAAGAAATTGGATAATTTACTTATTTGCATATTCTTGAGTTTTCTTAAAGCGAAAGTAAGCGCTTAGACTCAAAAAAAATAAAAAAACTCATCCTTATTTAATTGAAACCCCGATTGTATTAGTTTACCATAAAAAAGATTTCAGAGAGGTCTGAATAGAGGCTAGTCTTTTACTAACTTTGTATTTCACTCTATTATCATGTCAAAAGGGAAAGTTGTTGTTGGTTTATCTGGAGGAGTTGATTCCTCTGTAGCTGCATACTTGTTGCAAGAACAAGGTTATGAAGTAATCGGTCTGTTTATGAAAAACTGGCACGATGACTCTGTTATCCTGGATACGGAGTGTCCTTGGGTTGAAGATTCAACGGATGCTTTATTAGTAGCACAAAAATTAAACATTCCATATCAAGTTTTAGATTTTGCTGCTGAATACAAAGAGCGAATTGTAGACTATATGTTTGACGAATACGAAAAGGGTAGGACTCCTAACCCTGATGTATTATGTAATAGAGAGGTGAAGTTTGATTTGTTTTTGGAAGAAGCGTTGAAGCTTGGTGTTGACTATGTTGCGACTGGACACTATTGTCAGAAAGCAGAATCTGTTGTGGATGGCGAAACGATTTATCATCTAAAGGCTGGAGCTGACAACAATAAAGATCAGAGTTATTTCTTATGTCAGTTAAATCAAAAACAATTGTCAAAAGCTCTTTTTCCGATAGGACATTTAGAAAAGTCTGAGGTAAGAAAGATTGCCAAAGAACAAGATTTAATCACTGCTGATAAAAAGGATTCTCAAGGATTGTGCTTTATAGGTAAGATACATCTACCAGATTTCTTAAAACAAAAACTAGCTCCTAAAACGGGTCCGATTGTAGAGATAGCTGCAGATCATTCCAAGTTTATTCAAAGACAGGATGAAATATCGACTGCTTCTGATTTGGACGGTTTAAGAATTGATGCAGTTCCGTTTCATTATGAAATGGAAGATGGTAAATTAGTTGGAGAGCATACTGGTGCTCATTACTTTACTCCAGGACAAAGGAAAGGTATTGGGGTAGGAGGAACGAAGGAGGCTCTTTTTGTTTTAGAAAAGGATGTAGAAAATAATATACTTTTTGTTGGTCAAGCATCATCTCATCCAGGATTACACCGATCCGTGTTAAAAATTCAAAATAGTGACGAGCATTGGCTTCGTTCAGATTTAAAGATTATGGAAGGAGAAACATTAGCTGTAGAAGCTAGAATTAGATACCGTCAACAACTGGTTCCATCTCAATTACATCGCATTGATGGTGAGCTGTATATACACTTTTCTGAAAGTCAAAATGGTATAGCTGGCGGACAGTTTGCTGCTTGGTATATGGGTGATGAATTAATCGGAAGTGGAGTGATTCATGCTTAAAGTCTAGGTTAATTCTCCTTTAAAGACTTCAATAATCGTTCAATTTTCAGTAGGTTTACGACGGTTTTTAAAACTTAGGATTTGAATATTGTCATATTATTATTTGCTTATCTGTTAGGATCTATACCCAGTGCTATATGGGTGGGTAAGCGATTTTATAATATTGATGTAAGAGAATACGGTAGCGGAAACGCTGGAGCAACCAATACTTTCAGGGTTTTAGGAAAGAAGGCAGGTATTCCGGTTTTGATCATGGATATTATCAAAGGCTTTGTTGCTGTTAACTTCGTTAGACTTCAAGATTTTTACACAGTTGATGATTTAGGGTACACCAATTTACAGTTGATGTTGGGGATTCTAGCTGTTGTCGGACATATATTCCCTGTATTTGCAGGATTTAGAGGAGGTAAAGGTATTGCAACCTTATTAGGTATTATCATTGCTGTTCACCCAGTTGGAGCAGGTGTTGCAATCGCCCTTTTCTTAGTCATTTTACTATTAACAAAGTATGTAAGTTTAGGATCGATGTTAGGGGCTGTGTCATTTCCTTTAACAGTTATTTTAGGTCATGATGCTGTTGACGGAAGACTTGCGCCAGCCTTAATTATCTTTTCAATACTTATTGCCATTCTTGTATTACTGACACATCAGAAAAATATAGCACGCTTATTGCGTAACGAAGAGTCAAAAACTTATTTATTTGGTAAAAGGGATAAAGCGAGTGTCTTCGATTCAGAGGAAGATAATGATTAGTAACTATTTTCCGAAAGCCTCGTTATACAAGCCTAAATTGAACGTAAATTTTAAAAATGCATAAAAAGCTATATCATATAGTGTTTTTGTGCCTTTTTGTTATATCCTTAATTCCTAGTGAATTGAGGGGACAGGGTACTCAAGATTTTGAGAACGAAAAGGAACTCATAAAGGTAGCGGACAAACACTTCGAAAAAGAAGAGTTTGTATCGGCGCTTTTTATGTACTCTCAATTGGCGTCAACATATCCAAAAAATTACGAATACAATTATCGCTACGGAGTCTGTTTATTATACGGTTCTGAGGATAAATCAAGTCCCATTATTTTCCTGAATTATGCTCTTGAAGGTCCTGATGTTTCTCCTAAAGTCTATTATTACTTAGGAAAGTCTTATCATCTAAGCTATCGCTTTGATCAAGCCATTAAATACTATAAACTATTTGAATTGAAGTATGCTGAGAAAGACTTTATGAGGTTTGAAACCGATCGATTGATCCAACAATGTGAGACGGCTAAGTCGATGTTGGATAATATCAAGGAAATCAATGTTTACGATAAAAAGACATTGGATGATAAGGAATTCTTTAGAGCTTATCGTTTAGAAGGTTTTAAAGGAAATATACTTGTTGTACCTGTTGAAATTCAGTCTGATTATGATATCAAGAAGGAGTTTAAAACAGTAACCTTCCATAATCCAAATTATGAGTCCATTTACTTTGCTTCTAAAGGAAAGAAAGGAAGTGGAGGTTCTGATATATATAAGAGGAATAAACTGGTTACAGGTGTTTGGGGAGAACCAATAGCTCTTGGAATGAATGTTAACACTCGTTACGATGAGAACTATCCTTTCTTACATCCGGATGGAGTAACGCTTTATTTCTGTTCGAAAGGACATAATTCAATTGGTGGATATGATGTGTTTAAATCGAAGTTAGATACTGCCACTAATATCTGGGGTAAACCAAGCAACGTAGGTTTTGCTATTAACTCACCTGGGGATGATATTATGTATGTGACCGATGAGTTTAAGAACGCAGCTTATTTTGCCTCTAATCGTTCGAACAGACAAGGAGAGATTACAATTTATAAGATAACGAGTGATAAGAAAACGAAGAATTATAAGGTTATCAAAGGTTTACTTAATCAGGATGAACAACCTTTAGCTAATTCAGAGATTACAGTATTTGATTCAAAGACAGGGGAAGTTGTCGGAGTTTATCAATCTGATTTTGACGGTGAGTACTATATAACCATTCCGGAAGATGTTACAGAAATCGTTTATGAAGTCAAACTGAGAGGAGAGAAAACGGTGAGACAAGAAATAAGCGGATTAAGCGATGAAGGCTACGAACAGAAAATATCAATTGATTCAGAGTCTTTATCAATGATCATTACAGAATCTGAACCAATTGAAATTTCAGCTGATGATAAGGCCAATGCTTTAGCTCAGAACTCATCTCTGAATGTTAATCAAGCTGAAGATATCGCATTTAACACCAAGCCTATTAATTATAACGCTAATGAGGAGGAAGAGGAGGAAGAGGCTGAAGCGGTTGAGGAAGTCGAACAATCTGCCTTTTCTGCAGATACGGATTATACTATTGATACCGATTCTGATTCTGATAATGAATCAGAATCAGAGTTTGTAGCTTCTAATACACAAATAGTTGACGATGCCTATCAAGATGCTGAAGAATCAAGGCTAGATGTTGAGAATATTAAAAAGCAGTTGGACGTTGCATACATGATTGCATCGGATAAGAATGAGAAAGCGAAAAGACTAGCTAGTGATATTCAAAAGTTAAACAAGGACTTAGAAGCAGGGTACGACGAAGAAAAGGCGATGGAAGTTTCTGCTAAAGAAGCAGAGCTTACGAAGCTTAAACAAGAGGTTTTGGTTACTTATAATGTAGCTAAGAATCTAGAAGAGAACTACAAGAATAAAGAGGAAGAGGCTGTATTTGCACAGAAGTATGCAGACGATTTAAAGGAGGCTATTTCATTATCAAGTGCAGAAAAAGCAATTGAGATGTTAGAGTCGACTCGAGAAGAGTTAGACCGTATCTATAAAAAGAACAAGGATGCTTTTAATATTGATGATTTAGGTGGTGATGCTGATGAGAAAATTGTATCTCTAAAACAATTGTCTCAAGATGTGGATTCTGAAATTAGTGCTATCGTAGAGGAGCAAACAGCTATTAAGCAAAGAGCTGAAGAAGAAACAGAGGATTATGTGAAGCAGTCTATTTTACTGGAGGCAGAAGACTTAGAAGAAGAGTTGATTACTTTAAGATCAAAGAAGTCCAAAATCGACGGAGAGTTAGCTTCTATTGAATCGGAACAACAACAATTTACGGAGAACCAAGAAATATTTGATGAGATTGCTTCAGCTGAATCAAGAAACTTCAGTATGGAAGAGATTCAAAAGGCTGAAGAGGCTAAGAGTGATTTAAGTAAGGATGTTGAAATCTACGCGAATAGTGAAACAACTGAAGACATGATTGAGAGTTTAGCTGATGAAAATGAAGGAGAATTAGCAATAACATCGGATGATGAGAATCCAAGTTTGGATGAAATAAATGAGCATTTTGATGAGATAGAGGAGAAGGAAGAATTCAGTCCGGTTGAAAAACTTGCAGAGTTAAACGGTAAAGTGAAAATTCAGGAAAGAAGGTTGAGGTCTAAAAAGGAAGAATTGGATATTTTGGAAAGTACACTTGAAAACGAAACAGACTTGAATGTTAAATCTGATATCTACAAACAATTGGTGATTCTAGTGAACAAGACAGAAGAAGAGATGGATCGTTTGAAGGAATTACAAGGGGATTACAATGCTTACAATGAACAGGAAGGTTTGAATCAGCCTGACTTAGAAATTAAGGAGACAGTCGTTGAATCGGTTGTTCTGAGTGATTCAGGGGAAATGATCGATTTTGATACTTTCTTAGAAGAAATAGAGGCAGAGCAATTAGCATCAGCGAATGCTGAAGAAAGTGAGAGTGGAAGCGATGATGCAATTGTAGCTGTGAGTCCTGATGTCACGGAAGTAATTGAAGTAGAGGCAGACGAGTTAAATGGTAATACGGATTCGGTGGATTTAGCAACGGAAATAGATGAGCCTTCAGACGAGGAGGAAGCTGTTGAACTGAGTGATGAAGAAATTGCCAGTAGTTCTTTTGAAACGTTAAATGAAGAGCAACAGCTTTATAAATTGGAGCTTGAATTCGATATGGATTCATCAAGTAATGAAGATGTTCAACGAGGTTTAGAGTTAGCTTTCGGACTTAAAACGGATCCGAATTTTGAATACGGTCCTAATGCAATTGTTCAAGCAAACGTAAATAACGCTAGAAGATTGGAACGTCAAGCCTTAAATACTTATCTACTGTTTAAAAAGAAAAGAAAAGAGGCGGATGAGCAAATAAAAGCATCTAAGGCCAAGAAGATGATTGAGGAAGCGATTGAATTAGAAAGTGAATCTAAACGTTTACAAGAAAGTGCTTCAGCTAATTACGCTATTGCAAACAAGGAGGAGTTCAAGTACAACCAAACTCAATTGAGAACAGCAATTGCAACGTTTAAATTTGAAGAGACACCAGAATACTCCGTTGATAGAAAAGCTGGAGAGGTTTTGATTGAAGAAACAACAAGAATCAGATCAGCTTTAATGACAACTTATGATGCTGATGAAAGAATTAAAAAAATCAATGATGCTTATAATAAAGAGTTAGCGGCGATCGCAGGACAAAAGAAGTATGTGGAGCGTTTAGGTCAAGAAGAGGACGTGGAAGAGTCGTTTGTTTACTTGAATGAAGGAGAAAGTAACCCGACAAATGAAGACTTAGAAAGTGGTCAATCAGAAACGGAGAATACTGACGAAATCGAGAGTGTGAGTGCAGAAGAAGGTCCGTTTATAGCTGGGACAGATGAGGAGGTTTTATCAATGGAAGAAGTTAATTCAATGAGTGATGAAGAGTTGTTGACAAAAGCGGATAATCAAACGATTGAAGGAATCGCGAGTACTGCTTTAAATATCAGATCAAATATTTCTACAGCTCCAGAAGAAGATAAAGCTAAGTTGATGCAACGAGCGGCTTTGTTAGAAGAAGTTGCTAGAACGAAAAGATTGAAGTTTGTTCAGAAAGAATACAACGATTACTTGTTGATGCTGAAGAAGAATGAAGAGGTTAGAAGAAGAATGGCTATGCGTGATGAAAATAGCGAGGCTTTATTCTTAGTAGGATTGGTAGAAAGAGACATTAAAACTCAAACGGAGGCATTAGAGAAAAGTAAGGAAGATTTAGATTTGTATTCTGGAGAAACACAGATCAGTGCATATAAAACAGCCTTGTTAAACCAACAAATGATAATCAATAAGCAAACTCAGGTATTAAAGACATACGCCGAGAAAAATCCTGCAGTAAGTACTGAGGATTTGGCTTATGTAAATGCTTTACCAGATACGATTCAGAATGTATCATCTAATTTTGTAATCGTCGATTCAAATGACCCAGATTTACTGATTACTGATAGTCCTGAAGAAGTAAGTCCTGAAGTAGAAGTTGTTGAACCAGAAATTGCTTCAACTGAAATACCAGAACCTGCTGTTATAAGTGGTGAAGAAGAAGGTGAAGGTGATGAAGAAGCTAATGAGGAATTGGCTTTAAACATCCAAACAGAGAACAATACAGAGGAAGGCGAGGAGCTAACTGTTGGTGATAGTGATGAGTCGGATGAAAATAACGAGCTTGTTAATGAGGAGATAGCTAGTGAAGTAGTTTCTGAAACTGCTGTTGATTCAAATGAAGAAATTCAGAGTCCTGTTGTTGAAGAAGTTGCAGTAGCACCAGTTACTGAAGAGGAAGAAGCCTTGAGTCCAGAGGTTCAAGAGCAACTGAAAATATACACGCAGTTAAAAGCGAAGTCACTTAAAGAGTATACGGTAGTTGAATCGGATATTCAAAAAGCTCAAGAGATTCAGAATGAAGCAATAGAATTAGAGAATGAGGCAGATAATAAATTAAGACAAACAGAGTCTGCTCAAACTGAAGCTGAAATTGAGGCATTGATTGCAGAATCAGATAAGTTAAGAGCTAAAGCAATTGACAAAAGAAAGAAAGCAAATCGTTTGGCGGCTAAAGTGGATAACGATTTAGCTTCAGCTAAAAGCGTTTATAGAGAAGCTCAGAAAGTATTGAATTCTGATGTGGTTCAAGCAAATGTTGAAGATGGAGATCGTATTGATATTGATTACACCAGTATTGAAAGACAAAGAGAGTCCATTGAGGCAGTAGATGAGTTTGTTGCTGAGTTAGAATCAAACAGAGCGGCAAATCAAAACACAAGTTCATCAAGAACCATAACAGCTCCATTTGAAAGTGAATATATTGTTTTGAATGGTGACGCGAAATATTCTGATGCGAATCCAATACCTATAGATCCAGCTATGCCAGAAGGTTTAGTGTTTAAGGTTCAGGTAGGAGCATTTAGAAATAAGATTCCACAAGACTTGTTTAAAGGAATTGCTCCATTACAAGGGGAGTCTACTCCTCAAGGATTTATTAGATATACAGCTGGAGCATTTAGTGGATTTGAGCCAGCCAATATGGCTAAGCGAGAGATTAGAAAAATTGGATATAAAGATGCTTTTGTTGTTGTTTACTTAAATGGTAGACGAATTTCATTAGGAGAAGCATTTGCCATGATGGATAATGAATCTCCAAATGATAAGTCTGTTAGATCAACACAAATTAACAAAGAAGTACAAGAGTTAAATGGAGCGGGAATAGGAGAGTCTTACAGAGATCCAAGCATAGCAGAGTTAGTTCAAGATATCAATGAGACTAAAGGTGTAATGTATACGGTGCAGATTGGTTATTACTCTGAGTCTATTCAACCTGAGAACTTATTCAATTTAGATCCAATTTACGAAGACGATAATGATGGAGGTTATAGATACATGCATGGGATTTATAAGGATTTGAAAGCTGCTTCTAATCGTAAGACAGAAGTTAGAGCAATTGGAATCGAAGATGCATTCGTAATAGCTTATAAGGACGGTAATAAGATTTCAGTGGCCGATGCTAATCGTTTGATTGATGAAGGAGCCTCTACTGTGGATGGCTCAAAGGAGTATAAGTTGAATACGGAGAATACTTCTGGAATTGTCTATAAAGTTCAAGTAGGTGCCTACTCTCAGCAAGTACCATTAGAAAGAGCTATGATATTTGTTCAGTTTGCGGATCAGGGCATAGAGCACTTCCAAAATGCAAATGGACTTACAATCTATAGTATTGGTGGCATGGATTCATACCAAGCTGCCCAATCGTTGAAAGAAACAATTCAAGCAGCTGGTATCGTAGATGCTTTCATTACTAAATACAGTAACGGGAAGAGGTTGTAATGTCTATTTATTCAGTAAAATGTTTCTTCCAATCTAGATCCATTTCTTTGAAGCGTTCCAAACATTTCATCATATACTCATTAATAACGAATTGATCTATTTCTTCTGTTCCTTTTGGAAGTTCTGATTGATCTATTTTGAAGCCTTGAACATATGGTCCGTATTCCACTTGAAGTAGGTATTTCTCTGATAGACTGAACAATGAAATCTTGAAAGCTGGATGTGGAATGTTTTTTACTAATCTCATACTATTTTTTTAAAACAAAATTTGACAGACAGCGTATAAAGCGCCTACGTTAAAGCAAAGGTATGCAAGAAATAGACTTAGAAGCAGAGAAAAAGGAAATACTTAGACGATATAAAAAATTATTGCGTTCAGCTAAGAGAGTTAAGGGGAAAGTGGATTCGAAAAGAATCCGTAAAGCTTTTGATTTAGCTCTTGATGCGCATTCTCAT
Source organism: Flavobacteriales bacterium (assembly GCA_965661855.1). GTDB lineage: Bacteria > Bacteroidota > Bacteroidia > Flavobacteriales_C > CBFIFL01 > CBFIFL01. The sequence goes on from CBFIFL010000003.1 coordinate 47,373, forward strand.
ATGAGACGTAAGTCTGGTGAGCCGTATATCTATCACCCAATTGAGGTGGCTCAGATTTGTGCTGAGGAAATTGGACTTGGTACAACTTCTATCATTTGTGCCTTGCTGCATGATACGGTGGAAGATACAGATGTAACGTTAGAGGATCTAGATCAAATGTTTGGTCCGAAGGTGGCTAATATTGTTGATGGTCTTACTAAACTGTCTGAGGTTATTGATCACAATGATCCAAATGCTTCCATGCAAGCAGAGAATTTTAGAAAGATGCTTTTAACTCTTTCTGATGACTTGCGAGTTATCTTGATTAAACTTGCTGATAGGCTGCATAACATGCGTACGATGGAGTTTATGCCTCGTAACAAGCAGCTGAAGATTTCTTATGAAACATTGGAAATTTATGCGCCACTTGCGCACCGTTTAGGATTGAATACGGTTAAGCAAGACTTAGAAAGTTTAGGTTTAAGGTATACTGAAACGGAAATATTTAATGAGATTCAAGATAAGCTTAAGAAAGGGGAGAAGGGTAGAACGCGTTTCATTAATAAGTTTAGTTTGCCTGTTATTACAGAACTGGATTCAAACGGATTCGATTTTGATATTAAGGGAAGACCAAAATCGGTATTCTCCATTTATAATAAGATTAAAAACAAAGGGGTAAAGTTTGAAGAGATTTATGATCTCTTTGCTATACGAATCATTTTAGATTCTGCTCCTGAAAACGAAAAGTCGGATTGCTGGAAAGTTTACTCCATAGTAACCGATTTGTATACACCACGTCCTGATCGATTAAGAGATTGGATTTCTACGCCAAAGGCAAACGGATATGAATCTTTACATACTACTGTTATGGGACCAAATGGTCAATGGGTAGAAGTACAGATTCGAACAAAAAGAATGAATGACATTGCTGAACGTGGTTTAGCAGCACATTGGAAGTATAAAGCCAATGACGAGAACTATAAAGAGAGTCAAATTGACGATTGGGTAAAAAAGGTAACAGAGTTACTTGAAGATCCATCTCCAGGGGCTTTGGATTTTATAGACGACTTCAAAATGAACGTTTTCTCTGATGATGTTTATTGTTTTACTCCGAAAGGTGAATTGAAACGTCTACCAAAAGGAGCAAGTGCATTAGACTTTGCTTTTGAAATTCATTCCCAGGTTGGAAGTCAATGTATTGGAGCTAAAGTAAATCATAAACTAGTTCCTTTAGGATATAAGTTACAAAGTGGAGAGCAACTAGAGATTATAACATCGAAAAAACAAAAGCCCAAAGAAGATTGGCTTAAACTAGTTGTTACAGCTAAAGCTAAGAGTGCGATTAAGGATTACCTGAAAAAGGAAAAGAGAAAATTATCGACAGAAGGAAAAGAGATTTTCCTTGAAGATTTAAGGAAGTTGAAAATATCAGGTTCGGAGAGAATTATCAATGGCTTAATGAAGTACTTGAAGTTGCCAAATGTACATGAGTTGTACTATAGAGCGGCAATGGGGAATATTGATAAGAAGCGAATCAAGAAATTCTTAGAATGGGAAGTTCAGCAGAATGCTAAAAAACAAGAGCCAGAAAAAGAGACGGATGTAGTAAAGTCTAACATGATTGGTAGCAAGCAAACGCTGGTAATAGGAGACGGATCCCAAGAGTTGGATTACACTCTATCCAGTTGTTGTAATGCTATTCCTGGAGATGAAGTGTTTGGATTCATTACAATTAATCAAGGAATTAAAATCCATAAATCAAATTGCCCTAACGCAAAGAATTTGATGTCCAAGTTTGCTTATAGAACAATAAAAGCACAATGGAGTAATCAAGAATTGGTTGAGTTTAGAGCCGATATAATTCTCGCAGGAGTAGATAATATGGGAATAGTAAACAAGGTAACTTCTATATTATCACATGAGCAAGAGGTGAACATTAAAGAAATTAACTTTAAGACAGATGATGGAGTTTTTGAAGGCTCCATCGGTTTGTTGGTTCACGATACTTATCACCTGAACCATTTAATTGGTAAACTGAATATGGTAGACGGTATTAATAAAGTGGAAAGAAGTTATTAAAAGAAAAGGGACGCAATCCTAAGAAGAGATTGCGTCCTTTTTATTACCACATCCATCGACGTGAATTTCTAAAGTAAGTGTTAAACCCGACTTTTATTCTCGTATCAAATACATTATCGGTATTGCCTAGTTTAAATACTTGATAAATTCCTATTTTATTCCTCGACCCGAAGATTTTGTATTCCCTTGAAATTCCAGCGAATGCTTCAACATGTAAAAGGTCTTGTTCTTTAGTATATAAGAATGAACCTCCTACATCCGTTTTCAGTTTTAATTTTTTGAATAGCGGGATTTGATTTAAAATAGCTCCATTAAAATGGTGAAGGTAATGACCTTGGAACGTCCAATCTCTTGTGAAAATAGTCGTGTCTAATAAGCTATATGCGTTGATAGGGTGTTGTAGAAAATAATTATCTGATGCTATGAACGATTTTCTAGCCAGGAAAATTTCACTTGCTTCACCATAAGATTTACTCATATCAAATGCGTACCTGCTTTCACCCACAACACCAGTGGTAATGGTTTGGTCAAAACCAAAACTAAGTTTGGTGTAATTGAAAGCACTACCGGCAAAATCCGGAATACCTTGATGAATAGATCCATAGAACTCAGGCCATTTTGAACCTAAGATAACTTTTCGCTTAGGCTCCATGTAATATTTTTGTTTAGGTCTAAACAAGAGTCGAAACCCTGTTTCAAATTGGTTAAAAGGGTCGAAAGCAAGAGGTGTTATGTTATTGAAAGCCATGTTTACCCATTCGTAGCTTTCCATTTCATGAACGGAAGTGATTTTTGAATAGGATATTTGACCTCTAATATAAAAGCCATTTACTATTTCTCTCATGGCTGCGATATATCCACCTTCATTTCGATAGTAATTAGCAATGCTGGCCTGTTCTAAACTCATACTAAAGGATCCATTTATAAACTGGTATTCTTTAGCAATATCTGCATAGATCCAAGTGGGCTTCACGGCATCAATCATCGAAGCTCCCGCAAAGTTATAGGTTATATCCTCATTTAAATACCCATAACTAGCTTGTCCTTCAAGGTTTAACTTCTTTTCATTTTTAAAGGTCTTTTGTGATCCAAAATATAGTCCGTTTCTATATCCTCCTATTTGCAGGATCGATTCGATATCGAATATGTCAGTCAACGTAGGGAACAAAAATCGAATGTTTTTCTCTCTGTTATAATACTCGAAGTTGTATATAATATTATCAGGGGTAAAAGTATTGTTTGCCGAGTCAAGGGAGTCTAAATAAACTTTAGAATTCTGTACTTGAAAGAGCGAGTCTCTGTACGCGATGACTTTTATTTCGGCTTTAGACAATGGTTCTGGACGGATGTTCTCCCAATAGGAACTGTCTTGGTCAACAGCCTCTTGGCTAGTGATTAGTAAAGCATTATTAAAAAACTTTTTACCGTAATCTTTATTGAATTCGAAGTCTGAATACCTAACAGTGGTGTTCCCAACCAGCTTACTTGCTCTTAAATAGTAAGTGAATTCTTGACGATTTACCAACCACATGCTGTCATTAATCCATTCGTATTCTTGTTGAATTCTAAATTTATCGTAATAGTTTAAAGCGTAATTGTTCAACTTTAAATCTATTTTATAGATAGCAAAGGAACCGTCCAAAATATGAATTTCACCTTCAAACAAAGCCGTTTGATTTCTTCTTGGTGTTACTTTTATGTGGTGTATGTATCGACCATTTTCTCCATAAGATTTAATCAACTTAAACTTATACGGTAGGGCAGAGCCTTTGCTTAAAGGACTCACGATTGGGAAGTCACTAAGAATTTCAACATGAACTAGGTTTTCATAAAAATCAAAATGACCTTCTGCAGTGGTTAGGTAAAAAAGATTCCAGTAATTACCTGCCGTTTTAAAACCTTCACGTATTTCCTTTACATCCTTTCCGGCTTCATAATACCGCTTAGCATAAACTTCTGCAAAGCTCATACGAGCTTCGGCTTTAGGACTGTAAGTCTTTTGAGGGACGCTGTCTTTTTGCAGTGAATCTACTTTAGAAGTATCTTTTTTTTCGAAAAGTTTCTTTAACCAACGTTCTCTGTTCTTCTCTTTTTCGGCTCTTAAGGCTGTTTTGACGGAGTCTTTTTCAAGTTTTTGTGCGTATCTACCATAATTGTCTTTCAGCTCCTCCCGATTCATTGGTCTCATTACCCCTTTGATGTAAATATTTGACTCAGTTGTTGAGAATTGAAATTGATTGGATTCCTTGTTTTCTATTGCTTGCTTAATTATAGCATAAGCTGGGTCTCGTCTTTTCTTCTTTATGGTTACCTCTTCCAGCTCAACAGACTTCTCTTTTAAATAGACGTTTTGAACTTGATCTTTATTAATAACTGTAATCTCGAACTTTTTAGTTTCATAACCGATTGCAGAGAAAACAATGCTGTAAAATCCATTCTCCAGTTTTAATTCGTATTTCCCATCTAGCTCACTGGATACTCCGTATTGCATTTCAGTATGGGATGACCTATCTGCATTAAAGACTTGAATGGAAGCGAAAGGAATAGCTTCATTGTTTTCATTTAATACAAAGCCTCTTACAAAACGATATTGTGAGAAACTCGAAAAAGCAAAAAGCAAGAAGCTAAGGATAAGAGTCGTTTTCATCAGGTTAGTTTAGGAGTAATAGCAACGAATTAGCTTTTGTTTAATTGTCCACCCAACACGTATTGAACAATGTTAGCTCCCATCTGAAGAGCTTCTTGTCTTTTGGCTGAACTATCTTTATGAACAGATGAATCTTCCCATCCATCACCTAAATCACTTTCTGAAGTATAGTATAATACTATTCTTCCCTCATGGATAATAGCTAAGCCTTGTGGCGCTTTTTTATCGTGTTCATGAATCTTTGGTAATCCTTTCGGGAATTTAAACTTCTGATGGTATATCGGATGATTAGCAGGAAGCTCAATAAGTTTATATTCAGGGAACACTTTTTTTATTTCAGCTTTAACAAAAGCGTCCATACCATAGTTGTCATCGATGTGAAGAAAACCACCTCCTAAAAGGTACTTTCTTATATTTTCTCTTTCCTGTGAGTTGAATACGACATTTCCATGTCCTGTCATATGAATAAAAGGGTAGTTGAATATGTCGCTACTACCCACAGCAACGGTTGCTACACTTTTATTGATATTACTTTTTAACTCTTTGTTACAAAACTTAACCAGGTTAGGAACGGAGGTAGGGTTGGCATACCAGTCACCACCACCATTGTATTTTAATACGGCAAACGAATAAGAGCTTTTGATTTGTAAAGCTGAAAAGCCTAAAGCTAATAATAAGACGAATAGTAATCTAATCATTGTTTATCATATGAAATGCGTGAACACTAACTATACCAGCTGTTTCATTTCTCAATCTAGTTTTTCCTAGGTCAATACCTTGAAATCCCTTTTCGTATGCCTGCTTGATTTCGGGAGAACTGAAATCTCCTTCAGGACCAATTAACAACACCGCGTCACCTCCTTTTTTATAGCTGGCTTTTATGGATAGTTTAGGAAGGTCTTCACAATGCGCTATCAATTTTTGTCCCTGCCAATCCTTTGACATAAAATCTTTAAATGATATCATCGGATGAAGAATAGGTTTTTTAGCTTTCAGGCATTGCTTCATTGCAGCAATTACTTTTTTCTCCGCTCTTTCCAAGTTGACTTTATTTTTAATGCAATGATCACTTAAAATAAAACTGATTTCTGACACTCCAATTTCCGTTACTTTTTCAAGCATAAATTCTAAACGGTCTAAGCTTTTAATTGGAGCAATGGCTAAATGAAGATGAAAACCCATATCATCATCGTTCATGAATCGCTCTATTATATTTAGCTCACACTTTTTTGGATGGTCGGATAGGATAGAACAAATGAATCTATTCCCCTTTCCATCTACAACTTGTACTTGATCACCTACAGATTTTCTCAAAACACGAACAGCGTGCTTAGAATCATTTTCATCTAAGAAAAACGTATCACCAGTGATATTAGGACAGTAAAATGAGTTCATATACGTAAAATTATGAATTTTACTTAGTGCTTAGTGAATAGTGAGTGGTTATTGACCGAGTGAGGTGTTAAACTGTGTTAATAATATACATTCCACTAACCACTAACCACTAACCATTAACCACTAAATCATAGACATAAAAAAGGGACCCAAATGAGTCCCTTTTCTGTATATAATTAAAATAAAATTATAGTTTCTCAAGAACTACAGCAGAAGCACCACCACCACCATTACAGATACCAGCAGCTCCAATTTTAGCATTGTTTTGATCCAATACATTGATTAACGTAACTAAGATTCTCGCACCAGAACATCCAAGTGGGTGACCTAATGAAACAGCTCCACCATTCACGTTTGTTTTTGTACTGTCAATTCCTAATTCTTTCATATTAGCTAAACCAACAACTGAAAACGCTTCATTTAACTCATAAAAGTCAACGTCACCAGCAGAGATTCCTGCTTTTTCGATTGCCTTAGGAACAGCTTTTGAAGGAGCAGTAGTAAACCATTCAGGAGCTTGAGCAGCATCAGCATATGATCTAACCTTAGCGATAGGAGTTAATCCTAACTCTTCCATTTTTTCTTTTGAGCAAAGAACTAAAGCAGCAGCACCATCATTAAGTGTAGACGCATTTGCAGCAGTTACAGAACCGTCTTTTTGGAATACAGGTCTTAAAGCTGGAATTTTTTCCATCTTCACATTTTTGTATTCTTCATCTTCTGTCATTAATAAAGGATCACCTTTTCTTTGAGGGATTTCAACTGGAACGATTTCATTGTTGAATTTTCCAGCTTCCCAAGACTTAGCTGATCTGTTGTAAGATTCGATTGCGAAATTATCTTGATCTTCTCTAGAGAAGTTATACTCCTTAGCACAAAGCTCAGCAGCATTTCCCATGTGATAGTTATTGTAAACGTCAGTTAAACCATCTAAAACTAAACCATCTTTGATTTTAACATCACCTAACTTTGAACCGAATCTTTGGTTCATGTTATAATATGGTACAGCAGACATGTTTTCCATTCCACCAGCAATTACTAAGTCTTGATCTCCAAGAGCAATAGCTTGAGCAGCTAACATAACAGACTTCATTCCAGAAGAACAAACTTTGTTAATAGTAGTACAAGGAACATCCTGACTAAGACCAGCGAACATAGCAGCCTGTCTAGCAGGAGCTTGACCTAATCCAGCAGATAATACATTACCCATAAATACTTCATCTACCTGATCAGCAGCGATGTTTACTTTGTCTAATGCACCCTTAATAGCAGTAGCTCCTAATTTAGTAGCTGAAATTTTTGCCAATTTTCCACCAAAACTTCCCATTGGAGTTCTAACAGCAGAAACAATATATACTTCTTTCATAATGTTTGATTGCTTAAATTTTGTGAATCTAAGGTAAGGAATTCCTGTAAATCTCAGTCTCCTTTATTCAAGTTTTACAGACTTTTAAACAGTCAATTTAACGTTTCAATAGAGCTTCTTGCCCTATGTTTAATTGGTGAGAAATATGGAGAGAGGCTTTGTATATAAATAGTTACGCCAAGATTAAACAATCTTGTTCCAGATTAACGGAAGTATATACCTTATCAATTAAAGAGCAAGTACTAGACGAAACCTGATTATTCATTTCGTTAATTGCCTTAGATCACTTACATTTGAATCATAAAATTGAACAAGAAATTTTAATAATATGAATCTTCACGAATACCAAGGGAAAGCAATCCTTAAATCTTTCGGAGTAGGAATCCAGGAAGGATTAGTTGCAGATACAGCTGCTGAAGCGGTTGAGGCTGCTAAAAAATTAACTGAGCAAACTGGAACAGAGTGGTTTGTACTTAAAGCTCAAATCCACGCAGGTGGTAGAGGTAAAGGTACAGTTACTGAAACTGGTTCAAGAGGAGTTGTTTTAGCAAAAGGACTTGATAAAGTTGAAGGTGTTGCTGAAGGAATCTTAGGAGGACACTTAGTTACTTTACAAACTAGTGAAACTGGTAAAAAAGTAAATAAGGTGTTAATCGCTGAGGATGTATACTATCCTGGTGAGTCTGAGCCTTCTGAAATTTATATGTCTGTTCTTTTAGACAGAACTACTGGTAAGAATATCGTAATGTATTCTACTGAAGGTGGTATGTCTATTGAAGATGTTGCAGAGGAAACTCCACATTTAATTTTCAAAGAAGAGATTGATCCTGGTACAGGATTACTTCCTTTCCAAGCTAGAAAAATTGCTTTCAACTTAGGTTTAAGTGGTGCAGCTTTTAAAGGAATGGTAAAGTTCGTTAATGCATTATACAACGCTTATGTTGGTTGTGATGCTTCAATGTTCGAAATCAACCCAGTATTAAAAACATCAGATGATAAGATTATCGCTGTTGATGCTAAAGTAACTTTAGATGACAACGCTTTATTCAGACATGCTGATTATGCTGCGTTAAGAGATAAAACGGAAGAAGACCCTACAGAAGTAGAAGCTGATGAAGCTGGATTAAACTTCGTTAAGTTAGATGGTAACGTTGGTTGTATGGTTAACGGTGCTGGTTTAGCAATGGCTACTATGGATATCATTAAATTTGCTGGAGGAAATCCTGCAAACTTCTTAGATGTTGGTGGTACCGCTGATGCTGCAAGAGTTGAGAAGGCTTTTAACATCATCTTAAAGGATGAGAATGTTAAGGCAATCTTAGTTAACATCTTTGGAGGTATTGTAAGATGTGATAGAGTTGCTCAAGGTATTGTTGATGCATATAAGAGCATCGGTAATGTTAGAGTTCCAATCATCGTTAGATTACAAGGAACAAATGCTGTTGAAGCGAAGAAATTAATCGATGATTCAGGATTAGATGTTCACTCTGTAGTATTACTACAAGAGGCTGCTGATAAAGTAGCTGACTTATTAGCTTAATATTTAAGTCAATATATTTTTAAAGTCCTGCCGAAAGGCGGGACTTTTTGTTTTATCAAATACTTGAACGCAACATGAGAAACTTGTTTTTTGTCATTTTGTTATTGCCGTTTTTATCCACTTCTCAAGAGGATAGGCCACAACTTGCAGCTAATACTATTTTCACAGAAGGAACAATAGGTCTGTTAGCTCATGCTACATTAAACTATGAAAGAAGGTTAATACAAGGAGCTAAAACTTCTCTTTTCGGGCGAGCAGGAGTAGGTCCGAGCGGTATTTTCTTTGGATCAAGTGGTTATGGTGGTTTACTGGGAGCAACCTGGTTGACTGGAAATCAGAAAAACAGTCATTTTGAATTTTGTTCAGGAGTTTTAATCGGACATGACTCCTATTACAATGATGCGTTTTTCTTGCCATTGTTAAAAGTTGGTTATAGATTTCAAAAGCCACAAGGCGGTTTTTTGTTTCGTGCTAACCTTGGAATAGTTAATGTTGGAATAAGTTTCGGATATACATTTTAGTAAGATTCTAGATCTACAGAATAATACACAATTTAGATTTGAAAAATCGGGTATGACTTCCATTCTTTATCTTAGATAATCCCCACTTAAAATATTACCTTTGCGGCTTGATATTTTGATTATTAAGTTATGCAAGAAAAGATCCTAATTGTTGATTTTGGTTCACAGTATACTCAATTGATCGCCAGACGAATCAGAGAGTTAAACGTTTATTGTGAAATTCATCCGTTTAACAATCTTCCTGAAATGGAGAATGTTAAAGGTGTGATTTTATCGGGTTCTCCTCATTCTGTTAGAAACGAGGATTCTCCAAAGCCAGATTTATCAGCTTGGAAAGGTAAATTACCTTTAATGGGAGTTTGTTTTGGTGCACAGTATATGGCTCACAATTTTGGTGGGAATGTTGATGCTTCAGAACATAGAGAATACGGGAGAGCGAATTTATCTTTCGTTGATCATTCTCATAACTTAATGAAAAATGTATCTGATAATTCTCAAGTATGGATGTCTCATGGAGATACAATTACTCAGTTAGCAGATAATTTTAAGGTAATAGCTTCTACAAAAGATGTTAGAGTTGCTGCTTATCATATTGAAGGTGAAGAGACTTTCGGAGTTCAGTTTCACCCAGAGGTTTACCATTCAGCAGATGGTAAAGCTTTATTAGAAAACTTTATTGTTGGTTATTGCGGTTGTTCTCAGAACTGGACACCATACTCATTCGTTGATAAAACGGTCGCTGAGTTGAAAGCTCAGTTGGGAGACGATAGTGTAATCTTAGGTCTTTCAGGAGGAGTTGATTCTTCAGTTGCTGCCATGTTATTGCATAAAGCAATCGGAGAGAATCTACACTGTATTTTTGTTAATAACGGATTACTAAGAAAGAATGAGTACGATCAAGTATTAGAACAATATCAAGGTTTAGGTTTAAATGTTAAAGGTGTAGATGCTTCACAAAGGTTCTATACGGAATTAGCTGGAGAATCTGATCCGGAGAAGAAAAGAAAGATAATTGGTAAGGTTTTCGTTGATGTTTTTGATGATGAATCAAAACTAGTTGAAAACGCAAAGTGGTTAGCTCAAGGAACTATATATCCAGATGTTATTGAATCAGTTTCAGCAACAGGAGGTCCTTCAGCAACTATTAAATCACACCATAACGTAGGAGGTCTTCCTGATTACATGAAGCTTCAAGTTGTAGAGCCTTTAAAAGCACTTTTTAAAGATGAGGTTAGACGTGTTGGTACTAGTATGGGAATGAGTCCTGAAATTATCGGAAGACATCCTTTCCCAGGACCAGGTTTAGGTATCAGGATTTTAGGAGATATCACAGCTGAAAAAGTAAACCTATTACAAGAGGTAGATCACATCTTTATTCAAGGATTAAAAGATGATGGTTTATACGATGATGTATGGCAAGCAGGTTCTATCTTGTTACCAGTTCAGTCTGTAGGGGTTATGGGGGATGAAAGGACATATGAGCAAGCTGTTGCCTTAAGAGCAGTTCAGTCTACAGATGGTATGACAGCTGATTGGGTTCATTTACCTTATGAGTTCTTAGGAAAGATTTCAAATCAGATTATCAATAGAGTTAAAGGTGTGAATAGAGTTGTTTACGATATCTCTTCTAAACCACCAGCAACAATCGAGTGGGAATAATTGGAATGAATATTGAATAGTGAGAAGTATGAAGTTTCTAATTACATCTGTTTTCTTTTTATTAATGGGTCTGACTGTAAAGTCTCAGGTTCACGGTGAAGTGAAATGGATTGAAGGGAAGAAGTATACTTATCACCAAGTAAAGACACAAGAAACCTTATACGGTATTTCGAAAAAATACGGTGTACGAATCAGTGAAATCCTTTTGAGTAATCCAGAAGCTATTGAAGGGATTAAGCCGGAAATGCTTTTAGTTATGCCTCCAGTAAAAGTTTTGGAAGATGCTACTGAACGAGTTCAGTTACAAGGAAACTTGTTGTATCATGAAGTAAAAGCTCAAGAAACTATATATGGTATTTGCCAAGAATATGGGGTTGAAGAGGATGATCTAAAACGTGTAAACGATTTATCAGACGGTTTGAAAGTCGGAGCTCGATTGATTATTCCTTTTGAGGATGAGTTAGCTAAACTTGCTGATGAAGATTCTTTAAGTGGTAAAAAAGTAATCAAGTCAGAAATGTTATGGGGAGCTGATTCAGCAGAATTAGATTCATTTGATTTGAACGTAGCGTTAATTCTTCCTTTGTATTTAGATGAAAATGATTCGATTGAAATAAATAAAGAAGAGACCGATGATCCTCGTCTACCAAAGTATACTCCCATTTCTTTACAGTTTATGTCTGGAGTTTATATGGCATTGGATAGCATAACCAAGCAAGGCTATGATATAAGATTAAACGTTATAGATTCTAAACCAGATGCGCTAGACTTTAAAAAGCAGTTGGATGAAAACAGTTTCTCAACGTATGATTTAGTAATTGGACCGGTTGTGAATGAATACTTTGATCACTTTATGCAAAAGAAAGATTCGGGTCAATATGCCATTTTAGCTCCGTTTAGTAAGGATACGAGTATCTTAAATAACCCAAGAATTATTAAGTCTATGGCGAACCGTCAGTCTGAAATAGACTGCATTGGAAAGTACTTAGGAGAGAATAAAGGTGCTGCTAATATTGTGTTTGTTTATGAAAGCACAACTAAACCTGATTACGCGGAAGTGGAGTACCTGCAAAAGGAAATGACTTTATCGGCTTTAAGTCATGGTAAAGATTCTTTAATTCGAATGCCTAGAAGAGCCAATTTCAGGTCTTTAGGTTTAAATGGAATCGTAACAAACTTTACGGATACTCTAGAAAATATTGTAGTTGTACTTAGTCAAAGTCAATCTTTTTTGACTTCAATGATGCAGAAATTAGAGCCATTTGTGGAGGATTTTGAGATTACCATTTACGGAACATCTCAATTGGCAGGATACCAATCATTTGAACCAGAATTATTTGAATACTTACATGTGCATACGAGTTCAATTGGAAATCTGAACTTAAGAGATTCGATGTATTTAGATTTTGAAAGAGATTATTTCTTCAGGTTTGGAGAAATACCTTCTTTACAGGCTGTACAAGCTTTTGAGCAGACTTTATTTGTTGGAGAGGAAATTGCTAAACATGGATATTATTCTCCTGGAGTAATAGACGGACAATCTTATCAAGGAATCTATTCGGATTTCAATTTTAAATGGGTGGAAAGTCATAAAGGAGTGGAGAATCAAACTGCTTTTATGATTAAATTTTCAGACTATCAATTCCTAAGAATCAATGAGTAATTTATCGAAGGAAACCATTGCAGAATGGTTTAAAGGTTTACAAGATAATATCTGTAAGTCCTTAGAAGAATGCGACGGAAAAGCTAAATTTCAAGAAGATTTATGGACACGGCCAGAAGGTGGCGGAGGTAGAACGCGCGTGATTCAAAAAGGAAATGTTTTTGAAAAAGGAGGCGTAAATTTCTCTGCAGTTGAAGGAAAGTTACCTGAGAAGATTAAGGAAGCGTTGAAATTACCTGACGCCTATTTTTTTGCAAGTGGAGTTTCGATTGTCATTCATCCAAATAGTCCTGAAGTACCAATCATTCACATGAATGTTCGTTACTTTGAAATAGCAAAGGATCCGGAGTTTAAAGAGAATATCACGTATTGGTTTGGTGGAGGAATTGATTTAACTCCTCATTATATCAATAAGGATCAATCTAGCTTTTTCCACAATCAATTAAAATCAGCATGCGATTCTACAGATGAATCTTACTATGATGAGTTTAAGAAATGGGCTGATGACTATTTCTTTATAAAGCATAGAAAGGAAACTAGAGGAGTAGGTGGGATTTTCTTTGATAGATTAAACGAAGAGTCGAGAGGTTGAAGTAAGGAAGCAATCTTTGAATTGGTTAAGAATGTAGGAAACACATTCGCTCCAACTTATGTGAAGATTGTCAATGAAAACAAATCTTTATCATATGGGGAAGAAGAAAAAAGATGGCAGAAAATAAGAAGATCTCGATACGTTGAGTTTAACTTGGTTTACGATAAAGGGACAAAGTTTGGATTAGATACAGATGGTAGAATTGAATCTATTCTGATGAGTTTACCGTTAGAAACAGGCTGGGAATATAATCCTCAATTTGAAGCTGGGTCTAGAGAGCAAGAGACTTTAGATTTATTGGTTAAAGGAATTGATTGGGTATAATGAAGTGTTTTCTTTTTTCTCTGTTTATAATCCCAATTGTATTATTTGGTGATGATGATAGAGTTAAAGGTAAGTACTGTATCATACCTGAAGCTAGAAGGCTAGTTATAGGAATGACTACGGGTTCAGCATTTAATGTTGCTGCAAATACTACAATTAGCCAAGCCGGTTTTCCGGATATTAATTTAAAGGCGAAATGGGCAACTGAAGCTTTTAAAATGCCAATTTATTGGGATTTGCTTGCCGAATATTCCGAAAGAAGATTTCAGGTGGGGGTTCACTTTATGCATCATAAATTGGTTCTCACCAATGAACATGCTTTACTAGAAAAAATATCAATTACCCATGGCTATAATATCTTTAACCTTTACGGAGGGTATCGTTTTTTAGCCAATTCAAAGCACTATTCATTTTATGGTTTGATTGGTGTTGGAGTTGCTTTTTCTCATCCTGAAGGAAAAGTTAGAGGTCAAAATATATCACGTTTAGAAGGTGTTCCTTTATTGTCTGGAAATTATGATATGTCTTACCCAAACTTTGAATTAGCTATTCATAAAGATTGGATGTTAAATAAGAAACTTGCTGTTCGATCAGCTTTTAAGACAACTTATTTCAATGGGAAGATTGAAACCCGCAATGGCTACATAGATTTAAACACCTTAAGTTTTCACGTCAATCTAGGTTTATCTTATCAAATACAATAAGGGGACGCAACCCTAAATAGGGTTGCGTCCCCTTATTGTAGAATTCCCAAACGCTCTAATACATTCAGCCTCTTAATCTTACCCGTTTCAGTTCTTTCAAATTTATTGATGAAGTAAACCCTCTTAGGTTTTTCGTACTTGTTTAAAGATTCCGGAAAGCTTGGTTCGAAAGTCTTAATAGACTCAATGACTAAAATTACAATCTGACCAAATTTATCATCGGCTTGAGTGGAAATAAAAAATGCTTCCTTGATAGACTCGCTTAGTTTTTCTTCGATGACTTCAGGAAATAGTTTAACTCCACCTGAATTAATCATATTGTCTTGTCTTCCTAACCATTGAAAACCGTTGCCTGTTATTCTTACAACATCCTTCGTAGATAAACCTTCTACTCCAATGTCTTTTCCGTCAATATGTAGACAATCATTTTTAATAGAAATATCGATACCTTCTACTGTCTCAAAATATTTGTTCTCAACAGGAGATACTTGTCGAAGTGCTATGTGAGATAGGGTTTCTGTCATTCCGAAAGTAGAGTAACAGTTTACTTCAAATGATCTTAAATGCTGTAGTAAGGTAGTATCGACTTTACCACCACCAATGATTAAATTCTTGATTAGCTTAAACTGATCACTATGATTAGAAATGCTTTCTTGGACTTGCATAGGAACCATGGCACAGAAATCATATTCCTGATTGATGTATTGTAAAGCTTGGTTGGACGGAGCTAAAACAGTTAGTTTAAGTTTACGTTCAATTGCTCTGATAATCATCATTCTTCCCCCAATGTATTGCGGATTCATTACTAAAAGGGAACTATCACCAGCCTTTAAATCGAAAAAGTCATTGGTCTTTTTAGCGCTGGCTAATAAGTGTTCTTTCTTAACTAGGATGTTCTTTGAGCTTCCAGTAGTACCGGAAGTTGGTATACTAAATTCGTATTCTTTGAAAAAGTCCTCAATTAACTTCAATGTTTGAATTTGCCATGGCACAGTGCATTCAGGAATTCCTCCGAATGACTCCTGAAAATCTATAGTAAGCGTATTGTTATCAACCTTAAACATTAAACCTTGACCTTTAAACTCTTTAGCTGTACTTTTGCTCTGAATTAAAAACAAATATACGAATGAGTAATTCTGAAATGGACAAGTTTAGCTATAGCTTAGGGATGAATATCGCTGCAAGCTTAATGAATGACGGTTTAGATAACGTTGTTGTAAAAGATTTAGCATTAGGATTAGAAGATTTATTGAAAAATTCTGATACTAGAGTTAGTGCAGAAGAAGCACAACAAATCTTACAAACTGGAATTCAAGAAGCACAAAGCAAGAAGTTTGGCGCGGTTAAGGAAGAAGGTGCTGCTTATTTAGCTGAAAACGCTAAGAAAGAAGGTGTAACAGTTTTAGAGTCAGGATTACAGTATGAAGTAATCACTGCTGGTACTGGTAACAAGCCTGCTGCAACTGATAACGTAACAGTACATTATAAAGGAACTTTAATTGACGGAACTGTATTTGATTCTTCAATTGAAAGAGGTCAGCCTGCTACATTCCCAGTTAATGGAGTAATTCCAGGATGGGTTGAAGGTTTACAATTAATGACTGAAGGTTCTAAATGGAACTTACATATCCCTTATAACTTAGCTTATGGTGAGCAAGGTGCTGGTGGATCTATTCCTCCATTTGCAACTTTAGTTTTCGAAGTTGAGTTAATCAAAATAGGATAATTCTCTTTAACAAGATTTAGTATAGAAGGCATTCCTTATTGGAATGCCTTTTTTTTGCTCAAATCTTACTGTCAATTTAGGATTATTTAAGACACTCGTAAGGTCCTATTATTGATATTTGAGGAAAGCAAAAATTTATGAAATACCTAGTTTTAGTCCTAATTGTATCATTTAGTTCGATAAGCTTTTCTCAAGTCTCTATTCCTGACAATAAACTGGTGAAATCACCGCAAGCCATAGTAAATGAATTGATGAACATTATTTCTGGAGATACAACAGAGGTGCGTGATTGGGAACATTTTCGATCGTTATTTATTCCTTCGGCACAGTTCATTATTAAGAATCATAATCCACGACAAAGACCAATATCAACTCTTTCACTAGAGGATTTTGTTCGTATGTTAGGTCCTACTTATCAAAAGAATGGTTTTCTTGAAGAACAGTTGGAAGTAAGAGTGGATGAGTACAATGGAATTGCTCAAGTATTCCAAGTTTATCATTGTAAAACGTTAAATGGGGCATACGAAGCTAAAGGAGTAAACTCTTATCAACTTGTTTATGGTCAAAATAGATGGTGGATAGCGAGTTTAATGTGGGCAAGTGATGAAAACGGTGTTGAAGTTCCTGAAAAGCTTTAGTGCGTCAACTTTACCTAATTAATAAACTCGAATCACCAAAACTCAAAAATCGATAATCGTTATTCATTGCATAAGCATATACCTTTTTCCAATCGTCTCCAATCCATGCTGAGACTAAAGAAAGTAAAGTGCTTTTTGGTTGATGAAAGTTCGTAATGATTGCCTTGATCGATTTGAATTGATAACCTGGCATGATGAATAAAGCTGAATGAAAATCAATTTCACTGAAGTCATTCGCTTTTAAATAGTTCAAAATGTATTCACAGGCATCTTTATAAGACCATTCTTGATTCAATTGGTAGGCATCTTCTTGTCCGACAAATCGAATGGAGTCATCTTGTTTTTGAGACATGTTACAAGCTAACCAATAAAGGCTTTCTAAAGATCTAAGGCTTGTTGTACCAACGGTTACTATAGACTTATGATGTTGAATTAATTGTTCAATTGCTTTATAGCTGATTACTATTCTTTCTGAATGCATTTCATGATCTAAAAGCTTTTCAGCTTTAACAGGTCTGAAAGTTCCCGCTCCAACATAAAGCGTTAAATAAGATAGTTCATGTCCTTTTGATTGGAGTTCCGATAGTTGACTGTCGACAAAATGTAATCCAGCAGTAGGAGCTGCAACTGCACCTTCTGTTTTTGCATAAACGGTCTGATAACTATCAATATCCTTTTCTTCAGTAGATCTATTCAGGTAAGGAGGAAGAGGGACTTCTCCTGCTTCCATAAGTATCGAAGAAAAGTCAACCTGATGGTCCCAGTCAAATTGAACAAGAATATCATTACTTCTTTTTTCAATCCATTTCGCTCTCAGTGTAGTTCCAGCTATTTCCAATTCTAAAACATCATCTTCCTTAAATCGTTTTAGATTACCAACCAAGCATTGCCAAGTGCAAGTATCGGTTGAGCTTAAAGCTTGTTCTGCGGTTGATTGATGTGGTTCTAAACAGAAAATTTCAATCTTAGCTCCAGTTTTCTTTTTAAAGTAAAGTCTAGCAGCCAATACTTTAGTGTCATTAAAAACCAGTAAAGATTGATCAGGTAGATGCTTATCTAAATTCTTGAAGACATCATTTGTGATTTTTCCATTTTGATAATGAAGTAACTTTGATTCGTTTCTATTACTCAGCGGATATTTAGCAATTCTATCGTCAGCTAGCTCGTAATCGAAATCAGATGCTTTTAGATTGTTTTGAACCATCGCACAAAGTTAAGAGTTTCTATCTTTGCGCTGTGAAATCGGACTACATTAAACTTCATATAATCATTTTAATTCTAGCATTTACTGGATTGCTAGGAGATATCATAACCGTGCATGCTTTGGATTTAGTATGGTACAGAACTTTAATAGGTTCTTTCGGTTTGATGGCTTGGGGAATGTTTCTTTCAAAAAAGAAGCATGGGAGTTATCTGCAGTTCTTCCAATTGAAACGAAAGAACATCATACTGTATTTGATGATAGGTTTGTTTATAGGTCTGCACTGGTATTGCTTTTTTCACTCCATTCATTTGTCAAACATTAGTGTAGGTGTGGGATGTTTATCGTCAGCAGCTTTGTTTACCACTGTATTAGAGTCAATTTTCTTTAGAAGGAAAATTCAATTGCTTGATGTCTTTACATCTTTGCTAATAATAGCAGGACTATATACTATATTTCAGTTTGAAACAAAATTCGTTTGGGGAATTGTTTATGCCTTAGGAGCGGCATTCTTTGCTAGTCTTTTTACCGTGTTGAACAAGAAGTATGTGAGTAATAATGGAGATTCTTCTTTTTCGGTGACCTTTTATGAAATTGTAGGAGCTTGGGTTCTGTGTAATATATTATTGATAGGAGAGGGTGATTTGTCTGTTTGGGAGTTCTCATTGAGTCAAAACGATTGGATTAGTCTTTTGATTTTAGGACTCGTTTGTACTAGCTATACTTTTGTAGCCAACATTGAAATTTTACAAAGATTATCTGCTTTTGTTGTCGTATTAGCCTTTAATCTAGAACCAATTTATGGAATGGTATTAGGAGCCTTTCAAGGCGAAGAAATGACTATAGGCTTTTATATTGGAGCTTGTGTGATCTTAAGTGCTGTGTTTTTATATCCTATAGCGAAACGTAAGTTTTTCGTAACGACAGAAGGATAATTATTTTCCTAGAAGGCCTTCTTTCAAATCTTCATCTGCTGGTTCACCGCATAGCCAAATGCCAAATAAAGCTTGACTAAAAAACGCTCCTGAGATTGTTTTTTTAAGCGTACCGTTTTTCTCGACTTTTACTCCTTTTCCTTGAATACTAATCAATTTAAACTCATCGTTTTCGACAATAGCTTCGTCTTTAAAAATGGATTTAAACAATGTTATTTGCGGTGCAATTGAATCAATAGAGCTTCCTGCAGATTTAGAAAATCCATCGTTTACAGCCGCTATAAATTTTTCAGATGTTACCATTGAGGATATCATCTTAATTCTTAAAACTTTAGTCTCATTATTATTTATGATTTCGGTAGCATTAGTGGACTTGTTTTTCAGATATAATCCAGCTACATAAAGATCAAACCAGTATTTTTCACGAAGTCCTAAACCATTAAGAACAAGCTTTTCTTTACCAATGGTTATTTCATCTTTAAATTCTACACCTTCGATTGATTTATAAGTGGAAGCACTTATGAGGATTGCAAGTATTAACGCTGAACAGATTTTTAAAAACTTCATAAATTTAACTTTTAGGTATAAGCAACTAGTAAAACCAAGCTTTAAAATACTAATTATAGATTGTCTTGTAAAGCATTCTTAT
The DNA here is from genome assembly GCA_965661855.1 of Flavobacteriales bacterium. Taxonomy (GTDB): domain Bacteria; phylum Bacteroidota; class Bacteroidia; order Flavobacteriales_C; family CBFIFL01; genus CBFIFL01. The sequence goes on from CBFIFL010000003.1 coordinate 66,991, forward strand.
AAGTGTTAATAGCACGTTTTCTGGCAAAGTCATGATTGATCATTGGGCGGTAGTTTAGGTCATTCCATTCAGGCACCCACTTATTAACGTAGTCAGAAGACGGATCAAATTTTTGATGTTGTGAACTAGGATTAAATACTCTGAAATATGGAGCTGCGTCACAACCGGTTCCGGCTGCCCATTGCCAATTACCTACGTTTGAAGCTAATTCAAAGTCGAAGAGTTTTTCTGCGAAGTATCTTTCACCCCATCTCCAATCAATTAATAGATGCTTACAAAGAAAAGAGGCAACAATCATTCTTACTCGGTTATGCATAAAACCAGTAGTGTTAAGTTCTCTCATTCCTGCATCAACCATTGGAAATCCAGTTAAACCATTACACCACTTTTTAAAATCATCTTGATTATTATTCCACAAGACAGCTTCATATTTTGATTTAAAACAATGATTCGCTGAATCCGGAAAAAAGAATAGAATATGAATGAAAAACTCTCTCCAGATTAACTCTGATATGAAAACATCATTTTCTTGATGAGCTTTAAAAAGTTGTCGGATACTAATACTTCCAAAGCGCAAGTGAGCTCCTAGTTTACTGGTTTTATCCAGTCCTGGAAAGTTTCTGTTTTCTTCGTAATCGTCCAGATCATTATTTATTGAAGGGACTTTTATTCTTGACTCTTCAAGGTCTATATCGTTTAGACTTGGAAACGTGCTTTCTTGTGAGTAGAATTGACCTTTTTCTAATTCAACAGGATGTTCTAAAAGTTCAAATTTAGACAAGGATTTTAGATACTGCTTTTTAAACGGAGTGTAAATTTGATAGGGACTACCATCTTTTTTAACTACGCTCCCTGGTTTTTTTATTAGGTGATCTTGAAATGACTTAAATTCAATTCCCTTTTGTATAGCAAAGTTTGATATTAGTTGATCCCTCTCCATTCCGTAAGATTCATAATCTTCATTACAATAAATGGATCTTATGGTGAATTTTTCAGAGAGTTTAGTAAATATATCAAGTGGTTTACCTTTTGATATATTTAGATTGGTATCAAAAGCTTTGAATGTATTTTGCATTTCATTTAGAAGATCGTAAATGAAATTTAAACGGGGATCATTTTTAGGTAGTTTGGATGTTATTTCCGTATCGAAAATAAAAATAGGGTAAATGTTTTTACCCTTATCATGAATAATTTGAGACAAAGCATGATTGTCAAACAATCTTAAATCTCGTCTAAACCAGATAATATTAATCTCCTGCATATAAATTAAAACAGACAGGAGGTAAATCAGTTTATAAATCGGAACGTTTTTCGTTTCGTTGGTATACTCTGTTCATCATAATCAATAATGGATGTTCAGATTCTCCTAAAAACTCCTCAAAATCAGTCTCTTTTACAAACGATTCCATTTCGTTTATCTCGCTTTCAGTAGGAGCGATATAACCCATTGACCAATTCTCAAAAGAACGCTCTTCCTCTGTTTTTTTAGCAATGATTACCGCATCAGAATGACGATGATCTTTTACAATTTTGGTGTACGTTTTATTAACATCTTTTTCTTCGCCCTCAAGCAACTGAATAAATAGTCCGTTAGTTTATAAGAGTAAACCCGATACATTAACACCTGTATTGTTTTTTCTCGATTTTTCTAATATCTCAGGTAAGTCAACTTTCTCATTAAAGGAAGGAGTGGCATGACTTAAGTAAACTAGTTTATATATGCTCATTATTTATCTCGTTAAAAGGTCTTTTATTTTACTTATTAACGGGTTTAGCTATGTAGTCGTTTAACTTATTATTCAACAAAAAAGTTTCTTTATTTCCAACCGACATTGCAGTTACAGCTACAATCGGAGTCTCTTTTTTAAGATCATCTCGAATAATCTTGGTAGCCTCAATTCCATCCATTACCGGCATTTGAATATCCATTAATATCAAGTCGTAGTCATTGTCTTTAACCATGTCTACAGCAATTTGAGCATTTTCAGCGTTATCTACCTCCAGTTTAAGAGACTTAAGTATCATGGTTAATACTTGTTGGTTAATGGCATTGTCATCAACAGATAATACTTTTTTTATCTTTTTACTTTCTTTAAAAGCATCGACTTCTTTGAAACATGTAACATCAAAGTAGAAGTAGCTTCCTTTTCCTTCCGTACTTTCAATTTGAATTTCTGAATTCATTAAGTGAAGTATCAGATTGGTGTTGGTTAAACCAATTCCAGATCCAAAATTTGCTCCACTTTTAATTCCATCTAAAGAATTGTTAAACTGGTTAAATTTATTTTTTAAATCGCCTATGTGTTCTTTTGGAATACCTGTACCGGTATCGTTTAAAAATTTAGCCTCCAATTCTGATCATTGATCGATTTTCAGTATTAAAGTTTTTAATTGAGCTATTAAACGATTTTAATCCACCAAGTGAAGCGTGTTTATTTACCAACGATTCTTCGATAATGGATTGGTTGTTTTTTCCTTCTCTTATTGATTTTAACAGATCAAATTCTTGCGTGCCAAACAGACAATTTTTAATCTTTCCATCTGCGGTAATTCTAATCCTGTTACACCCGTCACAAAATGGAGCTGTTATCGTAGATATAATACCAAAACTTCCTCCTTTTTCGAGCTTAAAATTAGTAGCCGTATCATGAGCTGATGATTCAACAGCTTCAAAGTTAAATTTACCTTGGATGGTTTCTAATATCTCTTTACGAGTCAGTGTTTTACTTATATCCCAATTGTTGTCGGTAAAAGGCATAAACTCAATAAATCTTAACGATATATCTAAGTCAATGGCGAATTGAATTAAATCAAGGATTTCATCATCATTTACTCCTTTTAGAGCAACAGTGTTTAATCTAACTTGGAAGTCATTCTCAATACATAGTTTTATATTACTAACTACCTTTTCGAGATAATCACGATGTGTAATTTTTTCAAATTTCTCTTTATTCAGCGTATCTATGCTAACGTTGATACTTTTAAGCTTACATCTTTTTAAGTCGTCAAGGTAACGATCTAAAAGAAGTGCATTTGTTGTAAGGTGTAAGGAAAGGTGTAAGTCTTGAATGTTTTCAAGGATTGCTATAAAGTCCTTTCTCATTAGTGGTTCTCCACCAGTGAATCGAACTTTTTTAACTCCTAAAGAATGAAATAATCGGATTATTTGAACTATTTCCTCTTTGCTCATCATGTTTTTTTGAGGAACAAAAGGGTAGTCCTCAATCGGCATGCAATACGTGCACCGGAAATTACAATTCTCTGTAATGGAGATTCTTAAGTAGTCGTGTTGTCGTCCGAATTTATCTTTAAGCATTAACAGTGCTTTGAGTCTTTGATTACATCAAAAGTATGTAATATGTGAGGGAAGATAGATTTCAAACTTTCTAAAGCTCCGTTACGAGAACCGGGTAGACCCAATAATAATTTGCTTCCTGATATTCCTGCAATTGATCTACTAAACATAGCTTTAGGATTCCTTGTCTGACCAAAACCACGCATTTGTTCTTCAACTCCGTAAAGACGTTTACTAATGTGTTTGGCTAGGGTTTCATGGGTGTTGTCTCTATCTGATATTCCTGTTCCTCCTGTATAGATAATCCAATCGTATTCTTTCTTAAGTTCAGATTCAATCTCAGAAACATCATCCGAAATAATTTGATAGTCTACTTGTTTTATACCTTTTTCTGTCAAGAATTCCACCAATGCTTTACCACTTTTATCTTCTCCAGTTCCAGATGAGATGCGGTCTGAACAAACCACCACTAAAGTCTTAGGTTGAAAATTATAAGTAAAATCACTTTTTCCTCCCTTTTTAGAAAGTAGTCTAATGCTTTCAATAGTAACTCCTTTATCAATAGGCTTTAACATATCATACATATTCAAAGCAACAATAGAAGCGCCGTGCATAGCCTCAACTTCAACTCCTGTTTTGTATATCGTTTTAACAGTCATGTCTACATGAATTTGTAGACCATCTATCGAATATTCGATTTTAGTGGATTCTATAGGAAGCGGGTGACAATCAGGAAGAATTAAAGGAGTGTTTTTAACTCCTAATAATCCAGCTGCTTTTGACATTTCAAAAACATTTCCTTTCGGTACTTGATTCAATTGAATTGCTTCAATTGTTTTTAAAGAGCTTACTTGAACAGTTGCTCTTGCTGTAGCGATTCTCAGCGTATTGTTTTTCTCAGTAATATCTACCATAACTTAATGATTACAATGAACCCATTGATATGTTTGATTGGTATAAAACTCTTGCTTCCAAACCGGTGCTTCCGCTTTAATTCGGTCAACGATTTCAGAGCAAGCTTTGAAAGCTTCTTTTCTATGCTTTGAAATAACTTGTACCAGTAATGAGCATTCTCCAACTTTTACGGTTCCGTAAGAATGAAATATACGGCAAGTTCTTAGTTCAAATTGTTTTAAAACTTCTTGTTCAATTTGCTTTAAAATTGCTTCAGCTACTGGAAAGTAAACTTCATAGTCGATATGTGAAACGGTTTGGTTTTTAACCAAATCAGCTCTAATTATGCCTTTGAACTCAACAAAAGCACCTCCGTTTATTTCTTCGATTGCTAAGTCCTTGATCGGACCTTCAACTAAATGTGAGTATGTTTTATCCTCCTGAGAAGGGTGGCATAAAGGCGATTTCGTCTCCATTCTTTAAAGGTACGTTTTCTTGAACGATCTGTTGATTTACGGCAATGGCATTTACACTTCCTTCAAGTGAATTGAATTTTGCGTAAAGCTCAGCTTTTAATCCGTTTAGATCACTAGCATTTGAATCAAGACTAATTTTAGAAGATTTCGAAATCTCTTTACTTGCTCCAAAAAATAGAATGCTGTATGTATGCATAATTATAGGTCGAATAATAAGTAAGATAATGATTCTCCTTTTATAAAAGTACCTGCATTCTCAAACAATACCAATGCATTGGCTTTAGCAAAAGATTTTAAAATATGAGAATCTTGACCATCTAAAATTTGAACTCCGTCATTATCAACAATGGCTCTAGCGAAATTTGGTCGCCTGCTATTGTTCTTATAATCATGTTTCAATACTGCTTTTTGATAAAGTGGAAGTTTCCCATTTAAAAAGGTTCTGATATAAACGATATAAGAGACTAAAGCAGATGCTGGATTACCAGGTAAAGCAAAAACAGATTGATGATTTAATTGACCGAAAAGAATAGGTTTACCTGGTTTTTGACGCACTTTATAAAAGTGTGTTTTAAGACCTAAATCACTTAAAACGGGTTCAACATAATCGTGATCACCAACGGATATTCCTCCTGAGAATATTAAGATGTCACTTTCTTTTTCAGCTAACACAGCTTCCTTAGTAGCATCATAAGTATCCTTTACGCGAGCAACTTGGATTGACTTAATATGATCTGATTGAAGCATGCTTTTCAGCATTATACTGTTCGATTCGTATATCTGTCCGAAAGCAAGTTCTTTCCCCAAATCCTGAAGTTCATCACCAGTGATAAACACAGTTACTTTTGGTAATCGTTTGACCTGTATTTCTTTAATTCCTAAATGCTGAATAAGGGCAATACCTGCTGCATTCAATTTCTGTCCTGATGGTAAAACCTCTGTACCAGATTTAACATGGTTTCCTTGGTGACGAATAAACTTTTCGTCTATTAGAACATCGTTGGAGAAATGAATTTTTCCGTTAGAAACGTCAATATCTTCTTTTCTAATCACGCAGTTTGCGTTTTTTGGCAAGGCAGAACCAGTAAATATTTTCAGTGCTTTTCCAGATTCTAGAACAAAATGATTCGTGTTTCCAGCCTTAATTTCTCCTTGAATATCAAGCGGACTTTTATCTGACGTATTCACAGCCCAGCCATCCATGCTTGAAGCATCAAAAGGAGGTAAATCTATAGGTGCTATAATGTCTTCTGCTAATTCACAACCTAATGCATCTTCAATACAAATTGGTTCACTTTTGTTTTGATAGTGATTATCCAAGATGATGTTTAGTGCTTCGCTTAATTCTATCATAAACTCAATATTCGTTGATCATCGTGATAAACGTTAAACTGTTTAGACTTTGCAAATCCACAAATTGTAATATTTAATTCCTTGGCTAAATCAATGGCTAAACTTGAAGGAGCTCCAAATGCTATAATAATTGGGATTCTTGCCATCGCTGCTTTTTGAGTCAGCTCGTAGCTTAATCTTCCAGAAACCAACAAGACTTTCTTATCTAGTTTTTCCTCTTTTTGAACGTAATAGCCAATAGCCTTGTCAAGTGCATTGTGTCGACCAATATCCTCATGAACAGTAAGTAGTTCTCCGTTTAAATCAAAAATGAAAGAAGCGTGAATTCCTCCAGTATATTTAAAAGCAATTTGCTCTTTGCTAATCTTTTCAGATAGATTGAAAATGGCTTCTTCCTTAAATAGAATTCCCATTTCTGTAATGGCCTCAGCTGAACAAGTCACTTGCTCTATTGATGTCTTACCACATACTCCGCAACTACTATTTGCGATAAAGGATCTTTCGGTACTTACATGAGAAAACGCAACTTCTTTTTGTAGCTGTATTTTAAGCACATTTAGATCCTCGTTTTCACTGCAGTATTGCATTTTCAAAATATCCTTGGCATTGTGAATAATACCTTCGTTGAATAGAAAACCAGTAGCTAGATCAAAATCATGTCCAGGAGTTCTCATCGTAACAACCAACTGAGTTTCCTTCCATTCTAAATCAAAGTATTGTAAGCGTATTTCCATTGGTTCTTCAATCGATATTAAATCATCGATTTCTTGATCGATACGATCCGTATACTTTCTAATGATGGGGTATGATTTAACTAATGCTTTCAAGATAATCGTTGTATTTACTTGGCGTGTTTAAATTCCAAATTGGCTGACTTGAAGTTATGTGATGTATTTGTTTTGGACAAGTTTTTAAGTAGTTCTTAATGCTCCAGTTTGTGCCGGATAAAAGAGATTCGATTTTTTGAATATCCTCAGAACTTGCAATCATTGGAAAGAAAATAGCTTCACCATTTAATTGGAAAATACCAGTTTCCGAAATAAAGTAATCCTTCAATAGAATAGGGGAGTCGCAAGTGCAAATAAAACATTGATCTTGAGCATCTGTTAGAGCGCTATGAATACCTGCTAACGGACCTTTGTTCTTTTCGATGTCTTCAATTACGCGGTATGGCAAATGCTTATAGCTAAGTGGATTACCAACAATAACCACTTCATCAAATGAATGAAGCTGTTTGGCTATCGATTCAATTAATGTAATTCCCTTAATATCCAGTAAGGCCTTGTTAGTCTTCATTCGACTACTTTCTCCACCGGCTAGGATATAGGCCTTCATTAACGACGTGCTTTTAATGCATTCATTTTCTCGGTAAATGCCGAATCAATCTCATTTTGCAGACGATGCTTATTTTCTTTAACGATCCATTCTCCTTTAAGAATTGTTCCTAAAGTATCGGATTGATCTGTAGAATAAAGCATGGTACTCATCCAATATTTAGGACTAGCTGTTTGCAATAAAGGTTTGTTGAAATTATAGATCAAAGCATCGAAATCCTCACCAATGGTAAAGAAGTCTTTTTGAAAATCATTAACGGCTTTTCTTCCAGCATTGATGGCATGTTCCATAGCATATAATCCGCTATTACCTTCGTTTAGACTAAAGAATGTATTTCTTTTATGAGATATTAAACGTTGACCGTAATCTAGAATTCTTAATTCTTCTAAAGGATTCAAACCAATGTGTGAATCTGTTCCAATACACCAGTTTCCTTTAGTATTTTGAAATTTCTTTAGAGGGAATAATCCATCACCTAAATTTCCTTCGGTAGACGGACAAAGAACAACTTGTGCTCCGGTTTCAGCCAAGTCAGTAGTTTCCTTGTCTGTTAGGTGAGTAGCATGAACCAATTGAAATTTATCAGATAAATCAACATTATCAATCAACCATTCAACCGGTCTTTTTCCAAGGTATGCAACACAATCCTCTATTTCTTTTAACTGCTCAGAAATATGAATATGAAATGCTTTGTTAGAATCTTTGAAATGTTCCGCAAGCTCTACTATATCTTCCATTTGAACGCCACGCATAGAGTGGATTCCTGGAGATACATGTGCATTTTCGTATAAAGAACAAGCTTCTTCACTCGCTTGATATAAATTCAAGTATTCTTCAAAAGTTGGAGAAATAAAACGTCTTTGCTTTTCACCAGGTTCTTGACCGAATCCTCCTTTTTGATAGAAGATTGGAATCAAAGTAATTTTAAGTCCTGTCTTTTTAGCAGCCAATATCAAACGCTTTCCTAGTTCAGCTAAATGCTCATAATGTTCACCGTTTTTATCGTGATGTACATAATGAAATTCAGCAACAGAGCTGTATCCGTGTCGAATCATTTCAGCATAAAGCAAAGTAGCAATGGCTTCAAATTCATCTGGATTTACTGATAGTGCAAGATTGTACATTGCTTCTCGCCAAGACCAAAAATCATCTGGCTCAGATCCTTCGGCATGAACTTCTCCTAGTCCAGACATTGCGTATTGAAAGGAGTGAGAGTGGGCATTTGGAAAAGCTGGTATAGCTAAACCATTCACTTCCTCGCTGATTTCGCCTTCGTATGAATCTGTTATTGCTTCAATTTTTCCTTTCTCAGATAGTTGAACAAAAGCTGGACTAATCCATGTCTTGTTTTGAAGCAGGCCTTTAAATTTTAAAACTTTCATTACAATTGTTGAACTTTTTCAGCTAATTCTAGCAAATTGGTTTTCAGTAAGTCTCGAAGTTTTGCACTTCTAACCGGATCAAATTCATTTTTAACTTCGTCCATGTAAATGTCTTTCGAACGCTCTACTTGTAAAGCATGAACTCCATTTTCAGGTTTCCCAAAATAACGGGTGATATGTCCACCTTTAAATGGATCATTATGTGAGAAAGAATAGTCTGAACCTTCGAAGTTTTTAACTGCAATATCTATTAAATCAGCATGGGCACTTTTACCTTCTGCATCACCTAGAACGATGTCTGGAAAATCAGAAGAAGAAATAGCTTCCACTTTTCGAGTAATCGAATGAAGATCATAAAGGATTACTTGTCCGAATTCCGCTTTTAAATCATCCAATAATTCTTGAACCTTTTGATAATAAGGCCAGAAATACTTGTCTAGTCTTCGATCAATCTCAATTTGACTAGGCTCTTTACCTTCTTTATAAATAGGCTCGCCTTCAAAAGTAGTTGTAGAACAAAGTCCAGTAATTAAACGACCATCATTGTATAATGGAGCACTTTTCGGATCTCTATTTAAATCAATATTCCAACGGCATAAATTGGCGGTAATCATGGTGATTCCCATTTCCGAAGCAAAATTGTAAAGTTCAGGCATAAACCAATCAGCATCAGAAGGATTAGCGACTTTATCTTCTAGGAAATCGTTTTTCAAATCATCGGCAAACAAAATTCCTGAATGCGGAGAGCTAATTAAAATCGGTATTCTTTTTCCTTTTGCAGGAATGATATTGTATAAGCTCATATTATTCTTCTATCCATTCAGTGTGATACTCTAGTGGCTTTCTATGACTCTTTGGCCATTCTCCTTCAGGATATCCTAAGTAGAATACTCCAAGGCATTTGTCTTGCTTTTCTAATCCAAGAAATGTTTTCATTTCATCAGAATAAGCCACCGCTCCAGATCCCCAATAACCACCTAAACCGTAGGCAGTAGCCATTAAGTGGATGTTTTGAACTGAACATGCAACCGCTTCAATTTCTTCAATTTCTGGGATTTTACCATTCTCACCTGGTTTCATGCAAATAGCAATGGCAACCGAAGTAAGACTTGGACGGTTAAGTAATTGGTCATACTTCGCTTGCTTGAAAAGACTTTCCTCTGTGGTAGACTTATAAATATCAGCCATTCCTTGTCCGAGTTTTGATAAACCTTCTCCTGTAAACACCTTAAAATGCCAAGGCTGAGTCATTCCGTGATTAGGAGCCCATCTAGCCGCATTTAGTAAACGAGTAATGATTTCTTTATGAACCTTGCGTGAAGTAAACTTTTCAGGTTTGATAGTCCTTCTTTCTTCTATACAAGATTCTATTTCAGTGATATTAAATTTCATATTGAGAATGGGTTTAATGTAAAGTCAACAGGCGATATATTTGTAAACAAAACGGACAGGCTGAAATGGCCTGTCCGTAATGATAATATTATTGATTCCTAAAGATCGTCAGCACTTGGAGCAGCTTGATACTGCTTTTTCTTTGGCTTAATAGATTTAGGGAAGATTACGTTATATAATTCGTTATCGATAGTGATCATCGTTTTTGAAATACCATTTTCGATAACTGGAGATGAAACTTTATCATGCTTCCATGTTTTTCTAATTGGATCCTTCTCGTATGTTCCATCAGCAAAACCAATGTGCATTACTTTAACTGATCCGTTTTCTACCTTAACTTTTCCAACTAAACATTGCGCGTCATTTCCAGTTCTAACTGTTATGATAACATGCTCATGCCAACCGTCACTAACTTGGTTAGCACCTCTTTCTTCAAATTTATCAGCGTAAGAGTCGTAGCAGTTTTTTGCTTCGCTTTGAGCTGAAACCATTATTGATAAAAGACAAAATACAAGTACAATTAAGTTTTTCATATGCTATTTTTAAGCCGTGTAATGAGTGTCAAAAGTATGAAAAAGCACTTATTTATCCTATCAGAAATAGATAGTTTTATTACCTTCAAACTATGAAGCAAATTGCCTTGAAAAATCTGGTTGAAGCACAAAAAGTTTTGAATGACTTTGTAGCGAATCCTGCAAATATCATTTCGATCGAATCAGCTGCTCAATTAATGATTGACTCTATTTCTTCTAAAGGAAAGATTATTTCATGTGGAAATGGAGGGTCAATGAGTGATGCCATGCATTTTGCAGAAGAGCTTTCGGGTAGGTTTAGAGAGCATAGAAAAGGTATTGCTGCACTTTCCATTTCTGATCCATCTCACATAACCTGTGTAGGAAACGATTATGGTTTTGATCAAATCTTTGCTAGATACGTTGAAGCTTTAGGTTTTCACGGAGATGTATTATTGGCTATCAGTACTTCTGGAAATTCAAAGAATGTATTGGAAGCTGTAAAAGTGGCTAAAGAAAAAGGAATGAAGGTAGTTGCACTTACTGGTAAAACAGGAGGGGAGCTAGCAAATGTTGCAGATGTTGAAATAAGAGCTCCACATGCTCCTTATGCAGATAGAGCACAGGAGATTCATATTAAGGTGATACATTGTTTGATCGATATGATTGAATCAAACGTCTAATCAATAATTATTTAGGGAAGTACATTTTATTTAACTGGGGTTTAGTTTTGAAGGACTAAAACGCTATTTCATGTTAGTTAAAATTTACGGTGGTGCCGTTCAAGGAATTGAAGCATCTATTGTTACGGTAGAAATTGCCAAAGCTGGACAAAAAGATGTCATGGTAGGATTACCAGATTCAGCTGTTCGCGAAAGTTTGCTGAGGGTCTATACAGCTGTCCGAAATGCGGGTTTACAAGCTTTTTCACACGTATTAATAAATCTTTCTCCAGCAGATGTGAGAAAAGAAGGAACCGCCTATGATTTACCTATAGCCATTGGTAAGCTGTTTATTTCGGGTCAAGTTCAGGAAGATAAATTATCCGATTACTTATTGATGGGAGAGTTGTCATTGGATGGAAATCTAAGAAGTATAAAAGGTGCATTGCCCATTGCGCTTCAAGCTAAAAAAGAAGGATTTAAAGGGATGATTCTTCCAGCGGAAAGTGCAGAAGAAATTGCAATTGTGGATGATTTTGAAGTGTATGGAATGACTCACCTAAGTGAGGTGGTTCAATTTTTAAATGGAGTACCTAAAACACCATTAACTTTTAAAGGCTTTGACTTACTGCAAGAGAGGAGTCATAAAGAGCATGATTTTTCAGACGTAAAAGGACAAGCGAATGTAAAAAGAGCCATGGAGATTGCTGCTGCTGGTGGACATAATTTAATTCTCATTGGTCCTCCCGGTGCTGGGAAAACCATGCTTGCTCGAAGGTTGCCAACTATTTTGCCTCCGCTAAGTATGGATGAAGCTTTGGAGACTACAAAGATTCATTCAGTATCTGCTAAATCTAACAGAGATTCTGGCTTGGTTTCATCCCGACCATTTCGAAGTCCACACCATACTATTTCAGATGTTGCATTAGTCGGCGGAGGAGTGAATCCGAGTCCGGGTGAAATTTCACTAGCTCACAATGGAGTATTGTTTTTAGATGAACTCACAGAATTTAAAAGAAGTGTCTTGGAGGTGATGAGACAGCCTCTAGAAGAAAGAGTAATCAGTATTTCAAGAGCTAAGTTTTCAGTAGATTATCCCGCTTCATTTATGCTGATAGCATCTATGAATCCGTGTCCTTGTGGATATTATAATCATCCAGATAAACCATGTGTTTGTGCTCCAGGAGCGGTAAGCAAGTATCTCAATAAAATATCAGGACCTTTGCTAGATCGAATCGATTTACATGTTGAAGTCACACCCGTTTCATTTGAAGAATTACAGCAAGAAAGAGAGCAAGAGAAAAGCGAAAGCATCAGATCAAGAGTAGAGAAAGCAAAAGACATTCAACTGAATCGCTATGTCGACACAAAAGTCAATGCTAATTCTGCAATGAACAGTAAGCAACTTGAATCTCACACTAAGCTCAATCCAGCAGCTAAACAGATTCTAGCTAATGCAATGGAAAAGTTAGGTTTATCAGCCAGAGCTTACGATCGAATAAAAAAAGTATCTAGAACCATAGCTGATTTAGAAGGGGCAGAAGATATCCAAGTCCATCACGTTTCCGAGGCCATTCAATATAGAAGCTTGGATAGAGAATCATGGGGGAGTTAAAAAGAATAAGATGAATTCATCAAATAAATACTTGTAAAGCATACAGCTAAGGTTTGTATCAATTCAAATATCATTATAGTCACTTAAGCAAAAGATTCCTTTCATCTGTTATATAATTATGGAACTTATAAGTAAATCAAAACTATAGATGGTATGGAAGATAGATCAACAAAAGACATCATGAGTTTATACATGGAGGGAGTTTTAAATGGACACTCTTCAGAAAATGTATATCAATTTTGTAAGAGAAATGAGATCGAAGAGAATGAATTTTACCAGGAATACTCTTCTTTCGAACATTTAAAAACAACGATTTATTCAAAGTTTGTTTCTGAAACAGTTCGGTTGATTTCGGAGAGCGAAGACTACGCTTCTCTATCAACCAGAGAGCAACTTTTAAGTTTCTATTATACATTCTTTGAGCTACTAACAGCTAATAGAACATACGTTGTTTTGACTCTGAAAGAGAATAAGGAGAAACTGGATACCTTAAAATCGTTAAATGGATTGAGGACAGAGTTTAAGAAATACATTGAAACCTTGTCTATTGACAAGATGAGTATTCCTCAAGAGCTACTTAATAGTTTTAAAGATAAAGCTATAGGAGAAGTAGCTGTTCTTCAGTTAGTCTTCACGCTTAAATTTTGGTTGAATGATACTTCTTCAGGCTTTGAAAAAACGGACTCTTTAATTGAAAAATCAGTTAAAGCAAGTTTTGAAATAGTTGATAGTCTGCCATCTGAAAGCATTTTCGACTTAGGGAAATTTCTGTTTAAAGAAAAATTTGGAAGCTTATGAAATCGATAGATAAAATACCAACATCAAAGATTCAAAGAGCAAGTAAGTTAGTTTCAACAGGAGCAAAAGTAGGTGTGAACTATCTGAAGTATTATGGTAATAAATTAACGAAAGGAGAGGAGGAAGCTAAACAAACTTTAGATAGTGATAATGCCGAAGATATTTACAATAGTCTGAAACAGTTAAAAGGTAGTGCGCTTAAAGTGGCACAAATGCTTAGTATGGAGAAAGGTATTCTTCCCGAAGCGTATGTGGAGCAATTCTCTTTATCTCAGTTTTCAGTACCTCCATTATCAGCTCCTCTGGTTTCTAAAACTTTCAAAAAGTATTTTGGAAAACGACCGGAAGATCTGTTTGATAAATTTGATTATAACGCGGTAAATGGAGCAAGTATAGGTCAGGTGCATTTAGCAGAAAAAGACGGTAAGAAATTAGCTGTTAAAATTCAATACCCTGGGGTTGCTGAAAGTATAAGTTCTGATTTAGCAATGGTTAAGCCTATTGCCTTGAAGATTTTGAATATTGATAAAAAGGAAAGTGAGAAGTATTTTAAAGAGGTAGAGGAGAAGCTTTTGGAAGAAACAGACTATGTTAGAGAGTTACAACAAAGTCAAGAAATTGCTGAAAATTGCAAGGACCTCCCAAATGTTAGGTTTCCAAATTATTACCCTGAATTATCGTGTGATAAAATCATAACAATGGACTGGATGGAAGGGATTCATTTATCTGAGTTCACTAAGGCTGGTTTTGACAAGGAAAACGGTAATAAGTTAGGACAAACACTTTGGGACTTTTATATGTATCAAATTCATGTATTGAAAAAAGTACATGCAGATCCACATCCAGGTAACTTTTTAGTTTCAAAGAACATGGATTTAATTGCTTTGGATTTTGGCTGTATGAAAGAGATTCCAGAGGACTTTTACAAGCCTTATTTTGACTTAGCGCTTTCTGATAATTTTAACAATGAAGCCTATTTCGAGCAAACTCTTTATCAGTTAGATATTCTTAAAGAGGATGACACACCCGAGGATATCGTATTCTTTAAAGAGATGTTTCATGAAATGTTAAGCTTGTTTACACAACCTATTAATCAGGACATTTTTGATTTTTCAAACGAAGCGTTTTTTGGAAAGATTAGTGATTTAGGGATGAAGATGGCAAAAAACAAGGATCTACGTGGAAAGAATGCTGACAGGGGATCGAAGCACTTTATTTATATCAATAGGACACTTTTCGGTTTGTTTAATTTAATGCATGATTTGAAAGCAAGTGGAGTAAAAACAGGTAATTATAGCGATTCGGGAGTGTTAGTTTAGTGCTTAGAATTCTCACGAGATAAAATCGGAATCCAGATTGAATCATTATAAACTAAAAAAGACGTCTAAAAGACGTCTTTTTTTTTGCGGAGAGAGGGGGATTCGAACCCCCGGTACAGTTTCCCGTACGGCAGTTTAGCAAACTACTGGATTAAGCCACTCTCCCACCTCTCCGGTAAGTGCTTATCCCGTTTTACGGATCACAAAAATAGGAATTATTTTAAAAGGAAAAGGGGTAAGAGGGAAATTTATTTAGAGTTGCTGGTAGCTAGGGATAATCAATAAAGTTAGTTTTTAATATTTGTATTTCGGTCGACCGCAAGGGTAGCCCCTACTATGATTGTAACATT
>CBFIFL010000004.1:0-72486 GCA_965661855.1 Flavobacteriales bacterium
TTCTGAACAAAAGACAGAAACGTATTTATCTTGGTATTGACTCCAATCATGATCTTTTAAATGATCCCTAAAGTCTTTTTCTTTTAAAGCGAATCCTTGCCATAAGTATTCTTTAATATCAAATGATAGGATAGACTCCTTTGGGAAATAATCAGCCATGTCTAAGGTGATTAGTCCACTCTCTGCAACTTTATTTCTGATTTCTTCCATTTGTACCAGTAGTAGGGGCTAGCTTTGCGGTCGCCCTTTTTATGATTTCGGGGAACCTCTAGGGGTCCCGCTTTTTTATATCATTCCAAGCTCAACCAATGCCTCTTCACTCATCATTTCCTTTTCCCAAGGCGGATCGAAAACGATTTCTACCAAACATGTTTCCACGTTTTCAATACCTTTCACTTTTTGCTCTACTTCGGCTGGCATTGTTTCAGCTACCGGACAAGCAGGAGAGGTAAGAGTCATGTCAATGTCAACATGCGTAAAATCTTCGTTAGGCTTAATTTCGTAGATCAATCCTAACTCATATATATCTACAGGTATTTCAGGATCGTAAATAGTCTTTAATACATCTATCACAATCTCTTCAAACTTCTTCTTATCCATGTCTTAATTGTTTTGAGCTAAATGAGCTACAGCATACATTTTCATTTGCTTAAGCATTGAAACCAATCCATTAGATCTATTAGGAGATAAATGTTCTTTCAAACCAATCTCATCAATAAAAGCTAAATCAGCATTTGCAATTTCACTTGCGGGGTGATTAGATAATACCCTAACCAATAAAGCGATGATACCTTTAGTTATAACGGCATCGCTATCTGCTTTGAACACAATTTTACCGTCAACTACCTCAGATGAAAGCCAAACTTGACTCTGACACCCTTTAACTAAGTAATCTTCAGTTCTGTATTTGTCTTCTATTATTGGCAATTCCTTACCCATAGAAATGATGTGTTCATACTTGTCCATCCATTCGTCGAACATGTCAAACTCATCCTTGATGTCTTCAGCAATTTCAGCAATATTCATTATCTCAGCATATTAATCGCTCGGTTCAGCGATTCGAATAAATAATCTATTTCTTCTGTTGTATTGTAAAAAGCGAATGAAGCTCTAGCCGTACCAGGAATCTCAAAACGATTCATTAGTGGCTCAGTACAATGGTGTCCTGTTCTAATTGCAATCCCCATTTGATCTAATAAAGTTCCCAAATCATATGGATGTGTTCCATCTACTAAGAAAGATATCACAGCAGCCTTATTCTGCGCTTCGCCAATTATATTAAATCCGTCAATTGAGCTCAATATTGGAGTAGCGTATTCTAATAATTCATTTTCGTAATTAGCGATTTTATCTAATCCCAAAGACTCCATGTAATCAATAGCTGCTCCTAATCCAATTCCACCAGCAATATTGGGTGTACCCGCTTCAAACTTGTGAGGCAAGTCATTGTACACTGTTTTCTCAAAAGAAACAGACTTAATCATGTCTCCACCACCTCTGTATGGAGGTAGGTCTTCTAAAAACTTTTCTTTACCATAAAGAATACCAACTCCTGTTGGACCATACATTTTATGAGCGGAAAAGGCATAAAAGTCAGCATCTAAATCCTGTACATCAATCCTCATATGAGGAACAGCTTGTGCTCCATCTAAAAGAACTGGAATGTTTCTTTCGTGAGCAAAATCTATAATTTCCTTAACCGGATTAATTGTACCTAGTGTATTCGACACGTGAGTAACTGAAATGAATGCAGTTTTTTCATTAACCATGGATTTAAATTCATCCATCATTAATTCTCCACTATCTGTAATCGGAATTACTTTCAATGATGCACCAGTCAGTTCACAAATCATCTGCCAAGGAACAATGTTCGAATGATGTTCCATGGTAGAAATAATCACTTCGCTACCTTCTTTGAAATATTTCTTACCGAAAGTATTAGCAACCAGGTTGATAGAATCAGTGGTTCCTGAAGTAAATATGATCTCTTCTTCTTTTTCAGCATTAATGAAATTTTGAACTTTCTTTCTAGCTAGTTCATATTGTTCGGTTGAATACTGACTAAGGAAATGTACTCCTCTGTGTATGTTAGCGTTTTCTTCTTCGTAGTATTTATTGATTCTATCAATAACAGCCTGTGGCTTTTGAGAAGTAGCGCCATTATCCAGATAAATCAGATCTTTTCCATGAACCTCTCTATCAAGAGTCGGGAATTCATTTCTGATTCTTCTGATATTTATTTCTGTAAACGTACTAGACATGTTGTGTTTTTGTCAGGTGTTTAGCGATATATCCTTCCACCCAGTCATGAGTTAATTCATTTTTGATAGAAGATAAAACTTCATCAGCAAAAGCCTTAACCATAATCTCTTTTGCTTTATCTTCTCCGATTCCTCTTGCTCTTAAAAAGAACACAGCCTCATCGTCAAATTGACCAATAGTAGATCCATGAGAACACTTAACGTCATCTGCATAGATCTCTAATTCTGGTTTAGAGTTCACTGTTGCATGATCTGTCATTAAGATGTTGTCATTTGCCTGAAAAGCATTGGTTTGCTGAGCTTTTTTGTCAACAAATACTTTACCATTAAACACTGCAGTAGATTTACCACCAACAATACCTTTGTAGTTTTCGTTTGATTCACAACCTGGCTTCATGTGGAATACCTTTGTGTGATTATCAACGTGTTGATCTCCAGCCGTCAAGTATAAACCGTTTAGGTTAGAGTTTGTGTTACTTCCGTTTGAATGAAAGTTAAGGTCGTTTCTGGTTAATTTACCACCAACAGTGATGGTGTTTACAGATACAGTACTGTCTTTATCTTGATTGATTTCTTCGCGATTTACATGGTATGAAGACTCATTTTCTAATTGAATCTTATCAATTTGAATATGAGAGTTAGCTTCTGCAACAATCTCGGTTACACCATTAGTAAAACATTCGTTATCATCAGCTGAGTGATAAGATAAAACGATGTTTGCTTGAGACCCTTTTTCAGCAAGAATGAAGTTTCTTGGTTGAGAACTGATTTCTTCTCCTTCAGTAACATGTATAACATGAACTGGTAGGTCTAAAACCATATTCTTTGGTAAATACAAGAACATACCATCATTGGCATAAGCTGTATTTAAAGCAGTAAATACATTTTCTCTGTATTTAGCAACTAAACCATAGTGTGGCTCCAACTTCTCAACACTCTTTACCTTAGCTTCATTTAAGTTGCATAAAATAAAAGTATCGTCTTCATCTCTAATAATATTAGACAGTTTTGGTGCGAAAAATCCATTCACAAAAACCAAAGTATGTCCATTCCATTCTGGAATTCTGAATTGATTAACTGATTTTACATTAATCGAAGTTTGCGGTGCAAAATTCTTTTTAAGTAAACCAGTAATACGTGTGTATTTCCACTCCTCATCTTTTCTATCAGGAAAAGTCGATTTAGAAAGATGCTCAGAAGCAGATTCTCTTGTCTTTAAGAAAGTCTTTGCTTCAGAGGAAAAATCTTGTCCCTCATAGTTAAGCAAAAACAAATCTTTATCAGATGATAGTATTGTTTTCATATTAAGCTAATTCAGGGTTTGCTTCTTTTATCCAGTCGTATCCTTTTTCTTCTAATTCTACAGCTAGTTCCTTAGTTCCAGACTTAACGATTTTTCCATTGTACAATACGTGTACAAAGTCAGGTACGATATAATCTAACAATCTTTGGTAATGCGTAATAACAACGAAAGCATTGTTGTCATTCTTCAATTTGTTAACTCCATTAGCTACAACTCTTAACGCATCAATATCCAATCCAGAATCTGTTTCATCTAACAATCCTAATTTTGGATTCAACATTGCCATTTGAAAGATCTCGTTTCTCTTCTTTTCTCCTCCAGAAAAACCTTCGTTAACTGAACGGTTAGCTAACTTCTTGTTGAATTCAACTAAGGCTTGCTTTTCTTTTACTAAAGACATAAAATCTTTAGCTGCAATTTCTTCTTGACCATGATAAGCTCTGATCTCGTTAATTGCTGTTTTTAAGAAGTTGATATTACTCACACCAGGAATTTCTACAGGATATTGAAATGCCAAAAACATTCCTTCTCTTGCTCTGTCCTCTGGAGATAAATCCAATAAGTCTTTTCCTTCAAAGTCAACAGATCCACCAGTTACTTCGTAATCTTCTCTTCCAGCTAAAACAGAAGCTAGTGTACTTTTTCCAGATCCATTAGGACCCATAATAGCGTGAATTTCTCCTGGTTTAACTTCTAAGTTAATTCCTTTCAGAATCTCTTTTCCGTTGATACTTGCGTGTAAATCTTTTATAGTAATCATTGCTTATGCTTTCTTCTTGTTATAATTCAATTATCCAACACTACCTTCTAATGAGATAGCTAATAGTTTCTGTGCTTCAACCGCAAATTCCATTGGTAATTTGCTCATTACATCTTTACAGAATCCGTTTACAATTAGTCCAATTGCCTTCTCAGTATCAATTCCTCTAGCATTACAGTAGAAGATTTGATCTTCACCAATCTTCGAAGTTGTAGCCTCATGTTCCACTTTTGCTGACTTATTCTCCACTTCGATATAAGGGAATGTATGTGCACCACATTTATTTCCTAGAAGTAAAGAATCACATTGAGAGAAGTTTCTTGAACGCTCAGCACCCTTTCTGATTTTCACCAATCCTCTATAAGAGTTATTAGATCTACCAGCAGAAATTCCTTTAGAGATAATAGTAGACTTAGTGTCTTTACCAATATGAATCATCTTTGTACCAGTATCAGCTTGCTGATAGTTATTGGTTACAGCAACAGAGTAAAACTCTCCAACTGAACGATCTCCCTTAAGAATACAAGACGGGTATTTCCAAGTAACAGCTGAACCAGTTTCTACTTGTGTCCAAGAAATTTTCGCATCATCCATGCAAATACCTCTTTTTGTTACGAAGTTGTAAATACCTCCTTTACCTTGTTTATTACCAGGATACCAGTTTTGTACCGTTGAATACTTGATTTCCGCATTGTCATGAGCGATAAGCTCAACAACAGCAGCGTGAAGTTGGTTCTCATCTCTCATCGGAGCTGTACAACCTTCTAAGTAGGATACATATGAACCTTCGTCAGCAACAATTAATGTTCTTTCGAATTGTCCTGTTTCTCTTTCGTTAATTCTGAAATAGGTTGATAGTTCCATCGGACATCTAACTCCTTTCGGAATGTACACGAATGAACCATCAGTAAATACAGCTGAATTTAAAGCTGCATAAAAGTTATCTGAAGCAGGAACTACAGAACTCATATACTTCTTAACTAATTCAGGATGATCTTGAACAGCCTCACTGAACGAACAGAAGATAATTCCAAGTTCCTTTAACTTGTCTTTGAAAGTAGTTTTAACCGAAACAGAATCCATTACAATATCAACAGCAACTCCTGTTAACATTTTTTGCTCTTCGATTGGAATACCCAGTTTTTTGAAAGTATCCAGTAATTCTGGGTCCACTTCATCCAATGATTCCAATTGCTTCTTTGGTTTTGGAGCAGCATAATAATGTAAGTCCTGAAAATCAGGCTTTTCATATTTAATATGAGCCCAATCTGGTTCCTCCATTGCTTGCCACTTTTTAAAAGCGTCAAGTCTATATTCTAAAAGCCATTCTGGCTCATTTTTCTTTGATGAAATCAAACGAATGATGTCTTCGTTTAATCCTTTAGGAGCTTTATCACTCTCGATATCCGTTACAAATCCGTATTTGTACTCGCTATTCTCGAGGTCTTTGGCCAGGTCATCTTCATTATATCCCATAATCCCTGTTTAAATTAGATTGAAAAAGATTCTCCGCATCCACATGTACGGGTTGCATTCGGGTTATTGAAGGTAAATCCTTTACCATTCAATCCTCCTGAGTAATCTAGTACTGTTCCTGCTAAGTATAAAAGACTCTTTTTGTCTACCAGTAATTTGATGTCGTTATCTTCTAATAACTTGTCTTCTTCCTTTTTCTCGGAATCAAAATCAAGTTTATAGTTTAATCCAGAGCAACCACCACTCTCAACTCCTACACGAACGTATGACTTATCGCTCATACCGTCACCCTGCATTAGGCTGATTAGTTGGCTTTTTGCGTTTTCTGTTATTTCTACCATTTTCTCTTATTTAGATTCATTCTAAACTTTTACAAATTTACCACAAATAAGGTATTGCACAAGTGATTGCTAGATTAAAACATTATAAACTTCGCTTAGTTTATCTATAAACTAGCTGTATACTTTTCGAGTAGGAATAAATGAGCTGATGCTGCCTATGATCAAAACAATAGCACCAATAAGTAATATGTCTGAAAAGATCCATTTCACAGGGTAAGCGCTAACTACGAATGACCCTTGTATTTTGACTACTTCAAAGGTGTTTTGTATCCAAACTAGGAGACTTCCACCAACTAATCCTATAATGGTTCCAAATACAGTTATCAGTATTCCCTCCATAAAGAATAGGGTTTTTATTGACTTCTTTTCTAATCCCATAGAGGAGAGCACAAAAGTGTCTTTTTTCTTATCGATCATCAACATGATTAAAGAACCTGATAAATTGAAAAAGGCAATTATCATTATAAAGGATAGTACTAGAAGAGCAACCCACTTTTCAGCATTGATTGATTTGAATAAAAATTCGTGCTGTTCGAATCTTGTTTTGACAGTAAAGGAATCTCCAACGAGAGATTGAATTTCTTCTTTGATCTGTTCGGAATCAGAATCTTTTATTAAATGGACTTCTGCTTTTTGAAATTGATCTTTATTTCCCAATAACTCAGACATGAATTCATGAGAGACTAAGCAGTACTTGGTATCAAACTCATCATTCACAGAGAAGGTTGAACCAATTTCAAGATGTTGTGAACGAAAGTATTTGTTTTGATCTAACATGCCACCAGTTTGTGTTCCTGGGACGAATACATTAATGCTAGAACTAAATTGGGTATTGATTCCTAGCCTATATGCTAAACCGATTCCTAAAACTCCTAGGTTTGTAAATTCGCTTTTTACAATAGACTCTCCTCGTACATGGATGCTTAAACCAGAGTTAATGAAGTAATCGTTATCAACTGATTTTAAGTGAGCAACTTCTTGAAGATTATCATGCTTTATTAAGGCAACAGCTTCTGAACTTAAAGTCAAGGCCTTTACATCATTAATGCTTTCTATATCCTTTAAGCTGATTACAGATTTATCAAATGATTTTCCATGGCTTGGCTCAATAACAAGATCGGGTGAAAAGTTTGAATACAGATCTTCCACAAGTTGGTTCATGCCATTCATGACCGACATGATTAAGACTAAAGCAGCACTGGTAACGGCAATAACTGTAACGCTAATTTTTGTGATTACGTTAATTAGGTTATTGCTTTTTTTAGCAAAGAGATAGCGTTTTGCTATGTAAAACGATAGTTTCACCTAATCTTTTAATAGGTTTTCTATGTTTTCTAGATAATCGTTAGAATCATCTAAATAGAAAATAAACTCTGGAGTTCTTCTCAGTTGATGTCTAGTAATGGTCGCAAACTCTTTTCTAATTTCGAAAATGTCTTCTTTAACCTTTTCAAATATTACTTCAGAATCTCCTGGAAAAATACTAACGTAAACCTTAGCAACACCTAAATCAGGAGAAACACGTACTTGAGTGACAGTCACCAATCCTCCGTAATTATTTGTTCTTACTTGAAGAATGTTACCTAACTCTTTGTGAATTAATCTTGATATTTTTTGCTGTCTAACTGACGACATATAGTTTTTTTAAGTGTTTAGTTATTGGTGATTAGTGCTTAGGTATATTATGTGTTGAGTTCTTAAACCCTACTACCTAAGCACTATTCACTTATTCCTTCTTAATCTCTAATAGCTTTTACTCCTGGTAAAACTTTACCTTCTAAGTACTCAAGTAATGCTCCACCTCCTGTAGATACATAACTTACTTGATCAACTAGGTTAAACTTATTAATTGCAGCAACTGAATCACCACCACCAATTAATGAATAAGCACCTTTTTCTGTTGCTTTAGCAATTGCATGAGCTACAGATTTAGTTCCTTTTTCAAATTTTGACATTTCGAATACTCCCATCGGTCCATTCCACAATATCATTGCTGAATCTTCAATAACCTTAGCATATTCTTCAATTGTATTGTCTCCAATGTCTAATCCCATCCAACCATCAGCGATTTCTTTTACCGATGTTTCTGAAGTGTTAGCATCATTTGAAAATGCATCTCCATTAACAGAATCACTTGGTAATAAAAGTTGAACATTTTTAGCCTTAGCTTCTTCAATTAAAGAAAGAGCTAAGTCTAACTTGTCGTCTTCAACTAATGAAGAACCAACTTGTCCACCTTGTGCTTTAGCAAAAGTATAAGCCATACCACCTCCGATAATAAGGTTGTCGACTCTGTCTAAAAGCTGTTGAATGATATCGATTTTAGAAGAAACTTTAGCTCCCCCCATAATTGCAGTCATTGGTTTTTTAGAAGCACCTAAAACTCTATCAATACTTTCTAGCTCACCGCCTAATAAAAGACCAAACATTTTATCGTTTGGAAAGAATTGAGCGATAGTTGCTGTTGAAGCATGTTCTCTATGTGCAGTTCCAAATGCATCATTTACATAAACATCACCATGTGCACTTAACTTTTTCGCAAAGTCAACATCACCAGCTTTTTCTTCACCATGATATCTTAAGTTGTCTAATAAAACTACTTTACCAGGACTTAAGTCTTTTGTGATATTGAAAGCTTCATCGCTAATACAATCTCCTGCAAAAGTAACCTCTGTTCCAACTTTTTCCGAAACGTGGTTTACGATGTGCTTTAAAGAGAATTCGTTTTCTTGAGCTTTTGGTCTACCTAAGTGAGACATTAAAACTACACTACCACCTCTTTTTAGGATAGACTTAATAGTTGGAATAGCTGCGCGAATTCTTGTGTCATCTGTGATTTGAAAGTCACCGTTTAATGGAACGTTAAAATCAACTCTAATTAAGGCTCTTTTACCTTCGAAATTATAATCGTTAAATGAAATCATGATATCTGTTAAATGATTACTGCAAAGATACAACTTTAAGCTTTTATAGCTTTGTAAGTCTTGCCAAGTAATCATAATGCTCTCCTTCAAGTAGCATTTCGAATTTTAAAGCACATTTTTGAGCAATTTCTTCCAATCGTTTAGCATCAATAAATAACCAGTCGAAGGCATTTCCTTTTTGCGATTTGTATTCGAACTGATACTCTAATTCTCCATAATACTTAGCGTTCAAATCTACCCATTGCGAACCATCGTCATCCATATATAAATAACTGATATCTGATGAGTCTAAAAGAATTTGTCCACCTGGTTTTAAAGCTCCAGAAAGTTTATGAAGTAGGAGAGGAAGGGTGTCTAAACTTACAGCAAGACCAATTCCATTCATCAACAATAGAATGGTATCGTATTGCTCTAAGTCAAGTTGATAGATGTTTCCTTGTATAACCGATTGAATTCCGTCTGCTTGCATTGCTTTACAGGCTAATGGACTTATTTCAATCGCATCAACTTGAAATCCTTTTTCCTGAAGGTATTTAGCATGACATCCAGCGCCAGCGCCAATATCTAGAACTTTGCCTTTTGATTCATCTAATGCCTTTTGTTCAATAGCAGGCATGTCTTTATAGGGGCGAAATAAATATGGAATTGGAATTTCGTCTGTTTCTGTATGAGAACAGTGTACTAATAATTCTTGATTGCGAATTCCTTGTTTGTAATCCCAGATGGCTTGACCAATTGGGTCTATTTTCAAATCCATTTACTTAATGTTTTAACTAACCAATATTCTTCAGCATTCATTAGTTTTTCAGAAAGCTCCATTGATTTATTTGCGAAAATGCTAATGTCTTCAATCATTGAATTAAAAGCAGCTTGATCTTCATTTTCTTCGGAATCACTGTTTATTGTAAACTTCTCTTGAAGCTTAAGTAAAGGCTCTAATTCTTTTTTTCTTCGCTGAATCATGATACACTTTGCAACGGTTGGCATGTTCTTTTCAGCAGAGAAGTATTCTTTTCGGTCTCCTCTTTTAAAAGATTTGTGGACCAATCCCCAATCTATTAGGATACGAACATTCATATTCGAGTTTCCTCTAGAAATCTTAAGCTGATCCATGATTTCATCGGTGCTTAAAACAGAAGGACTTATAAGTAACAGCGCATGGATTTGAGCCATGGTTTTATTGATACCCCAGTTAGGACCTAGTTGCCCCCATAAGTCAATAAAATCATCTTTAGCTTTTTCAAAATCCATCATCATTACAATTAGTTCATGTACTTAATGTCATCCAATTCTTTGATCACTCTTTTCTTAATCTCGTTGTACTTCTCCGTATTTCCTTTTGAAATTGGCTTTGATGCAGGCATCTTTTGCTTATAAGGATCTACTTGCTTACCATTTTTCCAAAAACGATAGCATAAGTGTGGACCAGTAGCTAGTCCAGTAGCTCCAACATAACCAATCACGTCCCCTTGTCTAACTCGCTTTCCTTTTCTAATTCCAGATTTGATTTTAGACATATGTAAGTACTGAGTAGTGTAAGTACCGTTGTGTTTCACTTTAACATAGTTTCCATTGTATTTACTGTATTTAGCAGCAATCACGGTTCCATCTGCAACTGTTCTAATAGGTGTTCCGGTCGGAGCAGCATAGTCAGTTCCTAAGTGTGCCTTGTATCTTTTTTGAACAGGATGAAATCGCTTTTTTGTATACCTGGATGAGATTCTAGAGAACTTCAAAGGAGCTTTTAGGAAAGCTTTTCTAAGACTTCTATTGTCTTGATCATAGTAATCTCCAATCTTATCTTGTTCAAACCAAATGGCGTAGTTATCTTCTTTTCTGTGCTTGAAGTAAGCATATTTAATTTCTCCAATTCCAACAGAAACACCGTCTACAAAACGCTCTTCAAAAACTACTTTGAAAGCATCGTTTTTCTGGATTCTATAAAAGTCAATAGACCAAGCATAAATTTCTGAAAGCTCAGAAGCAAGCATTGGGTTAACACCAATATCTAACATGGTTTGGTACAATGAGTTTTTAATAATTCCTCCTACCGATTTTGTAACCAGCTTAACAGGTTTACGATGACGACTTGCAGTTACTTTTTCTCCAATCTCAAAAATTACATATTGAGTTCTAGTGATTTCATAGATGAAGTATTGTGCTTTTGGTAAAGAATCTTGCGTACAAAGTAACGTGTATTTGTGGTCTGCAGCTAGCTTTCGAATATCAAAAACGTCTTTAGTTTCTTTAACTAATTGATCAATTTTCGGATAAGGGATTTTATACTTTAGAAGAATATCAGCTAAGAATTGATTCGCCTTGATTTTATCTTCAACTACGTAAAATGAGTCTGGATGAAAACCATACAAAAGCTTAGTTTCGACTTGATTACTATCTAGATGAAGAGCAGTCTCTTCATTGTTAATCTCTGAATCCTGACTTGGTTTCAGCATGATGTACATTAATGAAAGAACCA
Organism: Flavobacteriales bacterium; assembly: GCA_965661855.1. Lineage (GTDB taxonomy): Bacteria > Bacteroidota > Bacteroidia > Flavobacteriales_C > CBFIFL01 > CBFIFL01. The sequence continues at coordinate 11,542 of CBFIFL010000004.1, forward strand.
ATATACCTGCTAAAACCTTTATAATTACCCCCTTTTTCACACTTTACATTTTAATGAAATGAAGATCAAAAAAAAGATCCCCCATAAGGGAGATCAATGGTATTATTTATTCACACGGCTTAGTGATTAAAGCTTAATCCTTCACCTTAGCTAATTTGTGTAAAAGTCCTTCTGTTTCGTTTAAATCCATTTTAATGGAACCAACAACCACATTCGCTTGAACTCTAACCGGAACTTTATTTGGATCGTCTGAAATCCAAACGGTCATGTCTTCTTCTTCTTTAAATACTCGACCAACTTGTAAAAGTGGTCTAAACTTTAAACACCTGATATCTCCAATGTCACTATCCAAAGTGTCTTTTCCAATGTATTTAATCATCAAAGGATAGTTTTCATTGTCAAAGAATGTATTGATACTTACTGTATCATTTAAGGCCAAGTTTTCTAAATCTAATGTACGCGCATAATAAAAGGCCGATAACAGATCCTGACAATAAGCAGGAACTACATATGCTGAATCATCAACTACTGCTTTCTTTTTGTATTGATTGAATAAAACAGTACGGTCAAGTTTGTAACTTCCTTCTTCAACATTTCTAATGAACAACCAAGGCATTAGCGATTCTTCATCTAGATATGATTCATAATTATCTCTAACCTTAAAGAACCAATTAAAAGCACCTAGTGATTTTCCTTTTCCAACAAGGTGTAGTGTTTTTCTTTTACCAATAATAGTAGAATCTTCTTTTACCTCTAAAACGGCTTCGCCAGCATTTATCAGTCCGTAATGAACGCGATAGGTTAATTTTTCTCCACGAGTAAAAGCTTTGTTTTTCCCCTTCCTAAGTTTAGGTGGAGGAGTAGTAAAACTCAGTAGCGTAACACAGATGCTTAATATGACTAAAGTAACTTTCATGCTTAATACTAATCAAAGATGGTGCCAGACCATTTTTTAACTAATAACGTAATATGTCTTTTTAGGTTGTTGAACCATGAAAGTTTTAAGCAAAAAAAAGGTCTAAGAAATTAATCTTAGACCTTTATATTATTTTCTGGTGCGCTTATTTCTTCGCAACGAATACTTTTTCTCTGTGATCTTCTACTTCTAGAAGTTCTTCGTATGCTTCTAACAATTTACTTGAAGCATGCTTTCTACTCATCTGATTCCACTTAGAGATATCATCATCTAAATTAGCATCATCAGCTTCAGCAATAACTTCATCAACTCTAAATGCGAATACTTCATTACCTGCTACGAAAGGACCACATACTTCTCCTTTTGCAGCTTTTTCTAATCTACCTAAGATCTCTCCAGAGTATACTCTGTTTAAACCAGTTGATTCGAAAGATGCAGCATTATCTGTTTCAACAGTAAGTTGGAAAGCAGCAGCTAACGTTTCTAATGTATTTGATTTAGACAATTCAGCTTTCATTTTACTTTGTAAAGCTTCAGCTCTCGCCTTGTCCATTAATTTAGCTTTGATCAAATCCTTAGCATCTTCAAAAGCAATATGCTTATCGCTACTAGCACCTGAAACAGCAGCTACAACAAAAGAGTTACCAAAGGAGAATGGCGTAGATACTGCACCAACTTCATTTTGGAAAGCCCAGATAACCATGTTTCTTGGGTTGTTTAATCCGATAACTTCAAAAGACATTGGAGTTAATCCTTTTTTGTTTGAGTTGAATAAACTTGGATCGTTTAAGATCGCAGCTTCAAAATCAGCTAAGTTCTCTAAACCTCTAGCAAATCTTGATGCTTTCAATGAGTAAGTACCAATCGTTCTTTTAGAAGCTCTAATCTCTCTGTCGATTTTAGCAAATCTTACCTTTTCTGATTTTTTCGATTGCTTTTGAACCAAGATTACGTGGAATCCAAATCTTGATTCAACCAATTTAACTTCTCCTCTTTTCTTAGCTAAGAAACAAGCGTCGTTGAATGAAGGAACCATTCTTCCTTGACCAAACCATCCTAAGTTTCCTCCTTTAGCTCCTGATCCTAAATCTTTAGATAAAGCAATTGCAGACTTAGCAAATCCAGCACTGTCTTTTTCAAAAACAGCTAATAAACTATCAGCCATTGCTTTTGCTTGCTCTTTTGTTTTAGTTTCTTCAGGACCCGCATTTTGCAGACCTTGCCAAGTGATTAAGATATGAGCAGCCTTAACCGAATCAGAAATCATTTCTTTTTTAGCTGGCGTGTATAATGTCCATTTTGAACCAGATCTTACAGGACCAATAATAGCGTTCTCATCTTCGAATAAATTTTCAATTCCTTTGTCAGCTAATTCTTCTTTGCTGTAGAACATTATATCTTGATTTCTGTCGATGTTTTGAGAATAAGAAGCTCTTCTTTCAGCATTCATTCCTTTCATCTCAGAAGCATAAGACAATAATGCCTCTTTAGTATCATTGATATCTTGAGCATCAGCATTGATTCGGAATTCAACATACTTTACATCTCTTGTTGCTTCCGTTTCGAATTCAGCAAGATTGTTGTTGTAGTATGCTTTCATTTCATCATCAGAGATGTTTACATCTGCTTCTTCAATAACGTTAGAAGACTGATGAACAAATGATACTTTGTATTTTCTGTTATTGTTTACGTCAGCTTGCTTAGCCATTAACTGCGTGTCAAACATTCCGTACTTAACAAGGTTGTTGTATTTTTCTTTCTTTCTAACATCCATTAAAGAATAGTTAGCGAAGTTATCCCAGTAACTAGAAATTTGAGGGTTCTGAGAAGCTTCAGAAATCATATTTCTGATAGCTCCACCACCAACACCATATTGAATACCATATCTTCCGTTAAAAGATTGATCAATTTGCATTGCCGCAGAATAAACTTGAGGATGAACGTTTTCGTACAATAAGTGGTTTCTCTCGTCTTCTGAAAAAGAAAGATTTACATTATCAAAAATATGCTTGTAGATGTTTCTTTGAACGAACTCACCCCAAGCTTTTTCATGAATATCTTCTCTTTGCTTATCAGTAGAAGCGTTTTGATTACCAGTGTAATTACTGTATTCTTCTGTTCCGATTTCATAATCACCTACCATTCCAGCAACGCTATAGTCTTCACTAAAGCTACTAGCACTTGTAAGTAGATCTCCTAAAAGGAATAAAACCATCGCTATACCAATGATAACTACCATTAGTCCAGCTTTATCTCTCATCTTTTGAATTACCGCCATTTCTATTATAATTTGAGTGACGCGAATATACGATGAAAGTCGAAATTACTGAAATCTATCTGCCAAAAAATGAAGCGATTAACTCTCTATTTCCTTAACAAATAGTCGAACCAGTTCAATTTTGGTGTCAGATACCTTTTCGATAAGGAAACTATATCGGTCTAAGTTGAAATACGTACCACCTTTTGGGATACTTTGGTAATGGTGGATTATAAGACCTCCAAGTGTTTCATATTCCTCTGATTCAGGTAGTTGAAGCTTGTGTTCTTCATTTAAATAATCTACCTCTAGTCTCGAAGCAAATAAGAATTCGTTTTCATTGATTTTAACTTCAACCAAATCAGGGGCATCATGCTCGTCTTCGATCTCTCCGAAAATTTCTTCGATAACATCTTCAATTGTTACCATTCCAGCTGTTCCTCCAAACTCATCAACGACTACCGCAACGGTTTTTCGTTTTTTCTTGAAGGTGGATAGAAGTTCATCTGCAGGCATGCTCTCAGGAACAATCATTATAGGTAACAATATCTGCTTGATTTCTTCCGGTCTTTTAAACATTTCAAAGCTGTCTACTAAACCGATGATATTATCAATATTTTCTCTGTATATCAGAATTTTAGAGTAGCCCGTTTTTGTAAATTTCTTGCTTAATTTCTCAACCGTATCGTCAATTGATAAAGCAACAATTTCGGTCCTAGGAACCATACACTCTCTAACTTTGATGGATGAGAAGTCTAATGCATTTTGAAAAATTTGTATTTCATGATCCACTTCCTCTTCTTCATCAACCTGACTAGTGAAGTCTTCCAAGTATTGGTTTAGATCAATTTTTCCGAACACGGGTTTCTCTTCTTCAAGATCAACGTTAAAACTCCATTTCAGTAATTTTTTAGACACACCAATTACTCCACTTACAAAGAAGTATAAGAGATAGTAGACTAGGTTAATAGGGTATGCGAAGAAGCGAAGTGCTGAGTTCGGACTTAATTGAAACAATGATTTTGGTAAGTATTCGGCAAGAAATAAGATGACAATGGTTGAAATGATCGTTTGTATTAGTAATATCAACATTGGATTTCCCAATACAGATAACGGCTGACCCAAAACGGCTTCCATATAAATGGTAAAAACAACAAGTGCTGCGTTGTTACCAATAAGTAAAGTGGCTATGAAACGAGAGGGGTGGCTAACAAATTTTGAGCAGATTTTCGCAGCAAGTGAACCTTTCTGTGCTTCTAACTCTATTTGCAGCTTAGAACTTGTGATAAAAGCAATCTCCAAACCACTGAATATGGCTGAAAAAAGTAAACTACTGATGATGATTATTGCTTCCACCTATTTGTTTTGTTCTTCTTGCATTTTTATTCTTAATCTTCTTCTCAAAAGATAGAATAGGAATATCAAGATAGCAATTCCGAAATAAAGATATGATTCAGACCAATCATCGTTTTGACCAACCCAAATACCTAGACCTAACATTAATAAAGAAGCTCCTAAAGACATTGCTTCTCTGATTTTTAACATCGTTTTATTCATCTTTCATTGGAATTTGAGATTTAACCTTCTTTATGTTGTATTGGGTAAAGGTAGCATTACTCACCATTCCTTCTCCCCATAAAATTTCTTCATCACGAGTGATTTTCACCATTTCTTGAGTAGATATTTCCTCGTCTTCTTCATTGTATATAAGGTGTTCGGTGCTCAGTTCTTCTCCATTGATGTTGGTTAGAATAACGTTTCCGAAAGCCTCCATGGCTTTACTTTTATCTCGTTTGATCACTTTGTTTGCTTTCAAGATCGTTTGAACTATTCCGTCTTCATAGAACTTCATGACCACCCCATTATCAAACTCACTTCTTTCATCTTTTCCAGAAAACTGTTTCAATCTTCCGGCTTGAACTTTAGATTGTAAAATAGCTGAATCAGTATAGCTCAATTGAACATCCGTGTAGGTTGTAACTAAACCTTCTTCTTGTTCCGTATCCAGAGATTTAACCTCTTCTATATCGTTAGAACAAGAAAAAAGCATCCCCGTTAAAAAAACGAGGATGCTTGAATATTTTAAAAGACTAGATCTTTTCAATGATTATTTTTTAAGTCTAACTGTTGTAGATTCTCCAATCCAACAAGAAACCTGAACTGTATCACCTTCCTTAGCTCCCATCATAAATACTTTTGGGTCATCCGCTTTAGGGAAGAAAGAAGAGATTTTATTGATTCTCTTTTGAATGTGTGCTTTTTCTTCTTCCGTTTCAGCTACTGATTTTGCTTTGTACAAATAGTCAACTGAAATCCAATAAACTTCAACACCACCTAATTTCATGTCTAAACATCTTGGTTGAGATGCTCCGTATGCCTCAGCAATCCACGAATAAGATTCGTTATTCTTTTTAACCGCTAATGCTTTTCTTGCTTGAGTTCTAACTTGAGAGAATTTCTTCTGATTGAAATACATAGCCGCTAGGGTATTGTATAATTCAACTTTTTCTTCGTCGCTAGATGCTAAAGAGTCTGCTTGGTCTATGTATGCTTTTGCTTTTGCATCATCCTTACCAACAAATACACCACCTAAAGCAATCGCTGAAGCAAATGAAGGATTTAAATCGTGAGCAGCTTCTACAATTTTTTGGTAGATAACACCAGCTCTCTTCTTTAATTCCTCGTCTTCAACTTTCAAGCAATTCTTTGCTTTGATCATTCCTTTAGCTTGGTTTAACCAATCTAGGTTTGTCTTATTTGCTTCAAAGTTCTTTTCGTAAAGATCAACTAGAATGGCAGGCTTTAAACAAGAACCAATCATTTTTAAGATTGATTTTTCAGCTGCAGCATAACCTTTCTTTTCTCTGTTAACTTGAATAATATCAGAAACTCTTACATACTCAGTAACGATTTCCTCACAAGTCTTTTTCTTGTCCTTTACTAAGTAAATCATACTTCTCATGTAGTACTGTAAACCAACAGCAGACATACTGTTACCTTGTAACTCTAAGGCTTTGTTTAAAGTAGCGAATTGACCTTCGTAATCCTTTTTACGGTACTTAGCTAAAGCAACTCCTTTGTACATCATTGCTTTACCTTCATCTCCCCAGTATTGAGCTCTCATGTCATAAGCCATCAATAAAGTATCAATTAGTCCGTTTTTTACTGTTTCGTCAGCTTCGTTATCGATGTAGTATTTTAATAGTGTTGGACCATTTACTAAAACGTTTTTCTTACAACCAGGACAATTTTTAAAAGCCCAAGTGAAATCCGCCTTAGCTGATTCTAATGTTTTTAAACCTGCTTCTTTGTTACCATTCTTGTATTGTGAGTGTCCACTTCTGTAATAAGCATCAAACACTGAAATTGATTGCATACACTTTAAACTGTCATCACCTTCTAAACAGTTTTGAGCATTTGTAAAGCTCAAAGCAAACAATGATAGTAATCCTAATAATAATCCTTTTTTCATATCTCTTTAGTTAATCTTCTCTGGTATAAACCAAGCGTCGTTAAAAGTATAAGTTAAATTGAACTTGATAAAGCTTTCTTCTATGTTATTTGTGTTAACATTCCCGATCTTACCAAGTTCTAATCCGAAATTCACATAAGAATTCACCGGACTATATTTACTATACACTGGAATGTCTACTCCAAACGATATGCCAAACTCTTGAATTTGATTGTTATTGATGAATAAAGGAGATTTTTTGTATCTCACTCCGCCACGATAAACCAAACGTTTACCTAAACCATGAATGTTTTTATCTCTTCTTTCATCACTTTCTAAAGGAGCGTATTGAAATCCTGCCTTGTATTGCTCACCGTTTGATAGGTTGTTTCCAATTGAATAGACGTTAAAGTCTGTATAATCTGTCTGTTCGTATTCAGCACCGATAATCCAATGTTTGTTTTTCAGTGTTAAACCAAAAGCCAATTCACTATAGCTACTCGACGAATTTTCATCAGCAGCGGTGTTTGAAGTAAAAACGGTGTCTAACGGAATATCTCTTCCTAAGTAAGTAGTGTAATTGTAAGCTGTTCGGTTTTGAGCAACTGATATGCTTTGAGAAGGAAGATAATTAGCACCTAAAACAAATTTCCATGATTTGATCTCTGGACTCTCGTACTGGAAACCATAATTAAATAGTACGTCAGAAAATCTTAGTTTGTCTTCAACTTTAGAATCTTGAAAGGCTTCATCATTATATATAAAGCTCTTTACTTGAGTTAGGTTTCCAAATTGATATGCTGAACTAACCCCTAATGAAAATCCTTTAAAGCTATATCCAATCGAAAGGAAAGCATCATTAATTCCACCAAACCCTTCGTTTCGTAATGAATCCAGATTGTTAATACCATCTGCTTGAGTTACGTTATACCCGTTTGTGAAACTTGGTTTTAAACCCATTGACAGACCTAAGTTTTTTCCTGCTGGGAATCCCATGACAAAACCACCTAAATGACCATTGAAATTGCTAGAGCTTCCAGAGTTGTCTTTATATGAATTATAAACGCCACTTAAAGAAAATTCAGCTGTTGTGTTTTTAAGAGATGATAAACTAGCAGGGTTGTTATAATTAACTCTGAAAGGATCGTTCATTGCTGCTCCTAGACTTCCCATTGCAAAATTTTGTCCGTTGAAATCAGGATTTTCATTTCCTAAACCGAACATAGAGAATGGAGAATTCAAATTGCTTTGAGAAAACATGCTCATTGAAGCAATCAAAAAACTAAGGGTAAAAAGAGACTTTAAGCTCATAAGTTGTATTCTAATATTTTTCGCAGACCCACTGCGCCTAAATAAGGCTGTGCAAAGATGCTACTTTTTAATTCCTTTTCAAAAAAAACTGAGTCGCCACCTGTCAAGTGGACGTCTAAGTTGTGGTATTGTTCATTATAGCGATGAATTAATCCATCTAATTCCATAATCATGCTTTGTTTTACTCCCATTAGCATAGAAGACTGAGTACTCTTTCCAAGCACATCGTTAGAGGTCCAATTGTCTCTCCAGTCAATACTTGGAAGTTTATCTGTAAACTTATGCATGGCTTTAAAACGCATATCAATACCTGGGTAGATTAATCCACCTTGATATACATTTTGACGATCAAGTAGATCAAAAGTAACACAGCTTCCAATATCGATGATTAGTTGATGTGATGAGTTGTTGGCCACAGCAACCGCATTAGCAATTCTATCTAATCCCAGCGTTTCAGGAGTATCATAGTTCAGTAAGATTGGTAGAGGAGTTTGATGACTTAAAAGAATACATTGTTCATGCTTCTTAAAATTTAAGCGATTCTCTAAATTTCCTACAGCAGAAATAATTAAAGGAATTTCCTCTGCGATGTAAGCAGATAAGTCAACTTTAACTTCTAGATCAAAGCTCCATTGCTCAAGGAGCTCAGAGTTATTGAATAAAAAGATTTTAGTTTTGGTATTACCGATGTCAACTACCGCTTTTTGCATACGTGAATGTCTGAAAAAAATAGGGATTAAGACAAAAATTGAAAGAGCAGTTTTTGATTTAAATTAATTTGTATATATTTGCAAGCCAATTAAGGCGGTGCCATAGCTCAGTTGGTAGAGCAATGGACTGAAAATCCATGTGTCCCTGGTTCGATTCCTGGTGGCACCACTGCTAAAAGGAAAGGTTGTCTTCGGACAGCCTTTTTTTATGCATCAATATTTGATCAAGCATCTAATTCTATATTCCCCGCATTCCTTACCTTTGTGTGCATGAAAAGAAAGATCAATCCTATTTTCTTTTTTTATTTATTACTCTTCTATATCATTCTTCAATTTGTTTGGTGGATGATTCATATCTATGATTTGGGTCAACGCTTAAATGAAGAAGACAAGGAGCTTTCTTTAATTTTTGGAGAAGGAGCAGTGTTCTTAGTTATTCTTTTGATCGGATTCTTATATACTGTTAGAGCGTTTAGAAAGGAATTGGATCTATCTAAACAGCAAAATAATTTCCTGCTGGCGGTAACGCATGAGCTTAAAACGCCCTTAGCATCCATTAAGCTATTCTTTCAAACTTTAAGAAGAAAGGAGTTGAGTGAAGAAAAAAGATTAGATCTTATCACAAGAGGAGGAGAAGACGTTGACCGATTGAATAATATTATTGAGAATCTTTTATTAAGTGCTCGATTTGAAGGAGATGCCTTGAATCCATATATGGAGGAGGTAGAGCTTCATGAGTTCATGGTGAAATTGACGGATAAATTAAAGTTCGGTGTAGCGAAAGATCATTTCATTCATGTAAAAGCAAAAGGAAGTGTTGTTTTAAAGAGTGATCCTCAATTTTTGAATTCCATTTTTATTAACCTGATTGAAAACGCTTGTAAATACAGTCCAGTCAGAAGTGATATTAATGTTAGTATAGTTCAAAAAGGAAAAGAAGTGGAGGTTTCTATTCAAGATGAAGGACAAGGGATTCCTGAGAAGGATAGGAAGAAAGTCTTTTCCAAATTTTATAGAGCTCAAAACGAAGAGACCAGAACAAGCAAAGGAACTGGTTTAGGACTATACATAGTTCATGAACTTTTGAATAAAATAAACGGTAGTATCACTGTTAAAAGTCATCTTCCAAACGGGAGTATATTTATAATTTCATTGCAAAATAATTAAGATGAGTAAGAAAGTAGCGTTAATCATCATGGATGGTTGGGGAGTTGGGAAAAAGGATCATACAGATGCGATTTTTAAAGCAAATACTCCTTTTGTGGATTCTATGTATAACAATTACCCAAACACTGTTTTAAATACTTCAGGATTAGCTGTAGGTCTGCCTGATGGTCAAATGGGGAATTCAGAAGTGGGACATTTAAATATTGGTGCTGGAAGAATTGTATATCAAGACTTGGTGAAGATTAATAAGGCTTGTGAAGAGAATCAAGTGATTACCGTTCAGGCTTTTAAAGACGCAATTAAATACGCGAAAGAGAATAACAAGAAATTCCATTTAATGGGATTACTTTCAGATGGTGGAGTACATTCATCTCAAGAACACCTGCATCATTTGGTTGATGTATTAAACGAAGAAGGTGTTCAAAATACTTTCATTCATGCTTTTATGGATGGAAGAGATACTGATCCGAAAGGAGGAGAGGCTTACATGTCGAAGCTACTAATTCATTGTGAAGGGAAGTCTGCCTCAGTTGCTTCAATCGTTGGTAGGTATTACGCAATGGATAGAGATAACCGTTGGGAGCGTGTTAAGTTAGCTTATGACTTATTGTTAAGTGGTAAAGGAGAACATTTTACTGATGCGGTTGAAGGAATTAAGTCGAGTTATGCTAAAGGTATTACAGATGAGTTTATAGAGCCGATTTCAGTGAATCCTGAAGGAACAATTGAGGAAGGTGATGTAGTGTTGTGTTTTAATTTTAGAACGGACAGATGTAGAGAGATTACGATTGCTTTAACTCAAAAGAATATGGAAGAGCAGGATATGAAAACACTGCCTTTACACTATGTAACAATGACCAGGTACGATGACACATTTAAAGGTGTTAAGGTCATGTTTGAAAAAGATAACTTGAAGAATACTTTAGGTGAGGTTTTGGAGTCTGCAGGTAAATCTCAAATTAGAATCGCAGAGACAGAAAAGTATCCACACGTTACTTTCTTCTTTTCAGGAGGAAGAGAAAACGAGTTTACAGATGAGTCGAGAATCATGGCTAGCTCACCAAAAGTGGCTACTTATGACTTACAGCCTGAAATGAGTGCCGAGGAAATCACCGATAAAATATGTTCTAAGCTGAACGAAGGGAATACTGATTTCGTTTGTTTGAACTTCGCTAATACAGACATGGTTGGACACACAGGAGATTTTGAAGCTGTTATGAAAGCTGCTGAAACAGTTGATAATTGTGTAAAGAGAGTAGTTGAGGCAGGGTTGTCTTCAGATTATTCATTCTTAATCACAGCAGATCATGGGAATGCCGATTTCATGATTAATGGAGATGGTACCGTTAATACAGCTCACACAACCAATCCAGTGCCTTTGTTTTTAATTGATAAAGATTATAAATCGATTAAAGAAGGGAAGTTGGGCGATTTAGCTCCTACTGTATTGGAAATGATGGGAGTACAAATTCCAGAAGAGATGACAGGAGAGGTGTTGGTTTAAATAACTTAACATCATATTAATATTTAGCATCAGAAAGTTTGGTGCTCTTAGGGAAAGAGCGTATATTTGCACTCACAACATCGCGGGGTGGAGCAGTTGGTAGCTCGTCGGGCTCATAACCCGAAGGTCGCAAGTTCGAGTCTTGTCCCCGCAACTAAAAAGAAAAGCCTAGCACACCACTAGGCTTTTTTATTTCCAAAGGATTTATATCAGGACAGATTCTTTTAATTTTTCAAAAAGAATTAATTATCAAAGAAAGTATTTACTTAAAATAAATATCTTGAGGCTATGGACTTAAAAACCATTCAGGTATTTTATAATGCCACAGAAGCTAGGTACTGGAAATCTCAAATTGAAAAATTGGATATTCCCTGCTTCATACATGACGAGCATTTAACTTCTCTATACCCGGGGAGAGGGGCTAATATAGCAGGAGGAATTAAGTTAAAAGTTGCGGAATTAGATTTTGATTTGGTAGTTGAATCTTTCCCAGGATTGGCTTTGTCGAAAGCACCAGAGTTATTGTTTTGTCCCGTTTGTCAATCCGATCAAGTCTCTATAAAAACGAGTAATAATTCAATTTTGATTTTATTACAGTCTTTTAGAAGCTTCTTTGATTTGTTATTTCCAAAAGCGGTAAAGCAAGAATACACGTGTCAAGATTGTAATCATACTTTCAAATCATGAGTCAGTAATTAGTATAATATTAAATAAAAAAAGAGCCACGTTAATCGTGGCTCTTCTTTTTATATTCGGATTAAATCTAATCCTTAAATCGCTATGCGATTTTTACATCATTCCAGGCATTCCACCACCCATTGGAGGCATTCCTGCACCAGCACCTTCTTCCATTGGTTCTTCAGCTAAAACACACTCAGTAGTTAATAACATACCAGCGATTGAAGCAGCATTTTCAATAGCAACTCTAGATACTTTTGTTGGATCAATTACACCAGCCTCAAGTAAGTTTTCGTAAACCTCAGTTCTAGCATTGTAACCGAAGTCACCTGAACCTTCTTTGATTTTTTGAATAACTACAGATCCTTCTCCACCTGCGTTAGCAACGATTTGTCTTAATGGCTCTTCAACTGCTCTTCTCAATATTGCAACACCAGTTGTTTCATCTTCATTTTCACCTTTCATGTCTTCAATAGCAGATAAAGCCCTGATATATCCAACTCCACCACCAGGAATAATACCTTCCTGAACAGCAGCTCTAGTTGCATGAAGTGCATCATCTACTCTGTCTTTCTTCTCTTTCATCTCAACTTCCGTAGCTGCACCAACATATAGTACCGCAACACCTCCAGATAGCTTAGCTAATCTTTCTTGAAGTTTCTCTTTGTCATAGTCAGATGAAGTAGACTCAATTTGAGCTTTAATTTGTCCAACTCTTGCTTCGATGTTTGCTTTTTCTCCTGAACCGTTTACAACAGTAGTGTTGTCTTTGTCGATAACTACTTTTTCAGCAGTACCTAATTCATTCAATGTAGCGTTCTCTAATTTGAATCCTCTTTCTTCAGAGATAACTGTACCACCAGTTAAAATAGCGATGTCTTCTAACATTGCTTTTCTTCTATCACCAAATCCTGGAGCTTTAACAGCTGCGATTTTTAGAGATCCTCTGATTTTGTTTACCACTAGAGTAGCTAATGCTTCTCCGTCGATATCTTCAGCAATGATTAATAATGGCTTACCAGTTTGAGAAGATTGCTCAAGAATTGGTAATAAATCCTTCATTGTAGAAATCTTCTTGTCACAAATTAAGATGAACGGCGCCTCTAATTCAGCTTCCATTTTCTCAGTGTTTGTTACGAAGTAAGGAGATAAATAACCTCTATCAAATTGCATTCCTTCAACAGTTTTTACTTCTGTTTCAGTTCCTTTAGCCTCTTCTACAGTGATAACACCATCGTTACCTACAGTAGCCATTGCTTGTGCAATTAGTTTTCCAATTTCTGCATCGTTATTAGCTGATATTGAAGCAACTTGCTCAATCTTTTTATTGTCAGCACCTACTTCAGCAGAGATGTTTTTTAATTCATTTACAACTTGCTTAACCGCTTTGTCGATACCTCTTTTAAGGTCCATTGGGTTAGCACCAGCTGTAACGTTCTTCAATCCAGTTTGGATGATAGCCTGAGCTAAAACGGTAGCCGTTGTTGTTCCGTCTCCAGCGATGTCAGCAGTTTTTGCAGCTACTTCCTTCACCATTTGAGCTCCCATGTTTTCAACAGGATCTTTTAATTCGATTTCTTTAGCAACTGATACACCATCTTTTGTTACGTGTGGAGCACCAAATTTCTTATCGATTACAACATTTCTTCCTTTTGGTCCTAATGTTACTTTTACTGCGTTTGCAAGAGCATCAACACCTTTTTTAAGCGCGTCTCTTGATTCTAAACCAAATTTAATATCTTTTGCCATTTCTTGTGTTTGTTAGATTGATTAAACAATTGCCAATATATCTGACTCTCTCATCATCAGATAATCTTTACCTTCTACGTTAAGCTCCGTTCCAGCATACTTTCCGTAAAGAACTTCGTCACCAACAGCAACTGTTAATGTAATATCCTTTGTTCCGTTACCTACTGCTACAACTTTACCTTGTTGAGGCTTTTCTTTTGCAGTGTCTGGAATATAAATTCCACCAGCTGTTTTCTCTTCAGCAGGAGCAGCTTCGATAAGTACTCTATCCGCTAATGGTTTGATTTTTAAATCTGACATATATTTTGAATTTATTTTAATAGTTCGAAAGCTTGTTTGCCATTTATGTGCCAAATAAAAATGTCAACCGTTTTGGTTGACATTTTTACAGTTGAGGTGACATTATTATGGCCTCTTATATTTTCTTTGTCATATTGACATTTAATCCTGTGCAGGAAGATTCTCAAGACTGAAATCCTCAGTAGCAGGAGCAACTTGTTCTGTTTGTGTAGATTTCGCAGCTTCAGTAGCACTTGACTTATCAATTGTTACCGTGTTACTCGTATTCAATTTGGTAGAGATGATACATAAAACAACTAGTAATCCTACTAATGTCCATGTAGCTTTTTCTACTACTTCAGTTGATTTTTTAACTCCCATCAAGTTTTGTTGTGAACTGAAACTTGAATCTAAACCGCCACCTTTTGAGTTTTGGATAATTACTACTCCAATCAATAACAAGCTGATAACTACAATGATAATATTAATCATGACTTCTTCTTTTTTTCTTTAGTTTCTCTAATGAGGTCTGCAAAGTAAGCGCTTTTTTCTGGATATTTCAAGCCCAATTTTTCATAGGCTTTGATCGCTTTGTTGTAGCTGCCTTGGGCTGTATATATTTTGGCAAGTGTTTCAGAGATGAGGTTTTCGTCTTCTTCAACGCTTTTTTGAGCCATATCAATCGGACTATAGAAGTCTTTTTGAGCTTTAATTCTAGGTTCTTCTTGAATAAACTTATTGATTAAGTCTTCATCGTAAGATGATTTCACCTCTTCTTTACTAGCTGTTTCAGGAGATTCTAGCCAATCGAAAAAGTCTTTTTCGGCTGAAACTGGTTCTATTTCTTTTGGACTTAATTCAATTTTTTCTTCTTCCTCAAATTCAATCTCATCTACTTCAACGGAGATAGATGCATGAACCGCTCTACTTAAAATATCAGCTTCTAACTCTTCAGCTTTCTCAGTCTTTTCAACTTCCTGTTTTATCTCAGGAATAACTACAGGTTCACTTTCAACTTGAATCGGTTCCACTGTATCAGTTGGAATTTCTGCAGTTTCAATGGATACAAGCGAATGATCTTTGTGTAAGAAGTCATTTAGAATTTGACGATTCTGGGTTCGAATGGCAAGACTTTTAATCGTCTCATCATAATAAACACTGTCTTGCTTCTTTTGGTAAAGAGCGTTTAAGAATCCGGCTGGAAGAAAAGTAGGAAACTTCTCAAATAATTGTTGGAGCTCCTTTTGGTCTTCACCGGTAATTAAACCGGGCTGTTCAATCAATTGATATAAACGGGACTTCTCCATTTTACCAATTTACAACAGATTTGTTAAAGATGTCTTGAACCAATTGTTCGATGATTTGATCAATTAACTCACTTTCAACATCAGCTAAGTTTTTTGAACTTTCAAAGTCTGCATACCTTGAAAACTTACTTTCAAAGTTCTTCTCCTCTTGATGTATGTTTTCATACTCAACGTTGATGTCGATGGTTAATCGGTTCATTGCAGCGGTTTCGTTTCCTTGCACTGCAATAGATTTTACAACGTAATTGGAGATGTATCCAGTAAATCTTAAATCGGCGTTTCTAGTAACCAATGAAAGAGGTGTTTCATTGTTGAATTTATCTTTAATGCTCTCCGTTAGTTTTTGACTCAACTCAGGATTAACATTGGTTGCATTGTTGTCGAAGTAGTCAATACTTACTGTTTTACACTGATCACAAATATCCGCACCATTGAAGCCGTAAGAGACTTTGCAGGATTGTATTCCTAAAGTGGTAATAAGTATGAATAAGACTAATTTAAATCGACTCATAACTGAATATTATATTCTTTTATTTTTCGGTAAAGTGTTCTTTCAGAGATTCCTAACTCACTTGCAGCTGTTTTTCTTTTACCGCGGTGTTTCTCCAATGCTTTTTCGATCATCTCTTTTTCTTTGTCTGCTAAACTCAACGATTCTTCAACCACAATATTTTGCTCTGAAGAAAGGTTTGCATCAACAAATTCAGGACTCGGAGTAGTGAAAGAGCTTTGCCCAATAGCTGGTAAAGCTTTTACTTCATTTTGATAAGCTGAAACATCTTTAATGATTCTATTGACAATTTCAATGTCTTCGGAATCGAGATCTTTTTTATGCATTAGATCCAATACCAGTTTTTTTAGATCTCCCAATTCTTTTTTCATTTCGAACAGAACTTTGTACAAGATCTCTCTTTCTGTGAATTTATCAGAACCTGGTGTATCACCTAAACTAGGCACATTTTCACCTTCGTTATCGATCGGAATGTACTCAGCCAGTTTATCCAAAGAAATCATTCGATCGGTCTCAATCACAGAAATTTGTTCCGCGAAATTTTTAAGTTGACGAATATTTCCAGGCCATCTATAATTCAATAAAAGCTGACGTGCTTCATCGTCTAAACGAATGGCTGGCATTCTGTATTTTTCAGCGAAATCATGAGCAAACTTTCTGAACAAAAGAGCAACATCTTGTTGTCTTTCTCGAAGTGCTGGAATTCGAATTGGAACCGTGTTTAAACGGTAGTATAAATCTTCTCTAAACTTATTGTTTTTTACGGCTTGAGGAATGTTAACATTAGTTGCAGCAACAACTCTTACGTTGGTTTTGATCACTTTAGATGAACCAACACGGATAAATTCACCTGTCTCTAATACCCTTAGTAACCTAACTTGAGTAGTAAGCGGTAATTCGGCAACTTCATCCAAGAATATCGTTCCTTCATCAGCTACTTCAAAGTATCCTTTACGGGATTCATGTGCTCCTGTAAAAGCTCCTTTCTCGTGTCCGAATAATTCCGAATCAATTGTTCCTTCAGGAATAGCACCACAGTTTACAGCAATGTATTTGTTGTGTTTTCGAGCACTTAAAGAGTGAATGATTTTAGGAAAAACTTCTTTTCCCGCACCTGACTCACCAGTTACTAAAACAGATAAATCAGTAGGAGCCACCTGGCTCGCTATTTCAATAGATCTGTCTAATTCATTGGAAACTCCAATGATACCGAAACGTTGTTTGATTCCTTGTAAACTCATACTAAACTAATTCTCCAATAAGTGTTGCACGTGTACAATCCGTTACTTTTACCATTACGTAATCTCCAGGGTTTTTATCCTTTTTATCAAAGATGATGGCCTTGTTTTGATCGTTTCTACCAACTAATTGGTCTCCAGATTTCTTACTGACTCCTTCTACCAAAACTTTAAAGGTCTTTCCAATATCTTTTTGATGGCTTTCATGTCTACTCTCCATCTGAACATCGATGATTTCTTGCAGACGTCTTTTCTTAACTTCTTCAGGAATATCGTCTTCATACTTCCTAGCAGCCAAAGTCCCTGGTCTTTCCGAATAGAAATACATGTAAGCCATGTCGAACTTCGACTTCACCATTAAGTCTACCGTTTCTTGGTGCTCTTCTTCCGTTTCAGAACAGAATCCAGTGATGATATCAGTAGTAATACCACAATTTGGGATGATCTCTCTAATTCTGTTTAGCTTGGTGTCATACCATTCTCGGGTATATGTTCTGTTCATTTTCTTTAAAATACGTGTGTTTCCACTTTGCGCAGGAAAATGAATATAGTTGGCTACGTTTTCATTATCACGCATAGCGTATAAAACGTCGTCTGTAATATCTTTTGGATGCGAAGTTGAAAAACGAATACGTAAATCAGGACTAACCTGAGCTACCATTTCCAATAACTTAGCAAAATCAATAACTTCCTCTCTCGGAGCTTCTTTTAAAGCGTTTCCTTTTAATTCTTCGTTATCTGACCAACGGTAAGAATCTACATTTTGACCTAAAAGAGTGACTTCTTTAAATCCATTATTAGCTAATTCTTGAGCTTCTTTAACAATGGTATGCGGATCTCTACTTCTTTCTCTTCCTCTGGTAAATGGAACAACACAGAATGTACACATGTTGTCGCATCCTCTCATGATGGAAACGAATGCTGAAACACCATTGTCTCCTAATCTAACCGGAGATAAATCAGCATAAGTTTCTTCTCTTGAAAGTAAAACATTTACTGCTTTTTGACCTCCTTCAGCTTGGGTTATTAGGTTTGGTAAATCTCTGTAAGCGTCCGGACCAACAACAATATCAACCAGTTGTTCTTCCTCTAAAAGTTTAGATTTTAATCGTTCAGCCATACACCCTAAAACACCTACCAGCATTCCTGGGTTTGTTTTTTTCTTCCCTTTAATATGTACCAATCGATTTCTAACTGTTTGCTCTGCCTTTTCACGAATAGAACAAGTGTTTAAGAAAACTAAATCAGCATCATCAATATTTCGTGTAGTACTATATCCTTCTTTCGTTAAAATGGAAGCAACGATTTCACTATCCGAGAAATTCATTGCGCAACCGTAACTTTCGATATACAGTTTTTTAGACGACATCTGGTTCTCGTCCAACAATAAAGCCTCACCTTGACGTTTCTCGTCCAATACTTTATCACCTTCTCTCATAATTCATCCAAATTTGAATTGCAAAGATAGCTAATCCGAAATTTATCTGTCAAAATGACACTCTTTTTTATATAGATATATATATCTATATTATAATATACTATCATTAAATATTTGGAGAATCGCTCCAGATTTATTTTTCTTTGCAGTTCAAACGCTTTGAAATCATGGCTAATAAGGTAAAAAACCTGGTGATCGTCGAGTCACCTGCAAAGGCAAAAACTATCGAGAAGTATCTTGGTAAGGACTACATTGTTAAATCCAGTGTTGGGCACATAAGAGACCTTGCTAAAAAAGGACTTGGAGTAAATATTGAAGAGAATTTTTCTCCAACGTATGAGATTTCAGAGGACAAAAAACAAGTTGTTTCAGAGTTAAAGAAATTAGCAAAACAGGCCGAGGTGGTTTGGCTAGCAACGGATGAGGACCGTGAGGGAGAAGCGATTTCTTGGCATCTTTTAGAGGCTTTAGGAGTTAAAGAAGATAAGACTCGAAGAGTAGTTTATAATCAGATTACTGAGGCAGCAATTAAAGCTGCAATCGACAATCCTAAAACGATTGATTACGATTTAGTAAACGCTCAGCAAGCAAGAAGAATTTTAGATAGATTGGTTGGTTTTGAACTGTCTCCAGTTTTATGGAAAAAGGTTAAACCGAAATTATCTGCAGGTAGAGTTCAGTCTGTAACGGTTAGATTAATCGTTGAGAGAGAAAGAGAGATTCATGCATTTAATGCAGAGTCTTTTTTCAAATTAAGAGCTCATTTTGATATCGAAGGAGATACGATTTTAAAAGCTGAATTACCTAAGAATTTTAAGACAGAGCAAGAAGCTTTGGATTTTTTAGAATCTTGTAAGGGAGCTAATTATAATATCAAATCGATTGTAAAGAAGCCAAGTAAAAGATCACCTGCTGCTCCTTTTACAACTTCAACGTTACAACAGGAAGCATCAAGGAAACTAGGGTATAGTGTTTCGCAAACAATGAGTGTTGCACAGAAACTTTATGAAGCTGGTTTGATTACATACATGAGAACCGATTCTACCAATTTAGCGCCAGAAGCTACTAAAGCTATTGAGGATGAAATCACTCGTTCTTATGGAAAAGAATATTCAAAATCTAGATCATATAAATCAGGATCAAAGGGAGCACAAGAGGCTCACGAGGCGATTCGTCCGACTGACTTCACGAAGCATTCAGTAGATGCAGATGGTCAGAAATTATATGAACTGATTTGGAAGAGAACCGTTGCATCTCAAATGGCTGAGGCTCAGTTAGAGAAATCAACGGTGAATATTGGGATTTCAACCAATGACATTGAGTTAAAAGCTAAAGGTGAAATGTTGGTTTTTGATGGTTTCCTGAAAGTTTACATGGAAGGAACTGATGATGAGAATGTTGATCATAAAGATCGAAACGGTGTTTTACCTCCATTGAAAGAAGGACAAGATTTAGTTCTTACGGATATGATGGCTACCGAGCGTTTTACTCATCACCCAGCAAGATATACGGAAGCTAGTTTGGTAAAGAAACTAGAGGAACTAGGAATCGGTCGTCCGTCTACTTATGCACCAACTATTTCAACAGTAATTAAAAGAGGTTACGTTGTTAAAGAAGATAGAGAAGGAGTTGAGAGAAATTATAGAGTAATCAGTTTTGAGAACAATGAGATCAAAGCTGCTGATGCTACTGAAATGGCTGGAACGGAAAGAAAGAAGTTATTCCCAACGGATATAGGATCGGTTGTAAATGATTTCTTGGTAGAGAATTTTTCGAAGATTTTAGATTACAACTTTACTGCTCAAGTAGAAAAGGAGTTTGATGAAATAGCTTCTGGAAATATGGAATGGCAAAAAATGCTTAGCAATTTTTACACTCCTTTCCATGAGAATATTGAGTACACAACGGAGAACGCGGATAGAGCTTCAGGAGAAAGAGAATTAGGTTTAGAGCCTGGCACAGGCAAGAGAATTATTGTAAGAATTGGAAGATTCGGACCAATGGCTCAAATCGGAGAGTCTCCAAAAGAAGGTGATGAAGATGCTGAAAAGCCAAGATTTGCAGGACTTAGAAAAGGTCAAAGTTTAGAAGATATTACACTAGAAGAAGCTTTAGATTTATTCAAACTTCCTAGAGATTTAGGTCTTTACGAAGATAAAAAAGTAGTGATTGGTGTAGGAAGATTCGGACCGTATGTTCGTCATGATTCTAAGTTTACTTCAATCCCTAAAGAAATTGATCCTTTAGAAATTGAATTCGATAAAGCCGTTGAATTAATTGAAGCTAAAAGACAAGCAGACAGAGAGAAGTTTATTAACTCGTTTGATACGGAGGATGGATTAATCGAAGTATTAAAAGGAAGATGGGGTCCTTATATCAAGTTCAATAAAAAGAACTTTAAGATTCCAAAAGATGTGGAGGCTGCAGATTTAAGTCTGGAAGAATGCCAAAAGCTGATTAAGGATGGTCCTAAAACCAAAAAGAAAAAGGTGGTAAAGAAAACTGCCGCTAAAAAGACAACCGCAAAGAAGACAACAAAAGCTAAGAAATAATGGATATCGATATCTTTTTCCAGCCGGTTAATGAGTCCTTATTACCTGACTCGTTACCAGATGCATGTCTTGGGAATAGCTTAATGGTAAACACAACGGGAGATATTCCTGAATTAACTCAAGTTCAATTAGCCATTTTTGGAGTAAATGAATCAAGAGGAAATAAAGCTAATCTGGAAGGGAAAAATGCTCCTGATTTAGTTCGTCAATGGTTATATCGTTTGTTTCATCATGGATATGATATCAAGATTGCCGATTTAGGTAACGTTAAAGCAGGGAATGAGATTCAAGATACTTATTTCGCCGTTTCACAAATTTGTGAATCCTTGATAAAAGACGGAATTATTCCAATAATTATAGGAGGAAGTCAAGATTTGACATATGCCAATTATCTGGCCTATGAGAACTTAGAGCAGATGGTGAATTTAGTAACTGTTGATCCAAGATTCGATATTGGTTTGAAAGATGAAACAGTGGATGCATATACTTTCTTAAGTAAGATTGTACTTCACCAACCAAGCTTTTTATTCAACTACAGTAATATTGGATATCAAAGTTATTTCACTGATCCTAAGGTCTTAGAGTTAATGAATCAACTGTATTTTGATGTGTATCGTTTAGGAATGGTTAGAAATAATTTGGAGGAAGTAGAGCCAATTGTGCGAAATGCAGATATCGTTTCTATGGATGTGAACGCGATTAGAAAAGCAGATGCTCCTGGAATTTCCTTTGCATCACCAAATGGTTTCAATGGAGAAGAAGCGTGTGCAATTGCTCGATATGCAGGATTAAGTGATAAGCTAACTTCGTTTGGGGTGTATGATTATTGTCCCTCTAAAGATGAAGATGGTACTACCGCACATTTGGTTGCACAAATGATATGGTATTTCATTGATGGATATTACAACAGGAAGCAAGATTTCCCAGTTGGAGATAGATCACAATATTTCAAATATACAGTGGCTTTAGAGTCGAAAGATCACGAATTAGTGTTTTACAAGAGTAACAAAAGTGATCGATGGTGGATGGAAGTTCCTTATCAAACAGGACAGAACTCGAAGTATGAAAGACATCATTTAGTTCCTTGTTCTTATGCCGATTATGAATTAGCATTAAGAGATGAAATGCCTGATCGATGGTGGAAAACCTACCAGAAATTGTGCTAAAAAGGATACTAAGTCTAAGCTATAAATGGAAGATTAAAGGATTAGAATACAGACCGTAATGCTGATTAATGAATCAAGGACATCTTTGAATTCATGAAAAAAATCCCTATGTTTATGCGGGCTATGCCCCGTTTTTAGAGTGGTGTAGATAAAAAAATATTATGAGAAAAGTATTGTTTGCCGCGTTGTTGTTGGTTTCTGGGTTGGTTGTTAACGCTCAACAGGAATACCAAGTGAGTCAAAACATGTTTAATAGTGCTGCGATAAATCCAGGTGCTGCAGGTATTAATAATGCCATTTGCGCACAATTAATTGGAAGACAACAGTGGATGGGATTCGAAGGAGCTCCTCAAACTTATATACTAAATGTAAATGCTAACCTTGGTGTTTTTAATTTGCCAGACAACATTGGTGCGGGACTAACGATGTATCAAGATATTATTGGTGCAGGTTATTCTACAACAGCTAAGTTATCAGGGAACTATCAATTAGGTCTTGCTAACGGAGCCAAGTTAGGATTAGGAATTGATTTAGGAATTATTTCTGCAGGAATTGATCCAACACAATTGAATGCATCACAGTTAGGAGATAATACTTTATATGCTTTGTTAAACTCAAATAGTACGGTAACAGGATCTACTTTTACAGGTGGTGTTGGAGGTTTTTATCAAGCAAGTAATTTATATTTTGGAGTGTCTACTTCTCAAATTTTGGAAAGTGAAACGGTTCATGAATCGGCTTCTATTCAATTAAGAAGACACTATTACATTACTGGAGGATATGAAACGCAACCTTTTATGGGAGGTGATATGGTTTTAAAGCCAAGTATCTTTATTAAAACAGACGGAGCAGTTACAACTTTAGACGCAGCTGTAATTGGAGAGTATCAAAACTTAATTTGGTTAGGAGCTTCTTATAGAACAGGAGATGCCATTGTTGCAATGACTGGTTTGAATATTGTTAGTTCAAAGATGAAAGTTGGTTTAGCATATGATTTTACTACTTCGGATATCAGTACTACAAGTAGCTCAGGTTCTGCCGAGTTATTCATAAGATATTGTCATTCGATAGAGGTAAAAACGAAGAAAAGAATCTTTGTTGATCCGAGTTTGTTGCAGTAGGTAATGTAACCTTATTGTAATAGATCTCGTTTGAAGCAAACGGTTTTTAATGTAAAGCAGGTAATAGGTAATAAAATAAATGTAGAATCATCACGTTAGTGATTTAAAGAATTGGAGTATGAAAAAGTTGTTTATGGGTACTGCCTTTGCAGCTGTTTTAGCAAGTTGTGGAGTAGGAGATAACGGAGAGTTAATTGGAGTTCAGGATAGACAGCAATGGTATCAAGAAGATCCTTATGGAATGAATTTTATTCCACTTGGAGCTTTTCACATGGGACCATCTGATCAGGATTTACCTGCAGCTCAAACCGCACAAACTAAAGTAGTTTCTATCCAGTCTTTCTACATGGACCAAACAGAAATTACAAATAACGAATACAGACAGTTTACTAACTACGTAAGAGATTCAATCGCTCATAGAATGATTGGTGAAGATCACTTATTGGATGAAGCTGAGTATACGGAAAGAATCAACTGGAACGAAAGAATTCGTTGGGATGATGAAGAAGATGCTGAAATGCTAGCTGGTTTATTCTTACCAGAAGCTGAAAGATTCTATAGAAGAAAAGAGATTGATACGAGAAGATTAATGTTCGAGTATTGGTGGATTGATTATAAAACTGCTGCTAAGAAAGCAAATCGTTATTCATACAATGAAAAAGGATTTGATGGAAGAGAAGTAGATTGGGAATACGGAAACGGAATTTCTGATAGATCAGACTTCATCATGCATGAGATTATTAATGTTTATCCTGATACATTAGCTTGGGTACATGATTATACTTACTCATTCAATGAGCCAATGACTCAGCAATACTACTGGCACCCAGCATACGATCACTTTCCTGTGGTTGGTGTAAGTTGGAAGCAATCTGTTGCTTTTGCTAGATGGAGAACAAATCATATGAACGAAAATTACAGAAGGTCTTCTGGAATTACCATTGTAAATGACTTCAGATTACCTTCTGAAGCAGAGTGGGAATACGCTGCTAGAGGAGGAAAAGATTTAGCTGCTTACCCATGGGGTTCTCCTTACATTAGAAACTCAACGGGATGTTTCTTAGGGAACTTTAAGCCGTTAAGAGGTAATTACGTGGATGATGGTGGTTTACATACAATTATTGTAGCGCACTACTGGCCAAATGATTTTGGTTTATATGATATGTCTGGGAACGTTGCAGAATGGACAAACAACTCTTTCGAAGAGTCTGCTTATAACTTTGCACATGACTTGAACATGGATTACTCATATAGAGCTGATGAAAATGATCCTCCTGCTTTAAAGAGAAAAGTAATTAGAGGTGGTTCATGGAAGGATTTAGGATTCTACATGCAAACATCATCTAGAAGCTATGAGTACCAGGATACATCTAAATGTTACATCGGAGTTAGAATGGTTCAAACTTACTTAGGAAGAAGTAAGGGAGATGCTGAAGCTGACGAATCACAAGTTTATTAATACAGAACAATCAACACATTAACTATACAAGCAATTATTAACACAATCTAGGAAATTATGGGAGGAAGTTATAAGTCAAAGAAAATTAATACAATGGCAACAGGTTTTGGAGCCGCAGTTGTAATTGTAGGAGCCATGTTTAAAATTCAGCACTGGCCTGGAGCAACAGTCATGCTTATTGGTGGTCTGTCTGTAGAGGCTGTACTATTCATCATGGGAGCCTTTGAAGAGCCACATATGGCGGTTGACTGGACAATATTATATCCTGAATTAGATACTTGGAGTGAGCCTTTAGAAGATGAGGCTGAGGGCGAGCACGATGAAGAAGGAGAACAAAGCTTCAACTTGGATGATTCCTCTGATATCTCTGCAATTTCTGAAGAATCAGGCGATGCTGTATCCCAAAAATTAGATAGAATGCTACAAGACGCTAACATTGGGTCTGATTTAATTGAAAGCTTAGGAAAAGGAATGAGAAACCTTTCTGACTCAGCTTCAAATATGGGTGATCTTGCAAACATTGCACCAGCTACTGAAGATTTCGTAAGTTCAGTGAGTATTGCAAAATCAAAGGTTGAAAGTCTTTCAGATAATTATTCAAAAGCTAATCAAACTTTAGATAACTTAATCGCAGCTAGTGATGGTGACGGGGTAAGTTACTCTGAAGAATTAGGGAAAATGTCTAAGAATTTATCTGAGTTAAATGGGGTTTATGAAATGCAGTTAAACTCATCAGGTCAAAACATTAAACTGAACTCTGAAGTGAATGAAAATATTAGTGCTTTATTACAAAACTTAAGTGACTCCGTTGAGGATACTAAGCGTTACAAAGAGCAAGTTGCAGAATTAGGTAACAACCTAGAGCAGTTAAATACTGTTTATGGTAATATGTTGTCTGCAATGAACTTTAACAGACAAGCTTAAAACATAACAAAAACTTAGTAATAACACTATTAAAAATTAAACTATGGGTGGAGGTAATTTGAGTCCTCGTCAACAGATGGTTGGTATGATGTATCTGGTGCTACTTGCCATGCTTGCTATGAACGCATCGAAATCGTTACTTAATGCATTCGTTATCTTAGAGGGTGGTATAAATGCCACAACAAAAAGTTTCAATGTAAATAATAATAATTACTATAATACTATTTCTAGAGCAGCAGCATCTTCACCAGCTTTCAAAGCTACTGAAGATAAGGCTTTTAAACTAAAGAAGTTAACCGATGAAGCATACCAGTTAATTGCTGATCAAAAAGTGTACTTATGGTCTGGTGGTGCAATAGAGTCTGCAGGGGATACTGTAGGGGGTAAAATGGCTCCGTTTTTAGATGATAAAGGAATTCCGTTGAACAAAGATAACCAGGATTTTGGTGCATCTTATCTAACTGTAATTGAAGGAGGGAAAGCAGCGGATGAGCTAGAAGCTGCTATTAAAGCGGTTAAAGAGTTAGCGCTTCAGATGTTAAAAGAAGAAGGAGATGCATCTTTAGTTGATCCGATTATAGAAAGATATACAAAGTTATTAGACACAGAACCTGCAGTAGATTTAGTTCTTGCACCAACAGATCCTCCAGCAAGATTCTCTTACAGAATTTCTTCGCATATGCCATTAGCGGCGGTAACTGCAAACTTGTCTCTTTATCAATCATATATCAGAAACTTGGAAGCTGAGGTAGTTTCTTTACTTGCTGAAAAAATGGGAGGTGAAGGTATAGTTGTGGATAAGTCCGAAGCAATGGCTTCCTTTGAAAACGGATATGTATTGAAGAATGATTCCGTTTTCGGTAAGGTGTTCGTTTCTGCATATAACTCGAAAATTGTTCCTGAAATTTATATTTGCGAACCAGATACAATGGCATTTAATGCTGCGAAAGGAGGCGTAATTAAGTTTCCTCCTGGTGTTGAGGCTAAGATGCCAATTATAGAGGGTAGTGAGGTGATTCAATTACCTGTTGCGCAAGGAAAAGGTCAATTTAGAGTTAAGGCAATGGAATTAGGAGTTCAAACATTAAGAGGTATCATTAAGCAGGTATCTCCAAAAGGAACTGATTTCATCATGTTTAACCAAGATTATATGGTCGCAGAACCAAGTGCTACGGTTGCGGCAACTGGTATGAACGTATTCTATATTGGTATACCTAACCCTGTTAAGATTGCAGCGTCAGGTGTTGCTGCTGATGATTTGAAGATTACAGCAAAGGGACCGTTTAGAATCAAGGCCAAGAATGCTAAGAAAGGTGAGTACGAAGTGATGGCTTCTGAGCAATCAAGAAATGCTAAGATTATTGTAGGAAAACAAGATGGTACGAAACTTGGAGAACAAGAGTTTAGAATTAAGCGACTACCAAAACCGGTTCCTTCTATTATGAAGAAACAAGGTGGTACAATTTCAAAGGCGGAATTAGTGAATGCATCATATGTTAAAGCAGAAATGCAGAACTTTCCATTCGATATTGTCGTAAGAGTTAAATCTTTTACAATGACAGCTCAAATTGGACAAAACTTAGTAGAGTTGAAGCAGAAGAATGGTTACACATTGACTGATCAAATGAAAAAAGCTTTGAAAAAAGTTAAGATTGGTGGAAAAGTGTGGTTTGAAGGTGTTAAAGCTACTATGCCTGATGGATCTGTAAAGGATATCGGTACAATTGCTTTAAAAGTTAGATAATAAAATTTAAGCGTATGAAAAGGGTAGGAATATTATTAGTTGGATTGTTTGCTTTTGCATTTTCAAATGAGGTAGAAGCACAGAACGTGTTAGATGGTGTTTACATAAAACAACATGCTACATCTAGAAGGGTTATTCCTTATACACATCTTCGTGAGGCTGACGTAATGTGGTCTAAAAGGGTTTGGAGAATTTTGGATATGAGAGAGAAAATCAATCATCCGTTATATTTCCCAATCTTTGAGATCAACGATAGAAAGTCTATGATTCAAGTTACTAGATCTGTAGCTGAAGAAGGGGTTGTTACTGCATTTAGTCCTTTTGACGATGAATTTAAGTTACCATTAAGTGTAACGGAGATTGAATCTATTGGAGTTACAGAAACAACTGTTGAAATTGAAGATCCTGAAACGTTTGAGATTACTGAGAAAACGATTAAGAATGATTTTAACCCAGCTAATGTTAAACGTTACAGGTTAAAAGAAGACTATTTCTTTGACAAGCAGAAATCTGAATTGGATGTAAGAACGATTGGTCTTTGTCCTGTTTTAGAGAAGTACGATGAAAATGGTGAGTACAAAGGTGATTCAGATATGTTCTGGATTTACTACCCAGAAATTAGAATGGTATATGCTAATGCTGAGGTGTACAATACTAGTAATGATTCTGAAAGAAGAACTATAGAAGATATCTTTTGGTCAAGACAATTTGCTACGTTCATCTACAAAGAGAATAATGTATATGATCGTTTGATTTCTGAATACAAGGAAGGTTTAGATGCCTTGTTAGAAGGACAAAGAATTCATGAGGAAATCAGAGACTGGGAACAAGATCTTTGGGAGTACTAATAAGAAGTTACAAGACACAAAAAAGGCTTACGATTATCGTAAGCCTTTTTTATTTGCTTATGTTTTAAACCTACAGATTAAGTAAGTCTTGTCCAATATCTTCTCTAAAGTTCATCTTCTCAAAAGATATCTTTTCAATACTAGTGTATGATTTATTCAAAGTATCCGCAATTGAATCTCCAATTGAAGTAACGGCTAATACTCTACCTCCTGAAGTTAGTACTTGATCACTACTTAGTTTTGTTCCTGCGTGAAAGACAATACTATCTTCAACTGTTTTCAGTCCTGTTACTACTTTACCTTTTTCATACGCTTCTGGATATCCTCCCGAAACCATTATCACAGTTGAAGCACATCTTGAGTCTACTTCAAAATCTCTTAACTGAAGATTCCCTTCTGCAACACCTTCAAATAAGTCCAATAAATCAGATTTAATTCGAGGTAATACTACTTCCGTTTCTGGATCACCCATTCTTACGTTGTATTCAATAACTTTTGGTTCACCCTTAACATTCATCAAGCCAATGAAAATGAAACCTTTATACCTCATTTCTTCTGCTTTGATTCCTTCCATTGTTGGCTTAACAACTTGCTCTTCCACTTTTTGAATAAATGCTTCGTCGGCAAAAGGTACCGGAGAAACAGCTCCCATACCACCTGTATTTAAACCAGTGTCACCTTCTCCAATTCTTTTATAATCTTTAGCAGCAGGTAAAATCTTATAGTTTCGACCATCTGTTAAAACGAAAACAGACAGCTCAATTCCATCTAAATATTCTTCAATAACAACTTGAGAAGATGCAGCTCCAAACTTGGCATCTACCAACATGTTTTTTAGTTCTGTTTGAGCTTCTTCAAGATTGTCTAATATTAACACTCCTTTTCCTGCAGCTAATCCATCCGCTTTAAGTACGTAAGGTGCTTCTAGAGTCGAAAGGAATTCTTGTCCTTCTTTTAAGGTTTCAGAAGTAAATGTTTGATACTTAGCAGTAGGCACTCCATACTTCATCATGAATTGCTTGCTGAAGTCTTTTGAACCTTCCAGCATTGCACCTTCTTTATCTGGTCCTATAACAGGTATATCAGCGATTTCCTTATCCATTAGAAAGAAATCATGTATTCCTTCAACTAATGGTGCTTCAGGTCCTACAACGACCATATTAACATCATTTGTCAAAACAAACTTTTTGATTCCCTTAAAGTCGGTTACAGACAAATCAATATTCTCTCCAAGTTCTGCTGTTCCAGCATTCCCAGGAGCGATGAATAACTTATTCAAACGATCACTTTGTTTTAATTTCCAGGCAAAAGCATGTTCTCTTCCTCCAGATCCAATAATTAATATGTTCATAATAGTCCGTTTATAAAGGAATATTCCCGTGTTTCTTTTTAGGTAACTTATCTACTTTGTTCTCCAACATTTTGAAAGCCTTGATTAATTTAATTCTCGTATTCTCAGGCTTTATTACTTCATCGATGTATCCTCTTGCAGCAGCTCGATAAGGATTAGCGAACATTTCATTGTACTCATCTTCCTTTTCTTTCAGTTTCGCAGCAGGATCATTGGCTGCTTTGATTTCATTTCTAAAGATGATTTCAGCAGCACCTTTTGCTCCCATAACAGCAATTTCAGCTGTAGGCCATGCAAAGTTCATATCTGCACCAATGTGCTTAGAGTTCATTACGTCGTAGGCACCTCCATAAGCCTTTCGAGTAATTACAGTAATTCTAGGAACAGTAGCTTCACAGAAAGCATAAAGTAATTTAGCTCCATTTGTAATAATTCCATTCCATTCTTGATCTGTTCCTGGTAAGAAACCTGGTACATCTTCGAAAACTAAAAGTGGAATATTAAAAGCATCACAGAATCTAACAAAACGGGCAGCTTTATTAGACGATTTGATGTCAAGTACACCAGCTAAAAATGCAGGTTGGTTAGCAACAATACCGATACTCTTCCCTCCTAAACGAGCAAATCCTACAACGATGTTTTCTGCATAGTCTTTATGCACCTCTAAAAATGAATCTGCATCAACTGTATCAGCAATTACATCTTTAATATCGTAAGGTGTATTTGCACTTTCTGGAATTATAGTATTTAAATTCTCGCGCTTTTCATCACCGATAGTGTAGTCTAAATCCGGAGCTTTATCTTCACAGTTTTGAGGCATGTATGATAGCAATTGCTTCATGTGATTGATGCAAGCTATTTCATTTGCGTTTGTAAAGTGAGTTACACCAGACTTAACAGAGTGAGCAGAAGCTCCTCCTAAATCTTCAGCACTTACTTCTTCATGAGTTACTGTCTTTACAACATTCGGACCTGTAACGAACATGTATGAAGTGTCTTCTACCATTGAGATAAAATCAGTGATAGCAGGAGAGTATACTGCTCCTCCAGCACAAGGTCCCATGATCGCTGAAAGCTGAGGGATAACTCCTGATGCTAATGTGTTCTTATAAAAGATGTCTGCATAACCAGCCAAGGATACAACTCCCTCCTGAATTCTTGCACCACCCGAATCATTTAATCCAATTACAGGAGCACCATTTTTAATGGCCAAGTCCATGATCTTACAGATTTTTTCAGCAAATGCTTCTGACAAAGAACCTCCATATACTGTAAAGTCTTGCGAGAATACATAAACCAATCGACCATGAATAGTTCCATATCCAGTGATTACACCATCACCTAAAAATCGTTCTCTGTCCATTCCGAACTCAGTAGTTCTAGAAGTAACAAACTTTCCTATTTCTTCAAAAGAACCTTCATCTAATAAGAAATGAAGCCTTTCTCTTGCAGTAAGCTTTCCTTTTTTGTGTTGTGATTCAATTCTCTTTTCACCACCACCAAGTTCAGCTTCTTTATTCTTCTCAACTAATAATTGATATTTATCCATAACAATAGTTCGATTTGCTGCAAAAATACAAAAACAAGAGGCAAGAATTAATTGGAGATATCAACGAGAATCAACTTGTTGAAAGAATGAAGATTAAGTATTTTTGCAGCTCAATAATTTAGAATTAAAAGATATGTACGGAGCACTTAAAGACCAATTGGCGGAAGAGTTGAAAAACATTGACGATGCAGGGTTGTTCAAAAGAGAAAGAATCATTGTTAATCCTCAAGGAGCTAGTATTAAAGTTAACTCGGGAAATGAAGTACTAAACTTTTGTGCTAATAATTACTTAGGGCTTTCTTCACATCCTGATGTAGTTCAAGCTGCAAAAGAAGGGTTAGATAGCCATGGTTTTGGTATGTCTTCTGTAAGATTTATCTGTGGAACTCAAGATATTCATAAAGAGTTAGAAGAGAAGATTGCTGCATTTGTGGGGCAAGAAGACGCTATATTATATGCTGCAGCATTTGATGCAAACGGTGGAGTTTTTGAACCATTGTTTACTAAAGAAGATGCGATTATCTCGGATGAGTTAAATCACGCGTCTATTATTGATGGAGTTAGATTGTGTAAAGCACAACGATACCGTTACAAGAATTCAGATATGGCTGATCTTGAAGCTCAGTTAATCAAGGCTCAGGATCAAAGAAATAGAATCATTGTTACTGACGGAGTTTTCTCAATGGATGGAAACATTGCAAAGTTGAATGAGATTTGTGATTTAGCAGATAAATATGACGCTTTAGTAATGATTGACGAATGTCACGCGACAGGGTTTGTTGGAAAGACAGGAAGAGGATCTCATGAGTACCATAACGTTATGGACAGAGTAGATATCGTTACTGGAACATTTGGTAAAGCTTTAGGAGGTGCTATGGGAGGATTCACAGCAGCTAAAAAAGAAATTGTTGAGATGTTGAGACAAAGGTCAAGACCTTATTTATTCTCCAACTCATTGGCACCGTCAATTGTAACGGCAGCCTTAAAGGTGTTAGATATTCTAAATGAATCAACAACTTTAAGAGATAGAGTAGAAGAGAATGCATCTTACTTTAGAGAGAAGATGACAGAGGCAGGTTTCGACTTAAGAGGAGCTGATCATGCTATCATTCCAATTATGGTTTATGATGCAAAAGTTTCTCAGGTGTTCGCAGAGAAATTATTGGAAGAAGGAATTTATGTTATCGGATTCTTTTTCCCTGTAGTACCAAAGGATTTAGCAAGAATTAGAGTGCAGTTATCGGCCGCTCATACAAGAGAACAATTGGATAAAGCTATAGCTGCTTTTATCAAGGTTGGAAAAGAAATTGGAGTTATCAACAAATAATCTGTTGATAATTTGGGAATTGTAAAAACATTTAAGTAACTTTGCGTCCCCTTTCGGGGGAGTGAATTTTATAATTAAAGATCTTATACTAGTGGATACATTAAGTTACAAGACAGTGTCAGCGAATAAAGCAACAGTTAACAAAGAGTGGTTGCTTGTGGATGCGGAGAACGAAACTCTTGGTAGATTAGCATCTAAAGTTGCTAAAATGATCAGAGGAAAAAACAAAACTAACTATACACCTCACGTAGATTGTGGTGACAACGTTGTAATCATCAACGCTGAAAAGATTGTTTTGAAAGGAAATAAGTGGGAGACTAAAGAGTATGTTAGGCATACAGGTCATCCAGGTGGACAGAGAATCCTTACAGCGAGAGAGGTAATGGAGAAAAAGCCTACTGCAGTTGTTGAAAAGGCAGTTAAAGGTATGTTACCTAAAAACAAATTAGGAAGAGCTCTTGCACAAAACTTATATGTTTATGCAGGAACTGAGCACGGACAAGAGGCTCAATCTCCTAAAAAAATCAACTTAAACGATATTAAGTAGTATCATGGAAATTATCAATACTATAGGAAGAAGAAAGACTGCTGTAGCTAGAATCTACATGTCTGAAGGAAGTGGAACAATCACTATCAATAAGAAAGACTACAAAGAGTATTTCGCTGCACCAACGTTACAATACAAAATTGACCAAGCGTTCAACATTACTGACCTAGTTGGAAAATTTGACGTTAAAGTAAATGTTGACGGTGGAGGAATTACTGGTCAAGCAGAAGCTATTCGTTTAGCAATTTCTAGAGCATTATGTGAACTTGATGCTGAGTTAAGACCTTCATTGAAAGCTGAAGGATT
The DNA here is from genome assembly GCA_965661855.1 of Flavobacteriales bacterium. Lineage (GTDB taxonomy): Bacteria > Bacteroidota > Bacteroidia > Flavobacteriales_C > CBFIFL01 > CBFIFL01. Next base: position 44,952 of record CBFIFL010000004.1, read on the forward strand.
ATTAACAAGAGATCCAAGAATGGTGGAGAGAAAGAAGCCAGGTCAAAAGAAAGCGAGAAAGAAATTTCAGTTCTCGAAGCGTTAATATTTGGTTATTTATTGAAAGAGTTTTAGAAAATGGCAAACGTACAATATACAGAATTACTAGAAGCAGGTGTACACTTTGGTCACTTGACAAGAAAGTGGAACCCAAAAATGGCTCCTTACATCTTCATGGAGAAGAATGGTATTCATATCATTGATCTTCATAAGACAGTAGCTAAGTTGGATGAGGCTTCTACTCAGTTAAAGCAAATCGCTAAGTCTGGGAAAAAAGTTCTTTTCGTAGCTACAAAAAACCAAGCTAAATCAGTTGTTTCTGAATTAGTTGGTAAAACAGGTATGCCTTTCATTACTGAGAGATGGTCAGGTGGAATGCTTACTAACTTTGCTACTATTAGAAAAGCAGTTAAGAAAATGAAGTCTATCGAAAAGATGGAAGTAGACGGAACTTTCGAGAACATTTCTAAGAAAGAAAGATTACAATTTACAAGACAAAAGGATAAATTAAATACGAACCTTGGTTCTATCGCTGATTTAACAAGATTACCTGCTGCAATCTTTGTAGTAGATATCACTAAAGAGCACATTGCTGTTAAAGAAGCTAAGAAGTTAGGTATTCCTTGTTACGCTATCGTTGATACGAATTCAGATCCTACATCTGTGGATTTCCCAATCCCGGCTAATGATGATAGTTCTGTTTCTATTGAAGCGGTATTAAACGTTGTTTGTTCTGCAATGCAGGAAGGTTTAGAAGAAAGAAAAGCTGCTAAATCTGAGCCAAAAGCTGCTCCAGCAAAAGAAGAAGACAAGGCTGAAGTAAAATAATTTAGTAAGAACTTATAAAATTTAAGAAAATGGCAACAGTAACTATTACTGCATCTGACGTAGCTAAGTTGAGAAAAACAACTGGAGCAGGAATGATGGATTGTAAGAAAGCTTTAACTGAAGCAGAAGGTGACTTCGACGAAGCAGTTTTAATTCTTAGAAAAAAAGGACAAAAAGTAGCTGCTAAGAGAGCAGACAGAGATGCTACGGAAGGTCATGTTACTGCTAAGAGCGTTGGAAACTTTGGTATCCTAATGACTCTTAACTGTGAAACTGATTTCGTTGCACAAAATGCTGATTTTATCGCATTGGCTGATAAATTCATGGATATTGCGATCACTAATAAAGTAGAGAATGCTGAGGCTCTTATGTCTTTAGAATTTGAAGCTGGTGTAACGGTAGCTGAGAAAATTATCGAGCAAACTGGTGTTATCGGTGAGAAATTAGAGATCTCTTGTGTAGAAGTAATTTCTGCTGAGTCTGTAGTTGCTTACAACCACCCAGGAAATAACGTTGCTTCTTTAGTTGGATTTAACCAAGCTATCGAAGATGACACTACACTAAGAGTAGTAGCAATGCAAGTTGCAGCTATGAACCCTATCGCTTTAAATGAAGACGCAGTAGATGCTGAAACGAAAGAAAGAGAGTTCAACTTAGGAAAAGAGCAAGCGTTGAAAGAAGGGAAACCTGAAAACATCGTTGATAAGGTTGCAGAAGGTAAAGTGAAGAAATTCTTGAAAGAGAATACTTTAGTTAACCAACCATGTATCAAAGACAACAAGTCATCTGTAGCTCAATACTTAGACAAAGCGTCTAAAGGTTTAGTTGCAACTGCTTTCAGAAGATATTCTTTAAGCTAGTCAAGTAGATATAAAATTCAGGAAAGCGATCACCTCAAGGTGATCGCTTTTTTTGTGTCATAAAATTCTGAACTTACTGTAGCCTTCTATTGATAATGGTTCTGAAGGTTCTAGAATAAGTATGACATTCAAGTCATAAACTCTAAAGCCTTTTCCTTATTTTTGCGACAGTCCAATTTGATCAATATGAAGTATAAAAGAATCCTTTTAAAGTTAAGTGGTGAAGCCTTGATGGGTAGTCAAGATTTTGGAATCGACCCAAGTCGATTAGCGCAATATGCTGCAGAGGTTAAGAAAGTAGTCGATTCAGGTGTTGAAGTTGCTATTGTAATCGGAGGAGGAAACATTTACAGAGGTATTCAAGCTGAAGAAAGTGGAATCGAAAGAGTTCAAGGAGACTATATGGGAATGTTAGCTACGGTAATGAACGGAATGGCTTTACAATCTGCTATTGAAACAACAGGTGTGAAGACTCGTTTATTGACTGCGATTAAAATGGAGCAAATTGCTGAGCCTTATATCAAAAGAAGAGCTGTTCGTCACCTTGAAAAAGGGAGAGTGGTAATCTTTGGTGCTGGTACTGGTAACCCATATTTTACTACTGATACGGCAGCAACATTAAGAGCAATCGAAGTGGAAGCTGATGTTATCTTGAAAGGAACTAGAGTAGATGGTATCTATAACACAGATCCAGAGAAAGATGCAAACGCAGTGAAGTATAACACGATTAGTTTCTCAGAAGTGTATGAGAAAGGTCTTAACGTTATGGATTTAACAGCGTTTACGCTTTGTAACGAGAATAAGCTACCGATTATCGTATTTGATATGAATAAGCCAGGAAACCTTGAAAGAGTGGTTACTGGAGAAGAAATTGGAACATTAGTTGAATTTTAATATTGAACCATGACTGAAGAAATACAATTTGAATTAGATAGTGCTAAGGAATCAATGGAGAAGGCCTTAGAAAGACTAAACAGAGAACTGACTAAGATTAGAGCTGGAAAGGCAAACCCATCTATGTTAGGAGGTGTTATGGTTGATTATTATGGTTCTCAAACACCTTTATCTCAGGTTGCAAATGTAGGTACTGCAGATGCGATGACTTTATCCGTTAAACCTTGGGAAAAGCCGATGCTAGATCCAATCTGTAAAGCAATTATAGATTCTAACCTAGGTTTAAATCCACAGAACAATGGAGAGGTTGTATTAATTTCCGTTCCTGTTTTAACAGAGGAAAGAAGAAAGGATCTTGCTAAACAAGCAAAGGGAGAAGGAGAGCATGCAAAGGTTTCGGTTAGAAATGCAAGAAGAGATGCTAACGAAGCTGTTAAGAAGATGCAGAAAGACGGTTTAGCTGAAGATATGGCTAAAGGTGCAGAATCTGAGGTTCAAGATTTAACGAATTCTTACGTAACGAAAATTGAAGAATTAATAGCTGCTAAAGAAGCAGATATTATGAAGGTTTAATACTTCTAGATATAATATTATTTGAAAGGACTTTCTGAAAAGAAGGTCCTTTTTTTATACAAATATATTTCGAATGAAATAGGTGATGTATGTAGCTCCAAATCCCCAAATTACAGAGCACCCTATCAAAATAGGAATAGGCCATTTACTTTTTGAATAGTATTTGGAAACCAATAGAGTTCCTAGTGGGACAGATATAATTCCGATAGACATTGATAATCCGAACAGCCCAAATTTTTTCTTAATGTTGACCAGTTTTCGATTCTTCTTGAAGTTGGTCTTCTTATCCTTATTCTTCTTTGCTAGTTTGTTGAATATCATACTTCCAAGTAAATAGAAAGTAACCGAACCAACAATTCCTCCTATGGAGGACACCAATCCTATTTCCCATAGATCATATTCATTGATTAATACCAAGCCAATTGGTGTGGTCAACAACTTTACAGCACTCAACAATATCGAAACAAAAATTACCCAAACATCCATACAGCAAAGATAGCCGGAATGTTTTTACAAACGCTCACTCAAAAAATAAAATAGGTTAAAATCGGGAAGTGCTTGATAATCAGGTGGTCTTGAGGCTAATATCCTTTTTTGAAAAAACTTGGTTTCTGTAGCTTATAGAGAACGAACATCTTTGGTCTATAATTATTAACCAAAACGATGAAAAAATGAAAGCCACTGCTACAAGTATTCTTTACGGAACAGTTACAGAGCAAATTGAATTAAAGTTTGATGACATTTTATACTGTCAAGCTGATAACAATTACACCAATGTATTTGTAAGGGGGTATAAAAGGCCTTTTTTATTTAGTAACACGCTTAAACTAGTTGAAAACTGTTTAGACAGAAGATTCTATCGAATCAATAGAAGCGTACTTATAAACCTAGAGTACATCTCTTTTTTAGATATAAACGATGATAAAGAGGTAAAACTAAAAAACGGGGAAGAGTTTAGTCTTGCCGTAAGAAGAAAGGTGAGCTTTAAAAGAATGATTAAAGCAGAAATGCCTGAACTTATGAAACTTTAAATCCCAACCAGTTTTCTACATTGGTAGACCAGATTGCTTGTTTTTCTTGTTCAGTGATAATACCCAGTTTAAATGCTTCGTCTGTTACTTGTCCAGGATAACAACCTTCAACAGATTCCATTTCTCCAAGTGGGTATGGATCATCTAATCCAGAAATTATTTGAGAACTACCTACTCTGTTTTTTAATAATTGTAAAGTATATGGATCATGTACTAAGGTATCAAAAAATAAGTTTTTAGCACCAAGACTCTCTCGAGGGTCTTGTTTTCCCTTGAATAAATCAGGTCTACCTTTAAATCCCTGAACGCGTCTTCCAAAGTTTGCTTGTCCCAACATACACCCATGAGCAAAGGCTGTTCTAACCTTAGGGTATTTATTAGCTAAGTTATTTAAAGTGAAAAAATGTAATGTATCGGCAGTTTGAGCCATCATCCAAACCAAGTGAAACCTCCAGTTTTGATCCTTTAATTTGATCATTTTGGGCCCATCGTATGGATGGATTTCAACAGCTAAACCATGTTCATTGGCCAACTCCCAAATTGGGAAGCAATCCTCATCAGCAACACTTGTCCATTCGTCATCCTTGTTTAAAAAATGAGTTGGTAGACAAAGCAGTTTTAAACCAAGTGTCTTTACACAACGCTCGATTTCCTTTAAAGCTTGGTCGATGTGTAATGGTTGTACAACAAATCCTGTAGTGAATTTACTGCTATGTTCTGCTTGAACTTTAGCGTTAAAGTCATTTTGAAAATGAATACAATCTAAAGAGTCTTGTTCTGAGTAACCATTACAATACAGTTGAGAAAGGTTTAACATAACTGCATGGTCAATTTGATTAGATTCCATCCATTCTAACTTTTCCTTCAAGAAAAAGCTTGGGTCAGTGATGGGTCTAGACCAAGTTCCTTGTCTCATGAATTTTCTGTCTTCATCTATCCAGAAAAGCTTCTTATCCTTCATGAATTTTGGAATTTCATGCGGTTCAGGTAGTATATGTCCGTGTCCGTTAATCGTCAGCTTTTTCATAATCACTCTTTGTAACAAGTTTAAATATTATGCATCGATAAAGCATGTTTTTATCAAAGAAATCTAGTATACCTAAGTCCTTCTCAATATTCTTAAATAAGCTTAAACTACGGCTTTAAAATTGTCAGTAAAGGCTTTAATGGTTATTTTAGCCGTATCAATAACATTGTATAATAATCAATTAGAATATGAAGAAGTTTTTATTTGGAAGTCTGATTCTTGGAGGGATTGCATTAACTGCGCAGGTTGATGAATCACATCCAGAGAACTGGTTTAATATGAACCCTGAGAATCACAGTGTAAACGGTGTTGGAACCGATAAAGCCTACAAAGAATTATTAGCTGGAAAGCAAGGTTCTGAAATTATCGTTGCTGTAATAGACGGTGGGGTTGATTACTTTCATGAAGATCTTAAGCGTGTAATGTGGGTTAATAAAGCAGAAATTCCTGGAAATGGAATTGATGATGATAAGAACGGATACGTAGATGATATTCATGGTTGGAACTTTATTGGTGGAATGAAGGACGGTAAGCCAACTCATGTGGATGGGGATAACTTGGAGGTGACAAGAACATATGCAAGTTTATTACCTAAGTACGGAAGGTTTTCAAAGGAAAAAGAAGTAGCAAAGGATAATAGAGAAGAATATAAACTTTTCAAGAAGGCTGAAAAGTCTTTTAAAGAAAGCAGAGATAGAGCATTTGAAACAATGATTATTCTTACAGCTTCAAAAAAGAACTTAGATTCAAAAGCTGAAGACTTGAGAAAAGCTTTGAATGTTGAAGAAATTACTGCTGAATCAATAGAGGGTTTTGAGACAGAAGATGAGAAGTTAAAGCAAATGGTTGCTAGCTATTCACGGCTGTTTAATTATATAGATTATATTAATTCTCAATTAAATTACTACTATAATCCTTTAATAGATACTAGAGAGATTGTTGGCGACGATTACACAGATTTCGAAAATAGAGATTACGGGAACAATGACATTAAAGGTCCTGATGCAAGTCATGGAACTCACGTTGCGGGTATTATTGCAGCAGATAGAACCAATGATATCGGGATGAACGGTATTGCAGACAACGTTAAAATAATGGGTATTAGAGTAGTACCTGGTGGAGATGAAAGAGATAAGGATATAGCGAACGGTGTTTATTATGCGGTAGACAACGGGGCTAAGATTATCAATATGAGTTTTGGTAAGAAGTATTCACCATATAAATCGTACGTGGATAAAGCGTTTAAATATGCTGAATCTAAAGGGGTTTTACTACTTGCTGCTGCTGGTAATAACGGGGAAAATCTGGAAGAAATTATTCACTACCCAACGGATAAAATGAAAGATGAAGAACACGTTTTCTCAACTTGGATGCAAATTGGTGCAAGTGATGTGGGTAAAACTAGAGATGAATTCACAGCATCATTTTCTAATTACGGAAATGAAACGGTAGATGTATTTGCTCCAGGAGTTCAAATCTATGCAACTTGGCCAGAAAATGAGTATAAATCAATTAGTGGTACTTCAATGGCAACTCCTGTTGTCTCTGGTGTTGCAGCGTTAATTTGGTCCTACTACCCGCATCTTACTGCTTTGCAGGTTAAAGAAATTATTTTAAAGTCTGCTATTGATCACGCTGATAAGAAGATTAACTTACCAGGATCAAATGGTCAAGACAAAAAAGGAAACCCAACGGTAAAGTATGTAAAGTTTTCTAAATTGTCTTCAACTGGAGGAATTGTAAATGTTTACGAAGCTCTAAAGTTAGCTGAGACGTATAAAAAATAAGCCATGTTTTAATTGGTTGAAAAGGGTCCTTTTAAAGGACCCTTTTTTTTGATTTAAACCTACTTAGCTGTTTATTATAAGCTTTTGTCAGAGAGTTTTTAATTAAGTTGTTATTTTTATAATATGAGTGGATTCAAGCTTCTTTTGAGTGTTTTGTTGGTTTTCCTGTCTTTGAGAGGAAGCCTTATAGCACAAAATATAAAGTTTGAACATATCACGGATAAAGATGGACTTCCTCAAAATGTGATTACTAGTATCTACCAAGATTCATATGGCTTCATGTGGTTTGGAACGCAAAATGGTCTGGCGCGATATGATGGATATGAATTCAAGATTTTTCAGAATAAAAAAGGGGATTCGACTTCTATCTCTAATAACTTAATTGAAGGTATTGTTCAAGATGCTTCAGGAACCCTTTGGATAGGTACCCTTGAAGGTGGTGTTAATAGTTATGATTACATATCTGATAGCTTTAAATCTTACAAGCAAGGTGATAGTGGTCTAACGTCAAATGATATACTTTGCCTTGAAGTAGACGAAAAAGGAACTCTTTGGTTAGGAACATTAAAAGGAGGGTTGTGTATTTATGATCAAGAGAAAGATTCATTTAAGGAACTTAGAGTTCATGAAAAGCAAGACTTGAACACTGTTCATTCTATTTTATTCTCTGGAGACACTATTTATGCAGGAGGAGAGAAGTCTCATCTGTTTAAGATTGACCGAACGAACTTAGGAGTGAAAAAGTTTATTTACGGAGATCTACTTAAAAAAGCGTCATTCAAAAAATTAGTAAAAGGAAGGTTTCCTGGGATTTTATGGATTGGAACAAGAGGAGATGGTGTAGTTATTTTTAATGAAAATTCTGAAAGTTTTACTGGTCAATTAAGCAATTATGGAAAGGAACGAAATAACGCTCAAGGACTGGTAGGAGTTAGAAATACAATAAAAGATATAATGGTCCATGATGACGGGAGTCTTTGGATTTGTACTGCTGAAGGTCTAAGTATTTTCAATCCATATAGAAGTACCTTTAGAAATATCGTTGAGTCCAATGATGAAATGGGTCTTTCTGTTTCAAACATCAAGTGCATTTTTAAGGATAAGGCAGGATCGATATGGATTGGTACTGAGGGAGGTGGAATCAATGTGTTTCATGAAAATAACCTGAAATTTCAACACTTTAAAAGGGATCAGCAGCAAGAGAGATCACTAAAAAGCAATGTAATCTTTTCATTTTTAGAAGATCAGGATAGTTTACTTTGGGTAGGTTCATATGAAGGTGGTATTACCATATATGATCGAGGACAAAATAAGACATCGTATTTCGAAGATTTTGGAGTTGAGTTGAATCATACATCCGTTCTTGCCCTGAGTCAGGATAGCAGAGGCTATATCTGGATAGGTTATTATGGTGGTGGAATACAGGTGTTTGATAAGAAAAGAAGAAGATTTGTAGAAGACTTTAATGCTAAAGACGGAAAAAGTATTTCGAATAATTCCATTTTTGATTTTGAAGAAGTCAATGGTCAGGAAATGTGGATTTCAAGTTTTAAAGGAATTGATATCTATAATTACAAAACGAAAAAGTTCACACGTATTAATGAAAGTGATGGCTTAAGTAGAAACATTGTTACAGATCTTAAATTCGATAAGAAAAGAAGTTGCGTTTGGGTTTCGACTTTAAAAGGAGGCTTAAATCAGGTTAAAATTGTAGATGGAAAATATGAGGTGATTCAATACCCTAAGGAAGATGAGACTGGCGGAATTTCAAGTAATAGGGTTAATTGTATTTACAACCATCCGAATGGAGATGTTTGGGTTGGAACAAGTAATGGTTTAAACCGATTAAGAAAAGGGAGTAAAAAGTTTGATCAGTTCTATAAAGAAGATGGTCTTCCTGATAGCTACGTTTACGGTATTGAGTCTGATTCTGAAAACAGATTATGGTTTTCAACTAATCATGGGATATCACGATTAACACCTTCTGATTCTATCACACCACTATCTTTTAAGAATTATGGAATTGATGATGGTTTACAAGCAAATGAGTTTAATCAAGGCGCTTTTTATCGTTCCAAAAAATCAGGAGAATTATTGTTTGGTGGAGTTAATGGATTCAATTCCTTTTTTCCTGAAGAGATTCATAGTAATCAGAATATTCCAAGTGTATACTTAACATCCATAAAGTGTTTTGACAAGGCCATTGATTTAGATTCCAATGTAATTGTAAAGAAGAGCATTGTTTTGGATCATGAACACAATTATTTGTCTTTTGATTTTGTTGGCTTGGATTATTTCTACCCAAGTAAAAACAGATATTCATTCAAGATGGAAGGCGTTGATAAGGATTGGCTTCCTTCTTCATCTAGAAGATATGCTTCCTATCCTAACTTACCAGGAGGTAATTATGTGTTTAGAGTAAGAGCCTCAAATTCTGATGGTATATGGAACAAGGAAGGTTCTGAAATTTATATTACTATTATTCCTCCTTTTTATGAAACAAACTGGTTTTATGCATTAGTCGTGATTTTCCTGATTTTATCGGTTTACATGGTTTACTACATAAGAACAAAACAAATTAAGCGAGAGAATAAAAGACTAGAAGAAACGGTTCAAAGCAGAACGGCGGAACTTGCAGAAAAGAATAAGGATATTACTAGTTCTATCCAGTATGCACAGACGCTTCAAGAAGCTATTTTACCATCTCTGGATAAACTAAGCAAGAAGTTTCCGGATTCGTTCGTATTGTACAAGCCAAAAGATATTGTTTCGGGTGATTTTTATTGGTTTTCAGAGGTCGAAGGAATAAATGTTATTACTGCTGCAGATTGCACAGGACACGGAGTACCTGGAGCTTTCATGTCTATGTTAGGTGTGAATCAGTTTAACTCTATTGTTAAGCAGGGTGGTGAGTGGAGACCAAATATTGTTCTTCAGCAACTGCATGATAAGGTAGTGAGTGTATTGAACCAGAATAAGGATAAGGATCAAGTTAATGATGGAATGGACTTATCGCTGGTTGCAATCAATGAAAAAGAAGGTAAGATCTATTACGCTGGTGCGAACAATCCATTACTTGTATTAAGAAAAGGGAGTTCAGAGTTAGAGGTTTATAAAGCCGATAAGCAACCTATTGGAGGAGCAACAGAAGGTGAGTCTAGAAGTTTTACCATGAATGAAATTGATTTTACCAAAGGAGATCAAATCTTCTTGTTCAGTGATGGTTATCCTGATCAATTTGGTGGACCAAAGAACAAAAAGTTCATGATGAAGAGGTTTAAAAAGACCTTAGTTGAAACAAATCATTTGTCTAAAGTGGAACAAATGAAGTACCTAGACAGTACACTGAAGGAGTGGATGGGAGCAGAAGAGCAGGTAGATGATATTTTAGTCATCGGAATTACGCTATAGTAAGCTATACATGAAACCGTTTTTATTTTACTTATTTATTCTATTATCTAGTACCCTTTCGTTCTCACAAAAAGGAAAGGATGGAGACTTAGTTGTTTCTAGTCAAATTCAAATCAATACATATACTTATTTAACTGATGATGCTACAACTGGTGACAATTATATACTGGTGTCATCTAATCTTTTATCAGGATCATTTTTTTCTAATCCATTAACTGGAGGTGATTTGATATTTATATATCAAGCGCAAGGAGCGGATATGAAAACCGATAATGATGAAGGTTATGGGGAATTGGTGAATATAAATGGAGCAGGGTGTTATGATTTGGTTCAGGTATCTAGAGTTTCGGGTAGTGACTCTATTTTTTTAGATTGTCCAATCAGCCATGATTATTCTAGTTCTGGAAGCACTCAAATAGTGCGTGTTCCAAGGTTAAATTCACTGGAGATAGAAGTAGCAGGAGAGTTGACTTGTCAGGCTTGGAATGGACAAACAGGAGGAGCTATTCTTCTGGAAGTAAAATCCGAAATGATTGTAGATGGTTCCATAAATGCCGATGGTAAAGGATTTAGAGGAGGAGGAAAAGAAAATATATTATCTAATCGATCAGGTTTTGACTTCACGGGCACAAATTTAATTGGTGGAAGAAAGGGAGAGGGTGTAAGTAGCTATATTGATGAATATGGAAGAGGAGCTGCACTGAACGGAGGTGGAGGAGGAAATGCTTTGTCTGCAGGTGGTGGTGGTGGTGCTAGTATTACTGAATCACTTGATAGCTATTTTGGTTACGGATTAGCAAATAGTTTTATAACAGGAGCACAGGCTTGGCAATTAGAAAGTCAAGATCTTGTTGGACTTCCTTCTATAGGTGGAGGGAGAGGTGGTTACGCTCAAGCTGAAAATGATCTAAACGCTTTGGTTGTGGGTCCGAATGATGTTAACTGGGGACTTGGAAACCGAAATAATTCAGGAGGGCTTGGAGGACGACCTTTAACATTTGATAGCGAAAGGATTTTCATGTCAGGTGGAGGAGGAGCTGGAGCAAATGAACAAGGAGATAGTGGCTCAGGAGGATCGGGCGGTGGATTAATCTATATTCAAAGTTTTGATGATGTTTCAGGTAGTGGACTGATAAGTGCAAATGGTGCGGATGGAGAAGATGCTGGTTTTGCAGCTGGAGGTGGTGGTGCTGGAGGTACGATTCTTATTAATTCGAGAGAGACCATTTCTGATATTCAAGTAGAGGCAATTGGTGGAAATGGTGGAAATCAAATTGGAAATTCAATTGCTTGCGGACCTGGAGGTGGTGGAACTGGAGGTTTGATTTGTCTTTCAAATGATGTTAGCAATAATGTGAATGGAGGAAATTCAGGAACAACAGACAGTGATTTGCTTTCAGAGTTTCCAGTTAACGGCTCTACAGATGGAAACGATGGTCTGATCAAAACGGATTTAACGAATTATCAAATAATAGGGGAAATAGATACCATTTGTAAAGGATCTAATATTATTCAAGTTGCACAGTTTGAAGGAAGTCTACCGCCAGGTAGTAATATCGAATGGTATGATGCTCCATTTGGAGGTAATTTGATTCAAGTAGGAAACTCCATTTCTATTCAAAATATTCAGAATGATACTACCGTTTATTTATCTGTTTGTCCTTCTTCGTATAGAGAATCATATGGTTTTTATGTTGATCGAGATGCTCTAGCAGAAGCCGGGAACGATACATTAACTTGTCCGAATACAAGTCTTCAACTGTCGGGTTCAGGAGGGATTCAGTTTACTTGGGAACCGGCAGAGTTTTTAGACAATGCGAGTATTAGTAATCCAAATGTGAGCATTAGTTCTTCTCAAATGTTTTATTTGGAAATAGTTGCTGAAAATGGCTGTTCGGATAGAGATTCTGTTTTCGTTGATTATGTAGATGAATTAGATTTAACAACAAACGGATCCGCAACAATTTGTTATGGAGAAGAACATATTTTATCCGTTCAGGGAGCAAATAATTACACTTGGTCAGGAAGTCAAATTATATCAAATCAAAATGATTCGATTTGGGTAAAACCTTTGTTGGATACAATATATCACGTGGTAGGAACTAATAATGCCGGTTGTATTGGTTACGATTCCATTTCAGTTAATGTACATGATGAGATTATTTATAATTTAACTAATGATACAACCATCTGTGATAACAACTGTATCACACTTTCAGTAAGTATGCCCAACGCTGGTTTTGGGGAGTTCAGGCAAATATGGAATGATAATGTTTTTACCAGTGGCTTATTAGATTGTATTGATCAGGATACCACTCATTATATTGAGATTCAAAATAATTTTACGGGATGTGTTATAGAAGATTCGACAGTCATTCTTCTATCTCAAATCAATCATTTATACACCAGTCAAGATTTATGCTTGGGATCTGTTATTCAATTGCAAGATGCTTCACAAAGTGCGAGTGGAAGTATTACTTCAATCCTTTGGGATTTTGATAATGGAGAAAGTCAAATTGGATTGAATTTCAATTATACTTTTCCAGATACAGGTTACTATGCATTCCAAGTTTTAATGGAAGACACTTTTGACTGTGATTTTACTTTTACCGACTCCATATATATTTACCCTTCGCCAGAAGGAGAGATATTAACTTCAGATCTCACTATGTGTCAATCAGATTCTATCTTACTCTGGAATTCAAATTTTGACTTAGACAGCGTTTCTTGGTGGTCTAACGGATTAAAGATAGGAGACAGTGATAGTTTATTCTTTAATGAAACAACGGAAGGGACTTATGACATAACATCCTTTATCTGGGATAATGCTTGTTTGGATACCGTTGAGCTAAACAGTCCTGTAGTCATAAATCCAAGAACTATAGCAGACTTCTCCATTGCTCAGGGGAACGATACAATTCGACCACTAGAAATAATTGAAGTGATTAATAATAGTGATGCTGAGAGTTATGAATGGAGTTTTCAAGGTGAGCAAAACACTGATCAGAACCCAGAGTTCATGAGTGAAATAGAGGGTGATTTTTGCCTGACTTTAGTGACAAACAATAGTTTTAATTGTAGAGATACGTTTACTTATTGTTTTCCTGTTTACGATAATCTAGAGTTGATAACCACTAATTCATTAACCCCTAATAATGATGGATTTAATGATTTATGGATTATTGAAGGGACTCAACAGTTTACTTTGATAGTAAACATTTATGATAGATGGGGAGGATTGGTATATTCTTCAAAAGATTATGAAAATGACTTTGATGGAACAGCTAATAATGGAGAATTGTTAGAGGGAACGTATTTCTATGTTATCACAGCAGTAGAAAACCCAGAAGTTAAAAAGTCAGGATACATTCAAGTATTCCGCTAAATAGAATAAGTCAAAATCGATAGTGTAAATCCAACTATTACCGATAATAATTTAATTGCATTAAAACGATGGTTTTCTGAAATCTCAAACAATATGGTTGTTGAGATATGGAGCATCATTCCGAGCACGATTGCTAAAGAAGGCACATGCGCGGATTCACCAATAATGTTTTCACCTGCAAATGACCCTAAAACAGGCATTAATGAAAATATAAACAAGATTAAAATGGGAATGTATTTTTTTCCAGCGTAAGAGACTTTAAGCATCGATGCTAAAACAACCGCTACAGGAAGTTTATGCATGATTATACCAGCCAGTAAATGCCCGTGATCATGACTGTCTCCATGTTCGTGAAATCCAAATGGAGTCCCTTCCCAAAAAGCATGTATACACAGACTAATTATTAATCCGGTCGGAATTTTATTCCCGTGTAAATGTGCGTGCCCATGTTCTGAACCTCTCGAAAAGAATTCCAAAACGATTTGAAGTAAGAATCCAAGTAAAATGTAAATTCCTATTTCCGTGAACTGTTCCGATTCCACGTAAATAGAAGGAATGATATGCATGACACAAGTAGAAAGAAGAAAGGCTCCACTAAATGAAAGGAGTAACTTGATCCAAGCACTTTTTTCTTTCTTGATGAATAGAAACGAAAGTAGCCCGGTTAAAAAAGTAGTTCCAAATAATAATCCTTCTTCCAAAATCTAAGATTTTTTTGCAATGATAATCAATCTATCTGACTCCATTTCATTAAACGGTTCTAGCCTATAAGATCCAAAGGTCTCTAAAATGGTCAGGTTTGCGCTTTCAAAGTACTTTTCGAAATCATTCATCATGATACCTTGTACTCTTTCCGTAAAATGGAAGTCTTCACCTTTATCGCTAAACTTGATGTGTTTTTTGATAAATGTACCATCAAATTCACGCTCAATGTTGAAAGTAATACCTTCAATTGTTTTGCTTTCTTTAGCTACTAAATTCGCTTCTACTTTATTCGCGTTTAGAAAATCCATTACGAAAACTCCACCCGATTTTAATGATATGTTTACATTTCGAATGGCTCGGTAATTATCACTATCCTTTTCGAAATAACCGTAACTGGTGAAAAGATTCGTTATTAAATCAAAATAGTTAGAATAGAAAGGCATTCTCATGTCATGAGTATAAAACTTCAAACCAGGAAGCTTATTCTTTCTTGCTTCTAGTATGCTGTTCTCGCTTATATCTGTTCCAATAACCTCTTTAAATGATTTCTTTAAGGCTAATGCATGTCTTCCTTTACCACAGGCTAAATCTAACACGGTAGCTTTTTGATCAAGACCTAAATGAGAAACAAGTCTATCGATAAAAGCGTTAGCTTCCGTATAGTCACGTTTACCATAAAGTAGGTGATAATAGCTGGTATTAAACCAGTATTTAAACCAATTACCAGCGTCGTTTTGATTTTCCATGAGAATTATTGAGCCACAAAGTTAATCTATATTTGTCAAAACATTTAAATGATGATTAAGTCTACACCATTCTGTTTGATGCCATGGGTTCACCTGCACTCAGGTTTAAAAGGAAAGGTTAGTGCTTGTTGTGTTGCAAATATCCCTTTGGGAAATATTAATCATCATTCTAAAGAGGAAATTTGGAATGGAGAGAAAATCAACCAGCTCAGGGAAAAATTTGCTAGTGGAGAAAGTGACAAACGCTGTTCGGTTTGTTTAAACTTAGAAGCTACTGGAGCCAAGAGTATTCGTCAAGAAACCATGGATAAGTTTTCTGATTTGGATTTGAATGAAGTTTCATGGCCGGTTTATTACGATATCCGGTTTTCTAATCATTGCAATTTAGCCTGTACCACTTGCTGGCATGGTGCCAGTTCATCTTGGTTTAAAAAGGCTAAAGCATCGGGAACAAATATTTCAGATAAGGCCTTGATTCAAAATGTAAGCAATTGGAAGGTTTTTATTGATAGGTGGGGAGAAGGATTGATTAATGCTAAAGAAATATACCTAGCTGGGGGTGAACCATTATTAATGGAAGAACATTACCAATTGCTCGATTTTTTGATTGAGAATGGAAATACAGATGTTCACCTGCGTTACAATAGTAATTTCACTCGATTAAACTTTAAAGATAAATCTGTTTTAGACTATTGGAAACAGTTTTCAAGGGTTGAGGTTCTTGCGAGTTTAGACATGGATAGAAGTCTAGGTGAAGAAATTCGAGAAGGTTTAAACTGGCAGAGAATTGAAGAAAACAGAAATGAACTGAGGCAAGTTAAACATGTTTCTTTCAAAATCTCACCGACAATTAGCTCACTTAATGTGTTATATCTAAAGGACTATTTTATTCGACTGATAGAAAACTATTTTATTGGTCCGAACGACTTTTACATCAACATCTTAGATCGTCCATTAGAGTATAATATTCAAAGTCTATCTGATTCGGATAAAGAAAGCGTTCATTCTTCATTGTCAGAGTTAATTCAGTATTTAGCAGATAAAGGAGCTGAAAAAGAAACGCTAAGAAGTATTCAGGATATAATCGGTCACCTAGACTTGTAAATGGGTTGCGTCCCCTAATCGGGGACGCAACCCTAATATATGCAAAACAAAAAAGTCTCGCCAAATGACGAGACTTTTGAATTATTATTTAGAAGTTCTAATTACTTCGCTGCAGCGAAATTTTCAGCAACTTTTTCCCAATTGATTACATTGAAGAAAGCGTTGATATAATCAGGTCTTCTGTTTTGGTAGTTTAAGTAATAAGCATGCTCCCAAACATCTAATCCTAAGATTGGAGTTCCAGCACAGTCAACAACATCCATTAATGGGTTGTCTTGGTTTGCAGTAGAACAAACTTTTAAAGAACCATCAGGCATAACACATAACCAAGCCCATCCTGAACCGAATTGAGTGGCAGCTGCGTTAGAGAATGCTTCTTTGAAAGAATCAAAAGAACCAAAAGCAGCGTCAATTGCACTTGCAACTTCTCCTGTTGGTAATCCACCTCCGTTTGGAGACATTACTTCCCAGAAAAGACAGTGATTGAAGAATCCTCCACCGTTGTTTCTAATTCCAGCAGACTGGCTAGAAATATTCTTTAAAATATCTTCGATTGATTTTCCTGCTAAGTCAGTTCCTTCGATAGCAGCGTTTAATTTACTTGTATAACCAGCATGGTGTTTTCCATGGTGGATTTGCATTGTCATTGTATCGATATGTGGTTCCAATGCGTCAAAACCGTAAGCTAATTGTGGTAATTCAAATGCCATGTTTATTTGTTTTTAATTATACTTTAAAGGTAATAAGTAAAGTAAGAAGTATGTGAATTCCGGATGAATTTTTCATTAATGCTTTGAATCATTGTTCTTTATGAATTCCAAATAACGGTCATTCATCATTCTCATTTCACTTGCAGTGTTGTTTCCGTAAATCAAATCACCAATTTCTGCTGCAATTAAACGAGATACATAGTCTTTCTCCCATGCAGATAGTTTGGCTTCGTTTACCAATTGCTTAAAGAAAGTCTCTCTCTTGTCAAGTAAATCTTTTGGTAAGTATTTTTTAAGTACCTCCTGATCTTGAATGGTATACGATAAAATCTTGTTTAAGAATCCAAGTGTATAAATCTTATTGATTTCAGTGTAGTTGGAAACGGTGTCAATTGGAATTTCCACGTTAGGTTTGATTCCATACGATATTGAATCGTCAATTTCATTGTAATATTCACTCTCAGCAACATCTTTATATGGTCGTTGAATGCAAATACCAGCTGGAGTATAATATTTAGCAACTACCAATCTGAATCCACCTGTGTTCGGCAAATCAAACTGTTGTTGAACTAATCCTTTACCAAATGTATTTCGTCCTATTACACGCGCTTTTTCGTGATATTGAAGAGAACCAGCTAAAATTTCCGAGGCAGATGCAGAATTTTCGTTAACCCAAATGTCCAAATTAAGATGTTTGAACGGTCCGTCAAGTTCAGCTTTGTATTCAACTCTTGCCTGATTTTCTCCTTCTGTGTAAGTTATAAGGTCACCTTTGCTTAAAAATAAACGCGCTATATCAACAGCATTTTGTAGGCTTCCTCCACCGTTATCTCGAAGGTCTATACTTAAGTTTTGAAAATCTTTTTCAATAGAGTTTAAAGAATCCAAAAACTCTTTAAAGCTTCTATGCGAAAATCGATTTAGTCTAATGTAATAATGACCAGAGTTTAATTCGAAGAATGAATTGATACTTTCAATCGGAATCTCAGCTCGAGAAATATCGACTGTTTTGATTAATTTTTTTCGTTTGTAAGTAACCGATGTAGCTTCACCAACTCTACCTTTTAGATTCGCTAATAAACTATCGTTGGTAAATGTTTTAGAAATAGTATTGCCCCCGGCACCAATAACTTGATCACCCAGTTGTAGACCGGCTAATCGTGCAGGCCCTTCATCCAGCGTACTTAATATAGTTATGGTATCATTAATGATTCGATAAGAGACTCCGATACCTCCGAAATGACCGTTTAAGCTTTCGTTTACACCAGTGATTTCAACTGGAGGAATGTAATAAGAATGAGGATCAAGTTCAGCTAAAGTCCGTTCGATTAAAGCCTCTTCTAGTTTATTCCAATCTAAAGAATCAACGTAATTGCTTTGAATTTCATTGACTAAATAGTTGAATGAATGAAGTTTCGTAGGTGAAGAAGCAGTCACACTGTTATGTGAGAAGTTCTTCCCTAAGAATATTCCTAGCATTAGTATAAAAGCACTTAATAAAGGAACGTACTTCGTTTTCATTCGTTTATTTCTTGAAGGTGACACAATTCAACACCTGCTTTTTCAAGGAAATCAATTCCCGAAGTGTCTTTGTACTTATTGATAAAGACAACTCTATTGATACCTGCTTGAATAATCAGCTTACTACAATCTTGACAAGGAGAAAGAGTGATGTATAAAGTACTTCCTTCACAACTATTATTTGATCGAGCAACTTTTAAAATAGCATTAGCTTCTGCATGAAGTACATACCATTTTGTAGAACCCTCATCTGTTTCGCACATGTTCTCAAAACCAGAAGGCGTTCCGTTATAACCATCTGCGATGATGGTACCATTTTTCACAATAATAGCTCCAACTTGCTTTCTCGTACAGTGAGAAAGTTTAGCCCATTCACTTGCCATTCTTAGGTATGCTTGATCGTACCTTTTTTGTTTTAATAGTTCGTAAGAATCGTTTTCTTGCATAGTATAAAGGTCGTAATTTTAAACAATTCCATAACATCATAGTTCTCTTTACTTAAATAACCATTATGAAAAAGCTGATCACATTATTATTTCTTCTTTCTGTTTTAGTTTCAAACGCTCAAAGCATTTATGATAAGGAGTTTAAAATCAATGGACTATTGGGGGACACGGTAGAATTAAATTCGTTTAAAGGGAAGAAGGTGTTAATAGTTAATGTGGCTTCTAAATGTGGGTATACTCCGCAGTATGCCGGACTGCAAAAGCTGTATGATGCACATAAAGATAGTTTGGTAATTATAGGTTTTCCATGTAATCAGTTTATGTCTCAAGAGCCAGGAGACGCCACTGAAATCCATGGGTTTTGTCAAAAAAACTATGGAGTGACTTTTCAAATGACCGAAAAGGTTGATGTTAAAGGAAGTGAGCAAAATGAGGTTTACCAATGGTTGACTCAAAAATCGCTTAACGGCTTTGATGATTCAAAAGTGAAATGGAATTTTCAAAAATACCTTTTGGATGAGGAAGGTAAGCTTATAGCAGTATTTCCTTCAAATGTTAAGCCTCAAAGCACTGAGATTACTAATCTATTATAGATTGTTATCCTTCAGTGTCTTTCAAGAAAGATAGTTATCTTTGCTCCCTTCAATAACTGAGCAATGAGAAAACATATTTTAGCATTAATTACAATCGTTTTATTGTCAAAATCAGCATTCGCTACTGAGGGAATGTGGTTACCGTATTTACTATCTCAACTGAATGAGAAGGAAATGCAAGACATGGGCATGAAAATGTCGGCAGACGATATCTATTCGGTTAATCAATCGAGTTTGAAAGATGCTATTGTTAGGTTTGGAAGAGGTTGTACAGGAGAAATGATTTCTGATCAAGGATTACTATTAACCAATCATCATTGCGGGTACAGTCGAATTGCAAGTCACTCTAGTGTAGAGAATGACTATTTAACTGATGGTTTTTGGGCAAAAACAAAGGAAGAAGAATTAAGAAATCCGGGTTTAACAGCAACGTTTATTTCAAGAATTGAAGATGTAACGGGTTTAGCATTGGATAGCATTAATTCAGAAATGGATGAGCCGAAACGTCAAGAGATCATAGCTAGAAATATTGAGAGAATAAAAGAGAAGATATCGAAAGAAGAGTGGGAAGATATAGTGGTTAAGCCATTCTTTAAAGGAAACAAGTATATCGCTTTTATTACGGTTACTTATACGGATATCAGATTTGTTGGTGCACCACCTTCAAGCGTAGGTAAGTTTGGTGCTGATACTGATAACTGGATGTGGCCAAGACACACTGGAGATTTTTCAATTTTCAGAATTTACGCTGATAAGAATAATAAACCAGCAGAATACAGTGAGGAGAACGTTCCTTACCATCCAGCTCACCATTTACCAATTTCAATGAAAGGGGTTAAAGAAGGTGATTTCTCAATGGTTTTCGGGTTTCCTGGAAGAACGAACGAATACCTTTCTTCATTTGCTGTTTCTCAAATTGTAAATGATTTAAACCCACATAAAATCAAGGTTAGAGAATTAGCATTGGACATTATGGATGCTAAAATGAGAAAGGATGATGCTACTAGAATTAAGTATGCTTCGAAGTTTGCAGGTGTTGCTAATTATTGGAAAAAGTGGATTGGAGAAAGTGAAGGTGTTAGTACAACGAAGGGTGTCGAACGCAAGCAAGCTTTTGAAAAGGAATTCATGACTAGGGTTGACGCTAACCCAGAGTGGAAAAAGAATTACGGGAATTTATTGTCTGATTTTGAAAAGCTGTACACAGAGAACAAAAACAATAAATTGTTCAATGACTTAATGAGTGAAATCGTCTTCAGAAATCCGGAGATTTTATACCATGCACGTAAGTTTGAAAATTTAGCATCGTTAGGATTAACAGGTAAGAAAGATGATTATAATACGGAATTAGAAAAGCGTAAAAAGGCAGTAAGTGGATTCTTTAAAGGTTATGATGCTGATCTGGATAAAGAGATTATTGCTTCTCTTTTAACGTACTACGTTCAAACCATGGATGCTGCATATATTCCAGATTACATAGGAGAATTAAATAACAAGTTTAAAGGAGATTTCAATAAAGCAATGTCATGGGTTTTTGATAAATCTGTGTTTACAGATCAGTCAAAATCTGAAGTATTACTTAACGGTAAAGCCAGTAAACTAAGCAAAACGGTACAGAAAGATCCATTATATAAGATCGTAAGTTCGTTCCTTTCTATGTATAGAACGAAATACGGAGATGCTCTTGATAATTTTTACAATCAAGAATCTTTGTTGATGAGAACGTACATGAAGGCACAAATGGAAGTAATGTCAGAGAAGACATATTATCCTGATGCGAATAGTACAATGAGAGTTTCTTACGGTAAAGTGCAAGGTTTTAAGCCTAAAGACGGCGTGACTTATGATCATGTTTCTTACGCTGATGGAATCTTAGCAAAATATATCCCTGGAGATTATGAATTCGATTTACAGGATAAGTTGATTGAATTATATAAGTCTAAAGATTATGGACAGTATGCGGATTCGAACGGTAAATTACCGGTTTGCTTCTTAGCTTCAAATCATACCACTGGAGGAAATTCAGGAAGTCCGGTAATTGATGCTGAAGGAAATTTCATTGGAATCAACTTTGACAGATGTTGGGAAAGCACAATGAGTGATATCAGCTATGATAAAACGCTTTGTAGAAATATCGTAACAGATGCGAGATACATTTTGTTCATCATCGATAAGTACGCTGGAGCAGGTCACTTGATTGAGGAAATGACTTTGGTATTCGAAGAAGTTGAGGTGGAAAAGCAAGTAGTTGAAACCGAAGAGTAGGTAGATACTTTAGCGAAATTTTAACAAGTATTATTCGGGCGACCGCAAGGGTAGCCCCTACGTTGGGTGTTAACAAGTATAGTAGGGGCTACCCTTGCGGTCGCCCGAAAACAATAGCTTCAGGTAAACTTAAGGAGTTTAATAAACTAGGATTTCAAAATTTGTAGAATGTGGTTTCTAATATTTTTAAATCCAAACGGTTTTTTAAAGTGTATTAGGAGTTTGTTTTCAAGTACCAA
Source organism: Flavobacteriales bacterium (assembly GCA_965661855.1). Lineage (GTDB taxonomy): Bacteria > Bacteroidota > Bacteroidia > Flavobacteriales_C > CBFIFL01 > CBFIFL01. Next base: position 67,116 of record CBFIFL010000004.1, read on the forward strand.
AACTTCACATTCTAATATTAACAACCTTTTAGCTTTTATCTCAATTGATGAATGATTTTCAAATTGATAATGATTTTTTACTTGCACATGCTTTTTAAGTTGTGAAACGCGTGTGGCATTTTCTTCCTTACTTTTTTCGTTACTTATATGAAGAACTTTATTTCTAGATTTTATTCCTATCAATGTTAAGAAGAGCAGTGATAGAAAAATTATTGCGGTAACGATTAATGCAGGTTTAGATTTTGACGTAATATTATTGTTAAAGGCAACATATAAGGAACCAATGCAAACGGTGATTTCAAAGGCTATTAATATTCCCTGAAATAGATTGTCGAGAAGATTAGATCTTTTGATACTTTTTATAAATTCTTGCTCTGTCATAAACACAAACCTAACAATTCCTCCCCAACAAAACTTCCTCAATATCCTCCAACTTAAAGCCCTTAGCTTTCAATAAAATCAAAAAGTGATACAGTAAATCAGCTGCTTCGTTTTTGAATAAAACATCATTGTCATCTTTTGCTTCAATTACAATTTCTACTGCTTCTTCACCTACTTTTTGGGCGACTTTATTGATTCCTCTTTGGAATAGTTGATTGGTATATGAATCAGGATCGTTTTTGTCGATTTTATCGTGAATGATAGATTCCAGTTCGTATAAAAAGCCTTTAGCGGTTTCTTCTGAGAAACATGTTTTAGCACCGGTATGACAAGTTGGTCCGGCGGGAGTGGCTTTGATTAAAACAGTGTCTTGATCACAGTCAATAATTATAGAATTAACTGTCAAGGTATTTCCTGAAACCTCTCCTTTGGTCCACAATCTTTCTTTAGATCTGGAATAGAAGGTTACAAGACGTTCTGCTTTTGTTTTTTCAAAAGCCTCTTCGTTCATGTATCCCAACATTAAAACCTGAAGGGTGTTATTATCTTGAATGACAACGGGTACTAATCCGTTTCCTTTTTTGAAATCGATCATCTTATTGAAATGTTTTTTGATTTTAAATCTTGTTTTAAGTCGGGTATCGCTACTTCGGAGAAGTGAAAAATACTAGCTGCTAAAGCTGCAGAAACATCGGTTTTGGTGAAGACTTCAGAGAAGTGATTCGCGTTTCCAGCTCCTCCCGAAGCGATAACTGGAATGTTGATTGATTTTGAAATCAAGTCGCAAATTTCAATGGCAAATCCATCTTTCGTTCCGTCGTTATTCATAGAGGTTAAAAGTATTTCTCCCGCTCCAAGTGATTCTACTTCTTTCGCCCAATCAAGGGTTAGGAGAGGAGTTTCTTCTCTTCCTCCTTTAACGAATACCTTCCATTCATCATTAATCCATTTAGTATCGATAGCTACTACTACGCATTGACTACCAAACTCGTCCGCTAATTCTTTTACTAGTCCCGGATTTTTAACTGCTGAAGAATTTACCGAGATTTTATCTGCCCCTGAATCAATGATTCTTTTTGCATCTTCCACCGATGAAATTCCGCCGCCAACAGTGAAAGGAATATTAATGGTTTTAGCTACTTTTTGAACTAAATCTGCTAATGTCTTTCTTTTGTCAACGGTAGCGGTGATGTCTAAAAAGACTAATTCATCGGCTCCTTCGTCAACGTATCTTTTGGCTAATTCAACCGGATCACCAGCGTCAATAATATCCACGAAATTAACTCCTTTAACCGTCCTACCGTCTTGTATATCTAAACAGGGAATGATTCTCTTTTTTAGCATAACGTACTTAATTCTTTAAGCGTGATTCTACCCTCGTAAATGGCTTTTCCGATGATTGCTCCATCACACTTCATTTCAATCAATTCTTCAATATCTTTCATGGAAGTGACTCCTCCGCTTGCAATTAACTTGATGTCAGCTTGGTCTAAAATATCTCTATATAAATCATTCGCTGAACCTTCCAACATACCGTCTTTACTGATGTCTGTACAAATTACGTATTCGATTCCTTTGGACTGATATTCTTTAATGAATGGGATTAGCTCCATTTCTGACGTTTCTAACCATCCATCTGTTGCAATCTTACCGTTCATAGCATCTGCTCCAAGAATGATTTTTTCACTCCCGTAAGTCTTTATCCAAGATTCGAAAAGCTCGGCATCTTTTACAGCAATGCTTCCACCGGTGATTTGATTAGCTCCAGATTCAAATGCAATTTTAATGTCTTCGTCAGATTTGATTCCACCACCGAAGTCCACTTTTAAATTGGTCTTAACGCAAATCTGTTCTAATATTTTATAGTTGACCACATGCTTTGATTTAGCTCCATCTAAATCGACCAGGTGTAAATAATGAATACCTGCATCTTCAAATTCTTTAGCAACTTCTAAAGGATTCTCATTGTATATTTTCTTGGAGTTGTAATCTCCTTTACTCAATCTAACACACTTACCATCAATGATATCTATAGCTGGGATGATTCTCATAAGTCAATAAAGTTTTTCAAAATTTGTTCACCAATTCCAGCCGATTTTTCTGGGTGAAATTGAGTCGCGTAAAAATTATCTTTTTCTAGCATGGCTGAAAAAGGGAGGATGTAGTTACTTTCTGCGCTAGTGTTTTCACAAATTTCAGCGTAAAAACTATGCACGTAATACACATTTGTGTCTGATTCAATTCCTTTTAAAAGGGGAGAAGACAGAGATCCTAAGTTATTCCAACCCATGTGCGGTACTTTATCCTGTGGTGGAAATTTCTTCACTTTAGTATCAAATACACCTATACACGCCGTATTTCCTTCCTCGGAATACTCACAAAGCAATTGCATTCCTAAACAGATCCCTAAAAAAGGCTGAGTTAAGTTTTTAATGACTTCATCAAGTCCTCGTTCTTTTAAGTAATTCATTGCAGAACTAGCTTCTCCAACTCCTGGAAGAATAACCTTTTTAGCCGATTTTATTTCCTCCACTTTATCAGTAATAATACTCTCTACTCCTAAACGATTTAAGGCGTTTTGGACAGATTCAACATTACCGGCGTTGTATTTTATAATAGCGATCATAGACTTCCTTTTGTGCTTGGAATACTATTTCCTCCTGTTTTACTTTTAGCCATTTTAATGGCTTTGGCAAGAGCTTTGAAAATAGATTCGATTTTGTGGTGCTCGTTATCTCCTTCAGATTTGATATTCAAATTACATTTCGCTCCGTCTGAGAACGATTTAAAGAAGTGGAAGAACATTTCAGTTGGCATTTCTCCTACCTTTTCTCTTTTAAAATCAGCCTTCCAAACCAACCATGGTCGTCCGCCAAAATCTATGGCAACCTGACTTAAGCAATCGTCCATAGGTAAAAGGAATCCGTAACGCTCTATGCCTTTTTTTGAACCTAAAGCTTCCGCAAAACATTCACCTAACGCGATGGCAGTGTCTTCAATCGTGTGGTGTTCGTCTACTTCTAAATCACCCTTAACCTTAATGTCTAAATCCAGGTTTCCGTGTTTCGAAATTTGAGTCAACATGTGATCAAAGAAATCGATTCCTGTTGAAATATTAGAAACACCAGATCCATCTAGATTGATGTCTATTTTGATATCAGTTTCACTTGTTTTTCTTTCAATAGAAGCTGTTCGGTCTTGATTCTTTAAGAAAGAATAAATTTCAGACCAATTCCATGTAGAAAGGACAGCTTCGTCTAGTTCATCACCAATGAAAATTCCTTTTGCTCCAAGGTTTGTTGCAAGTTCAACATCCGTTGCTCTATCTCCAATAACAAAAGAATTACCTAGATCATAATTACCGTAAATGTATTCATTTAGTAATCCGGTCCTCGGTTTTCGAGTTGGAGCATTTTCTTCAGGGAATGAGCGATCAATTAAGACCTCTTTGAATTCGATTCCTTCATTTTTGAATGCTTCAATGATTTTATTGTGAGTTGGCCAGAACGTGTCTTCAGGGAAGGATTTTGTCCCTAATCCATCTTGGTTTGTTACCATTACGATCTCAAAATCAAGTTCTTGAACGATTTTTGACAGCCATTGAAATACACCTGGGTAGTAGACTAGTTTTTCCAAAGAGTCTAATTGAAAATCGATTGGTGGTTCTTTCACTAGCGTTCCATCTCTGTCTATAAATAGGACCTTTTTCATTACAAGTATTTTAGTGCATTAATTAATCTCGCATTTTCTTCTTCCGAACCGATGGTAATCCTCAGACAGTTTTCAATCAGTTTAGATCTGTTTCGCACAATGATTCCAACATTACAAAGTGATTCATAAATGCTATCTGCATCTTCCATTTCCACCAATAAAAAATTAGCATCAGAAGGGAAGATGGTTTTGACAAATGAAAGCTCACTTAAGGTTTTGATAAGCTTTTGTTTATCCTTCAAGATTTGATCGATCCTTTTAAGAACTGGTCCTTGGTTTTTCAAAACCTTTAATGCTTCAGCTTGACTTGCTCCACTAACATTGTATGGTGCCTTTACCTTATTAAACCAGGAAACCATTTCTTCGGAAGCATATGCTAAACCAATTCTCAAATTGGCTAATCCCCATGCTTTTGATAAGGTTTGAGAAACGATTAATTGTGGATATTCTTCTATTAAAGAAGTCATTGATTCTTTATCTGAAAATTCAATGTATGCTTCATCTACCACAACAATTCCTTTGAAAGATGCTAATAATTCAATGATGGTTTCTTTCGGAATGGAATTCCCTGTCGGATTATTCGGAGAGCATAGCAACATCAACTTTACACTATCATCAATGAATTCAAGAGCTTTTCTTGGATCAGGAATGAAATCTCTTTCCATTGGAACCTCAATCAGTTCAACTCCATTGATGTCTGCACTCACTTGATACATTCCGTAAGAAGGAGTAAAACAGATAGCTTTATCTCTGCCTGATTCACAGAAAATTCGGAAAGCAATATCGATGATTTCATCAGATCCATTTCCAACAAACATTTGTTCTGTTTTCATTCCTTTTAAATCAGATAAAATTTGCTTTATCGCGATTTGTTGAGGATCAGGATAACGGTTTAAATCTCCATAAGGATTTTCATTTGCATCTAAGAAAACGTCAGCTTGACCTGTAAACTCATTTCTCGCTGTTGTGTAAGCTTTCAAGTTTCTGATGTTTTGACGCATGAAGTCTTTTATATCTAGTCTTGATTTAGTCATTGTTATTGTTTTTAATGTATTCTAACCTAAGAGTCATGGCTTTTTTATGAGCGATTAACTCCTCTGTTTCAGCCATGATCTCAACGGCCTGACCAATATTAAGTATTCCGGTTTCAGAAAGTTTTTGAAAGGTGATTTTCTTTTGAAAACTGTCTAAGGAAACCCCGCTGTATTGTTTAGCAAAACCATTGGTTGGTAAAGTGTGATTTGTTCCACTGGCATAGTCTCCAGCCGATTCACAAGAG